>NZ_OZ245767.1:5274158-5629987 GCF_965227665.1 Reyranella sp.
GTGCGCCAGGTTGACGAGGTCCATGATGCCCAGCGTCAGGGTCAGGCCGGCGGCGAGCAGGAACATCAGCAGGCCGAGCTGCACGCCGTTCAACACCTGGAGCAGCAGATATTCCATCTATTCCGTCACGCTCTCAAACGAAACGGGAGCGCGTTGCCGCGCTCCCGTCGACAGTTGCGACCAGACTCTCACTTCATCGGGCACTTGGCGGCGAAGGGATCGACCGCGTCCTTCACGGCGGTGGCGATAGTCTTCACCGTCATCATGCCCTGGGGGTCCTTGACCGTTTCCTGGATGTAGAAGTTCTCGATCGGGAAGTTGTTGTTGCCGAACTTGAAGTCGCCGCGAACCGACTTGAAGTTGGCCTTCTTCATCTCGGCGCGGACCTTGTCCTTGTTCGAAAGGTCACCCTTTAGCGCCTCGGCGGCCGAGGCCATCAGCATGATCGCGTCGTAGCTCTGGGCGCCGTAGTAGGACGGATAGGTGCCGTGCTTCTTCTTGAAGTCCTCGACGTACTTCTTGTTGGCCTCGTTCGGCAGGTCGTTGACCCATTCCTGGGCGCCGAGCGTGCCCAGCGCGAGGTCGCCCTGCTGCGGCAGGGTGATCGCATCGATCGAGAACACCTGGTAGAGCGGCACGGTCTTGTTGAGGCCCGACTGCGCCCACTGCTTCACGAACTGAACGCCGTGCGCGCCGGGGTAGAAGATGAAGATGCCGTCCGGCTTGGCGGCGGCGATCTTCGTCATCTCCGCCGAGAAGTCGAGCTGGTCGGGCCACTTGGTGAAGTCCTCGCTGACGATCTTGCCCTTGTAGGTGCGCTTGACGCCCGCCAGCATGTCCTTGCCGGCGGCGTAGTTGGGACCGACCAGGTAGAGGCTCTTCACGCCCTTGGTGTTGAGATATTCGCCCATCGCCATCGGCGTCTGGTCGTTCTGCCAGGAGGTCGAGAAGAAGTTCTTGTTGCAGAGCTCGCCCGCGATCTGCGACGGGCCGGCATTGGCCGAAATCAGGATCGTGTCGCCCTCGTCGACCACCGGCTTGTAGGAGGCCAGCAGCACGTTCGACCAGATGTAGCCGGCGATGAAATTCACCTTGTCCTGCTGGACGAGCTTCTCGGAACGCGCCTTGCCGACATCCGGCTTGAACTGGTCGTCTTCGTAGATGATCTCGAAGGGCTTGCCGCCCATCTTGCCGCCGAGATGCTCCTTGGCGAGTTCGACCGAGCGGCGCATGTCCTCGCCGATCGCCGCCTGCGGGCCCGAAAACGTGCTGACGAAACCCACCTTGATCGGGCTCTGCGCCATCGCCGGCAGGCCGAACGCCATCACTGCCGCAAGTGCCGCGGACCCCAACAATTTGTTCTTCATGAGCCGTCGCTCCCTGTTTTCCCTTGGCGGCTATAAAAGCGGAAAACGCAGGGTCCAACAATCGCTTAATGGACGGTCGTCGATGCCCTGAGGGTGGCGAGCGGCAGGGCGGCCGTGGCGGCGACGTCGGCCGGCGCGCCGTCGAGAATTGCCCAGGCAAAACCGGCACCGGCGGCCTCACGGCAGGTCGCGCTTGCCACGATCGTGACCTCGCCCTCGCGCGGCGCGCTGCGGCCGAACTGCTCGAGGCGGGAGGCCACGTTCACCGCCTCGCCGATGGCCGTATAGTCGACCCGCCCGGCGAAGCCGATATTGCCGACCAGCACCGTGCCGGTGTGCAGGCCGATGCGCATGCGGCAGGCGTGCAGTCCTTGCGCCCGGCGCTCCCGGTTGAAGGCCTCGACCTCCTTGGCGACGGCCAGCGCGCCCTGGCAGGCGATCCGCGCATGGTCGGGGATGGAGTCGGGTGCCCCCCAGAAGGCCATCAACCCGTCGCCGATATACTTGTCGATGGTGCCGCCGCTCGCCTCGATCGCCGGGCCGATGCGCGACAGGAGCGCGTTCAGGTAGGCCGCCGTCTCGGCGGCCGGCCGACCGCGGGAATAGGAGGCATAACCTTCGAGGTCGCTGAACAGGATCGTGACGGCACGATCCTCATTCACCGGCAGGTTGCCCTGCTGCGTGGTCAGGCGGGCGACCAGCGCGCGCGGCAGGTAGGTCGCCGACAGTTCGAGGCCGCGGGCCATGCGCACGAAGGCATGGTTCGCCCGGCTGATCTCGCGCACGCGGCTGCGGGGCAGGGCGGGGACGTTGTCGAACTCGAGCCGCTCCACGGCGCTCGCCGCCCCGGCCAGCGCCAGGATGGGCTCAGCGAGGCGCCGGCCGAGAAGGATGGCGGCCAGCCCGGTGAGGATCATCAGCAGGCCGCCGGCGATCAGGATGCCGCGCACGATCCAGCGCGCCCAGGCCGATTCGCGGCCGGCCTCGTGGTAGCCCACGATCAGCTCGGCCGGCGCATACGCCTCGACGCTGCGCCGTATCCAGGCGAAGGAGCGCTCTCCGACCCAGTTCCAATGGCCGTCGACGCGCGCATCGGACCGATCCCAGGACAGCGGATTGGGATCGGGTGCCCAGATGGAGGCGAGCACGGGGTCGCCGACTTCGTCCAGGGACACCAGACGCGTCTGCGCGCGGGCGTCGCCGTTCAGGGTCTTTGCGAGCTTGGGATGGGCCAGCACCTCGTTCCGGCCGGCCAGGATGAACGGCGTGCGCTCGCCGGTGAGCTCGATCTCCTTGAGGAAGCGCGACAGGTCGGTCGTGCCGATCGCCGCGCCGATGACGCCGCGAAACTCACCGCGGACATGGACCGGCACGATGATCGGCAGGATCGGCTCGCCGACGACGAACGACCAGACGGGCTCACCCCAGCCGGGACCGTCCATGGTGCGCGCTCGCGCCAGCAGCGCCTCGGCCCCGCGCACGTTCTCACGCCGCTCCGGCCGCATGGTGCGGTCGGCGCGGACGAAGCGCGTGGGCTCGCCCTCGACCGGCAGCACGACGAAGCCGACGGTCTGCGGCACCGCCGCCAGCGTGCCCAGCGCGAAGATGCGCCACTGCTCGCGGTCGTCGAAATCGATCTCGCCGCGGGCGATGGCCTCGCTGAGATAGGTGAGCTGGTTCTGCACGGGCCTGAGATGCGCCTCGAGTCGGCGCTCGATCAGGTCGATCGTCACTTCGGCGCGCTGCAGGGAGGAGGCGTCGAGGTTGCTCTGCGCGGCGAGCCAGGCGACGAGGATCACCGGCGCGATGGAAACGAAAACCAGCCCGACCATCAACGCCGGCAGCAGCCGCGCGATCGGCCAGCCGGGCGTCTCGGACTTCTTCGCAAGAACCATCGATCCTCATGCTTCCACGAAGCCGGGACAAAAAAGTGGCGCGTCAGGCGCTCGGCCTTACACAATAACTTGATTGGCTGGCAGAGCGTCCCATCCCATCCAGCAGGTCCGGCCTTCAACGCCGGCTTCGGGCGCGAGGGTTGAGAAGCCGTGCCTGGACCAGAAGCGACATGCGCCCGCGTTCAGGCGGTTGACGCCGACGTGAAACGATCGTGCGCCGCGCGCGCGGGCCGCGGATAACCAGATTCCAAGAAGCAACGAGCCCGCGCCCCGGCGCCGCAATCGGGGCAGCAGGTTCAGATGCAGATGCGCGGGATAGCGCGTCGCGATCTCGACCGGCGTCGAGACAGGATGGTGAATCATCGACGCGCGGCGCTGGTCTGCGGTCTGCCTGTCGGGAGGTACGTCCACCGGATCGGCGTAGTGCCGCCGCAGTGGCGGCCACCAGTCGTGCTCCAGTCTCTCTTCCCAGGTGGCTGTGTCGACGACACCGGCGACGAAGCCCGCAACGCCGTCGCGATCCGCTACGATCCAGGTGAGGCCGGGTTCGAGCAGGGCATAGGGCGCAATATAGATGTGCCCCATCATCTTCGGATCGCGATAGAGGTGCGAGGCATCGCCGCCGGCATGACCGGTCGCCAGCGAGATCGCATAGCAGGCCTCGAGATCGGCTTCGTTGAACGGTCGAATCTGGGGGGCGTCGTCCACTAGATCGAAATGAAGAAGCAGGGTTGTGAGGTGCTGTCCTTCGTCATGCTGACTAACCCCGCAGCTTGAAGCGCTGGATCTTGCCGGTCGCGGTCTTGGGCAGCTCCGGTACATACTCCACCCAGCGCGGATATTTGTACGGCGCCAGGGTCTTCTTGCAGTGAGCCATCAGCGCGTCGGTGAGGGCCGCGCCGGCGTCGCCCGGCTGCTTCAATACCACGATCGCCCGGGGCTTTATCAGTCCCTGCTCATCGGCATGGCCGATGACGGCCGCTTCGAGGATCGCAGGGTGGCCTACCAGACAGTTTTCGATTTCGACCGGCGAGCACCAGATGCCGCCGACCTTCAGCATGTCGTCGCTGCGGCCCTCGTAGATGAAGTAACCGTCCTCGTCCTCGCGATAGGTGTCGCCGGTGTTCAGCCAGCCGTTCACCATGGTTTCGGCCGTCTTCTCCGGCTTGTTCCAGTAATACTTCGCGGCCGATTCCGCCTTGATCCACAGGCGACCGCTCTCGCCCTTCGCGACCGGATCCCCGTTCTCGTCGAGGATGCGGACCTCGTAACCCGGCACCGGCTTGCCGCTGGTGCCCGCCCGGAAGTCGTCGAGTCGGTTGCTGATGAAGATGTGCAGCGCCTCGGTCGATCCGATGCCGTCCAGGATGACCGTCCCGGTCTGCTCCTTCCAGCGGCGGAACATGTCGCCGGGGAGCGCCTCGCCCGCCGAGACGCAGGCCCGCAGGCTGGAAAGGTCGCGTTTCCCGATTTCGAGGGCGGCGAGCTGGGCGGCATAGAGTGTCGGCACGCCGAAGAAGATCGTCGGCCTGAAGGTCTCGATGTTGGAGAAGGTCGTCTCCGGAGTCGGGCGACGGTCGTCGAGGACAGCGGTGCCGCCAACCCACAGCGGAAAGGTCATGCCGTTGCCCAGGCCATAGGCGAAGAAGAGCTTGGCGGCGGAGTAGCAGATGTCCCGGTCGGTCACGCCCAGTACGCGGACGCCATAGAGTTCGCTGGTGACGACCATGTCGCGATGGGCATGGACGGCGCCCTTGGGCCTTCCGGTCGAGCCCGACGAATAGAGCCAGAAGCAATCGTCGTCCGGCGCGGCGAGCCGGGCTTCCAGGCGAGGAGGGGCCTTCGCCATTTCGGCCAGGAACGAATCGACCGTCATGGCCCGCGGCGCCTTTTGCTCGAGCTGTTTCAGGGCCGGCTCGATTTCACCGCTGAACTCGGAAGAATAGACCACCAGACGACATCCCGAATCTTCGAACATGTAGGCGTAGTCGGAAGCCCGCAGGAGCGTGTTGGGAGGTACCGGCACGACGCCCGCCTTGATGGCTCCCCAGAAGAGATAGAAGAAGGCCGGGCAGTCCTTCACCACCATAAGCAGTCGATCACCGGGCTCGAGGCCGAGCGCCAGCAACGCGTTGCCCGTCCGGTTCACACGCTCGGCGAGCTCCCCATAGGTCACGGTTTCCTCGCGCGTCAGGATGGCGGCCTTCTCGCCGCGACCTTCCGTGAGGTGACGCTCGATGAACGGCAACGCGACGTTGAAGCGCGACGGCAGTTGGACGGCGTGCGTGGAGGAGAAGGAAATGCCGGAGGGAAGCGCCATGTTGGGACCCGGAAGGATTCAGGAGTTCCATCGATACTGATCGTATGAAGGGATCGCAACGCTTGCGGCCTGTCTGGCGTTGTCAGGCCGCAAAACCAGAACGGATTTTCCATGAAGCAAGGCGTCGTATTTGTTCTCGCTTCCGCGGCCCTCATTTCAGCCGTCATAACCGCGCACGTCATGGCTCCGTTGCCGGAGGGCGGTCCCTTCCAGGCGTCCGCGAAAACGACGGCGACGTCGGAAACGACCCCCCTGGCGTCCAGGCCGGTTCTCGACACAGCGGCTGCGAAGCCTTTGATCGAGGGCCGCCAGGCGCCGGTACCGTTGCAGATGCGCGAGAGGCCGGCGGCAATCCTGCCCGCCTCGGCCGAAACTGCAGCCGCGACCATGCCGGCTTCCTCGATGCCGGCTGAAGTGGAAGGTGGAGGCTTCGCCAAGAGTGCGATCGAAGCGGATGGCTACAAGTCGGTTAAGAACATCGTTGCGGGCCCCGATGGGACGTGGCGGGCCCGCGCCCTGAGAGGCAGGACGGAGGTCGTGCTGACGGTCGATCAAGAAGGCAGGGTATCCGCCGAGTAAGTCTGCAACCATGGATCCGCTTGTGCGTTGTCTCATCGCAGCCTTTGGCGGTTCACCGTAGCCGTCCCTCTCCCCCGAGGGGCTGCAGGAACCCGTCCTGACACACTCAGGACGGGTTTTCCTTGTGCTCTCGGGCAGCGTGGCAACAGAAGCCCGCCCGGAACACCGGGCGGGCTGGCTCGGTTCGCTAGCGAGGTTCTAGAATCTCAGGATCACGCCCCGGTCCGTCGGAACGGCCACGCCGTCGCCGGGCTTCGGAAGGGGTTGAGCCGTGACGGGTGTGACGCTGATCGAACTCGCCGGTGCACCCTGGCGGACCAACTCCTGCTTCACCACGTTTGCATAGTCCGCGCGCCCCTCGATGCGGACAGGCGTCTCCCTGGCGGCTTCCGCAGCCGAGCGCACCGTATCCATGGCGGATTGAGGGACGCTCGCATCGCTTCCAAGGAAGACGAGGTGGTCAGACCTGACGACCGGCGACGAGGCCGGTGCCGAAGCCAGGTCCTGCGCCATGGCCGACAGCGGCATCAGGGCAAGGCCACCAATGACTAAGGCTGTACTGAGCTTATACATGATGAAGGCTCCTTTGTTTGTACCGGATCAACGCAAAAGCCACAGTGAAAGTTTCCTGCAAAATGAGAGCAACGGCGTGCCCAGCGCGGCGTTGGGTATGGTTAACTTGCGAATTGACGCTGCTCATCCCCATGCGTCTGCACTATGGTGGAACACATCAGATGCAATGAGCGAGGAGGTCGATCATGTCGGAAGAACGAAAGAGGGTGCTCGAGCGGTTCAAGGAGCGCCTGGCCCACATCGAGTCCGGTGGTATCACCGGTCCGACGCACTGGCATCTCTTCCATCTGCACAACGCACTCAATGCGCTGCCGGACGATCATTCGGCGGCAAACCTCCATCTCGACGAGTTCGATCGTGCGGACCTCGCCAAGGAGTTCCCCGAACTCGAGGCGGATCAGCCGCCGAGCGCGTCGGAGATCCGTAACCGCTTCGACATGCTTGCGGGCGGATTGCTCTAGCAGGCTGCCGTCAGGCCTGTTTGCCCATCCCCTCGTCGCGCCATTCGCGGCGCTTGCGTTCGCTCTCGGTTTCCGTCTGGGCCGAGGACGGTGCCTTCGGGTCGACCGTCTGCGCGCGCTCGTTTCGCCAGGTCTCGGCATGCGCGACGAGGTCCATCGGGCGATGGATGGACAACAGGCCTTCAACGCGTCCAACCTCGTCGTCAGGGACACGTACGGTGACGAGGGCGCCGCCGCGGCGAACCGCTTCCGAAAGAACCGCGGCTTCCTCCTCGTCGACGCCGGCGCCGATCAGGGCGCCCATGAGCCCGCCGGTGGCGGCTCCCGCCGCGGTGCCCACGGCCAGGGCTGCCAGCCACCCCGCCGCGACCACGGGGCCGAGTCCGGGGATCGCCAGGAGCCCCAGGCCCGCCAACAGGCCGACGCCGCCGCCCACCACGCCGCCGATGCCGGCGCCGGTGGCGCTATCGGAGGGCTCGCCGCCGTCCTGCGCGCGGCTTTCATGTTGCTTCGCGATCAGGCTCACATCCGATGAAGGGATTCCGGCTTTCTCGATCGCCTCAACGGCGGCGCGGGCTTGGGCTGTGCTGTCGTATGACCGGGTGACCGTCTTCATCGCTTTCTCCACTTTGGTTCAATGCAACTAGGCGGCGGCCAAGGGGTTGCGACGGAGGCTCGGCGATCAATTTGAGACTGACGCGCATTATCATGCGCGTGCGCGTGGGGCTGCCGCAACGCGTCCGGTTCTGCTAGAAGTGTTGTCTGACAAATTCGTTTTTGGAACCTTTGGCGCTCTGTACGGTTTCCGACCTAGAGCTTGGAAAGCAACTGTGCATGCGTGCCGTTGTATTCGCCGTCATCGTCGCTCTCGTGACTTTCGGGCAGCCGACATTTGCACGAGATATAATCTCCTCGGACATCTATCCGTCGAGCTACCCGACCGTACGTGCGACGGCGTACATGGGCGATCTGATTCGCGAACGCAGCGGCGGCCGTCTCATCCTGTCCAATCTGGGGGCCGGCGACCGGGAATCCGAGAACTACACACTGGGGCAGCTCCGAAACGGCACCCTCGACATGGCGCGGCTCAATATCAATACGCTGAACAGCGCCGTGCCGGCCACAATCGTTCCGACGCTCCCGTATATCTTCCGCTCGGTCGCACACGAGAGAGAGGTGCTCGACGGCCCGGTGGGTGAAGAGATTCTCGCTTCGTTGGAAGCCACCGGCGTCGTAGGCCTCTGCTTCTATGACGGGGGCGCCAAATCCATCTATGGAAACAGGCCGATCCGGTCGCCTGCGGACTTGCGTGGCCTGAGGTACCGTGTCCAGCCATCCGCCCACTGGGCACCGATGCTGCGGGCGCTCGGGGCACAGCCCGTTCCCATGCCCCAGGCCCGCGTCGAGGCCGCAATGCGCGCGGGTGTCATCGACTTGGCCGATGGGAGCTGGTCATCCTTCGTCGCCCTGCAGCACCATAGCGTGGCGAAGAACTTCAGTCTGACGGAACATTCAAGGCCTCCCAGCGTCCTGCTTTTTTCGAAGCGCATCTGGGATACGCTTTCGCCCGAGGATCGAGCGATCCTGAAGACGGCCGCGCGCGATTCGGTGGCCCTCTATCGGCAGCTCTCGGACGAACATGAGGCGGCGGCTCGCCGGGAAGCCGAGGCTGCCGGCGTAATGACCGTCAGCGACATCGACTACGACGGATTTGCCGCGGCGCTCGTTCCTTATTACGCGACGGCGGTATCCGATCCGCGTCTCAAAGCCATGATCGAACGGATCAAGGGTGAAGCTGGACGATAGGATGGAGCCGAGCAGACGCTCAGCCGTCCTCCGACATGGCTGCTTCTCCGCCACGGATCGGGCAGGGGAAAGGTCGACCGAGGCCTTCCGCTCGCGATATCCGGTGCTGCGCTCCGACCGCCTACTTCAGCGCATTCCGCAGCGGTTCGCTTGACAGTTGCATCAGACCGCCGAAGGGCAGGCCGAGTTCGAGGATCAGGTAGAAGGCGGCCGATGCCGAAACGATGCACATCGTGATCACGACGAACAGGGTCGGATTGGGCGGCGCCGACAGGCTGAAAATTCCGAAGATGAACATCAGCCATATGATCAGCACGATCAGGAACGTGTTGGAGATCGAATCCGTGGGCTGGGCGAAGAGCGCAAGCTGTGTCTGGGCGAGGTCGGCGCTGACCTGAAGGGCTCGGGCATGCAGGGCACGCTGGCGATCGTTGGTCGGCCGCATATCCTGCAGCATGAACAGAACTTCTTCTTCCGGTGCCCTGGTGTCGTCGGACTTGACGCCGCGCGCAATGGCCTGCTCGCGCCAGATCGAATCGATGATCGGCTGAATCTCGGCGCGCAAGGCGTCCCGAACCGGCTGCGCGTCCGGGCCATAGTTCCTGAGAACCCGGTCGAGTTCGGTGATATCGGCCGTCATGCGGCTGACCAGGCTGCTGCTGCGCTCGAACGACGTGCGGGTCGAGGCGAAGAGGAGGGCGAGGACGAGTGCCGACATGGTTGCGACCAGCGCGATCGAGAGCTTGATCACGTCCTTGGAATCGCCGCTCACGTGATGCTCGGGCAGGCGGCTGCGGATGAGGGCCCCGCCGATCGCGCTGGCCATGATGCAGACAAAGGCGACGGCGGCAAACTGGATGGGACTCAACGGGCGGACCTCGTGATGGCTGGACCTCAGCCCGCATAAAGTGCCCGACCGAACCGTTGGGACACAATGCGGGGAATTTACGCGCTCCGTCCGCCTGACCCCTGTGGACCTCGCCTCACCACGTCACCCTGAGACCGCCATTGAGGACGTGGTTGGTCGTGCCGCTGCCGGTCTCGCCGTCATAGCGGACATAGAGCGTGGTTCCCGGCGCGACGGCGGTGTTTGCGGCGAGGCTGAAGGTGGCGGCATCGCGCGTGGGCGCGGCGCCGAAGACGGTGAAGTTGGTGCCCGGCGCGCCAGCGAAGCTGGCCGTCACCGGGCGCGTCGTGTCGGCGTATTCATGCGCCCAGCCCAGCCGAAGCTGCAGCGCCAGCTTCTCGCGGCCCTCGGCGCCGAAGGCGCCGGCGAACTCGGCGCCGAGCACGCTGCGCGCCGACCCGGTGGTCTGGGATGCGACGTTGAGATTGAGCGACCCCGCGCCGGACTCGGTGAAGCCGAACTGGCTGTTGGTGGTTCCCTGCAAGCGGGCAAAGGGGGTGATCGAGGCGGCGGTCGGCTCGTGGAGCCCGATGCGGTAGCCCGCTTCGAGCTGGCCCAGGAACTGGTTGGCGCCGGTGCGTCCCTGCGCGAGGCGCGCCGACAGGTTGGGCAGCACGATCTGGCGCGTCATCTGGTTGTCGTTGTAGCCATAGCCCGCCAGCCCATCGAGATAGAAGGCGCCCTGGGTGAAGGAGGCGTAGAGACTGGCCTGGTAGCTGTTGGTCGTGCCCTGGCCGCTGAAGCCGCTGGCCCACTGGTTGCCGCCGACGTAGCCGACGGCGATGCCGGCCAGGAAGCGCGGATCGAAGCGATAGTCGGCGCCGGCGGCGAAGCCGCCGGCATTGTAGGTCAGGGTGCCGGCATTGGCAGTGCCGGCAACGCTGCCGGTGCCGCCCAGCGCGGCGCCCCACAGGCTCCACGGGGTGACGGTGTCGCCGTCACAGGCCTCCGAGGGGGCCACGTCACAGGCCTGGGCGACGGCCACGCGGGTGCCGCTCCCGACGCCGCCGCGGGCGAGGCTCATCTGTTGGCCCATCATGTTCATGAACAGCAGCCCCCTGCCCAGATTGGCGGTGCCGAAGCCCGAATAGTTCTGGCCGCTGAGGGCGTCGAGGGCGGCCTGTCCCTGGCCCTGGCTGTAGGTGGCCATGGTGCCGATGACGGTGGCGAAGTCACCGCTCGATCCGGCGACGCTCTGGTCGAGGACGCGGCCGACGGCAGACTGGTTGGGGGTGGCGCCGCCGGCGCCGAAGCCGCCGGGCTTGAGGGTGAGATAGACGTTGTTGGCGTCGTAGGCGAGCGAGGGCAGGAGGAAGGGATAGAGGCTGCTGGCGCCGGCATAGGTGCCGGTGACGCCGCCGCTGGCATTGAGGATGGTGTAGGTGGTGCTGGGCGCATACACGCCCGAGGCTGCGGTCACGGCCACGGTTCCGCCGGCGATGGTGGCGGTGCCGGGGGCGCCGGTGACGTTGAGGCGGTCGGCCTGCCCGGCGGCATTGGTCTCGACCTGGTAGCTGCTGCCGGCCGCCTGGGTATAGGCGCCGTTCACGGTCAGCGTTCCGATCGAATTGCCGGGCGCAACGATGCCGTTGTTGGTGACGGTGCCGACGAAGGTCCCATTGCCGCCGAGCAGCCCGGTGTTGTTCACGTTGCCGGTGAAGGTGCCGTTGTTGATCAGGGCCCGGCCGTTGGCAAAGGTGCCCGCGGCCTGGATGAAGTTGCCGGTATTGTAGACGCTGCCGTTTATGGTTCCCGTATTCGTCGTCGTGCCCGAGTTGACGAGGTCGCTGAGCAGGGTACCGCTGTTGTCGAAGGTGCCGAAGTTCAGCAGGCTCGCATTGACCGACTGGAACGTGCCGGCATTGTCCAGCGTGGCACCGGGCGCAACCGAATAGCCTCCGCCGCTGACGAACGCGGCGCCGGCCCGGATCGCGAGATCGCCCACCAGGGTGCCCGAGAGCGCGAGCGTTCCCTCGGCGACCGTGGTGCCTCCCGTATAGCTGTTGTTGCCGCCCAGGATGAGCAAACCCGTGCCGGCCTTGGTCAGTCCTCCGGGGCCGGAAATGTCGTTGCTCCACATATCGACCGCGTTGAAGCCGCCCAGCGAGGCATCGAGCGTCACGCTCACATTGGAAGCGAATGCGCCGTAGCCGCCGGCGGCCTTGAACAGGTTCAGGCGCACCCAACCGCTGCCGTCGTCGAGCACACCGCCGGAGGGCAGCTCGGTCGACGCCAGGATGTCGGTCCGTTGGGCACTGCTCAGATAGGGAAAGCGTGACGCGATCAGCAGCTCCGCATTGGCCGGAACGACGGCGGCCAGGTCGGTCGGGCCGACCGGCTGGAAACCATACGTCGCCTGCAACGCGAAAGCCGTGTTGGCCGCCGCGAATTGCGCGGCCGAAGGCAGGGTGCCGTTGGCGATGCAGCCGGCGACGTTGGAGGCGCACGATGCGTAGGGAACGGCCGTCACGGCGCTGCCGTAGGTCTCGTTGAGGCTCGTCGTCAGGTCGCGGGAGAGCCCGGCGATGTGCTGGGGAAGCGTCGCAGGCCCCCATACGGCCGGCGCATAGTCCGGATTACCGGCCAGCATCTGCGTCATCGCGTAGTAGCTGACGATTCGCGAGCCGATGACATCCAGCGGATAGTGCACGCCGAGGATGTTGCGGCTGAGACCGGCCTGCTGCGCCGATACCATCATGCCCTGATAGGCTTGCGGCATCATCATGGCGTAGAGGAGCGCCGTCAGTTCGGCGCGTCGCGTATGTCCGCTCGGGAAGGATGCGGACTTCTGATACCGGCTGCCGCCTCCCGGCTCGCCCCAGATCGCGGCTTGGGCCTGGATGGAAGCTTCGGTTGCCTGACCCGTCGTCCAGGGAGCAGAGGCGATGACGTTACTGATCTGGAATGGACGGGGATCGCCTTGCCCCGGCGGGGGATAGTAATAGGGGGTCGTCAGGCCCTGATAGGCAGTCACGTACGACGTGAAGCTGGCCTTGAGCCCAGGACCCGCAAAGCCCTGGATCGTGCCGATCGGCTTTTCCCAGTCGTCCGAAGAGCCCAGCGTTTCGGTGATCTGTCGATAGACACCTTGCTGTACCGGCTTCAGCGGAGACAAGGCCTCGGTGAGCGCGATCGCCAAGGGCGCGGAGGCCTGGAGCTGAGGGAACAGCCGCAGCGTCGACTGGATCTCGCTCGCGGGAGAAATCTGCTTCCAGAGGGTGTACTGCGCGAGCTGCGGTGCCTCACCGCCGGCCTGGCTGTTGGCGATGGCCTGATTGCGCTGGGCGGGGGTCGCGTTCAGGTAGATGCCCTGCTCGATCGCGAGATTGTTGTTTAAGATGGCGTTGTTCGGCGCCGTGTAGGCGGGCGTCCCGAACAGGCTGATCACGCCGTACTGGGCCTGGTAGCGGGCACAAACCGCACCCGTGAGTCCCAGGCTCTCGCAGCTCCGCTGGGCCGCGGCGGGCGATGCCAGCAAGCCCACCGACAGGAGGGCGGCAGCGGGCCAGGCGATCAAGCGCCTGCTCAATCCATCGAAACCACGAATATCCATGTGCCCTCGGCAGTCAGCAAGCAATCGCCGACTTCAAGAGTGGATAATCCACGGTTGAGTGGCTCGCTGACTGTAGTTGCTGTCTTGGTGAAGAAACAGCGAAACCTTGAGCAGGATCAAATATTTCGTTCGGTCCGCCCCCCGCAACTCAAGGGAGAGTCCGGGGCGGCGTCGCCGAACCTAGTTGAAGCGCACGTATTCGAAGTCGGCCGGCTGGTTGTTGATGCCGCGGGCCGGCGGGGCGATCCAGTGGGCGAACTTACCGGGCTGCGTGACCGCGGCGCCCATCAGCGAGGTGACGTAGGCGCGGTCCTCGTCGGTCGGCAGCCACCGGTCCTTGTTGGCATTCCACTCGGCTTCGGAGAGGACCTTGCCCTCGGGCGAGACGCGCAGGCCGGCGAAGGCGCCGATCTGGCGGTCAAAGGCGCGATGCGGCAGGGTCATCTCGAAGTTGATGCCGGCCCGCTCGATGGTCTTGTTCCAGCGCAGCACGCCCTTGGCGCAGTCGTCGATATAGTCCTGGCGCAGCCGCTCGTTCAGCGCCTGCAGGGCAGGGACCGCCTTCTTCACGATGCGGCCATCCTCGACCGTCTCGATCTCGTAGGTCGCGTTGGTGAGCAGATGGTCGTCGTCGATGCGGGTCTCGAGGAAGCGGCCCTTCACGCCCTGCGTGTAGTAGTTGGCCGCGTTGGTCGAGGCCTCCTGGCCGAACAGGTCGAGCGACACCGAGAAGTGGAAGTTGAGATACTTCTGGATGGTCGGGAGATCGATGGCGCCCAGGCTGCGCACGTCGTCGGTCCTGTGCTCCTTCATCAGCTCGCAGGTGCGCTGGAGGATGCGGCCGACGCCGGTCTCGCCCACGAACATGTGGTGGGCTTCCTCGGTCAGCATGAAGCGGCAGGAGCGGGCCAGCGGATCGAAACCGGACTCGGCCAGCGAGGCGAGTTGGTACTTGCCGTCGCGGTCGGTGAAGTAGGTGAACATGAAGAAGGACAGCCAGTCCGGCGTCGCCTCGTTGAAGGCGCCCAGGATGCGCGGCTTGTCGGGATCGCCCGAGTGGCGCTCCAGCATCGCCTCGGCTTCTTCGCGGCCGTCGCGGCCGAAATAGGCGTGCAGCAGGTAGACCATCGCCCAGAGATGGCGGCCTTCCTCGACGTTGATCTGGAACAGGTTGCGCAGGTCGTAGAGCGACGGCGCGGTCTTGCCAAGCAGCCGCTGCTGCTCGACCGAGGCCGGCTCGGTGTCGCCCTGCGTCACGATCAGGCGGCGCAGGGTCGAGCGCATTTCGCCGGGCACGTCCTGCCAGGCGGGCTTGCCCTTGTTGTCGCCGAAGGCGATCTGGCGCTCGGGATCGCGGTCGGCCAGGAAGATGCCCCAGCGGTATTCCGGCATCTTCACGTAGCCGAAATTCGCCCAGCCGTTGGAGTCGGTGGAGATGGCCGTGCGCAGATAGACGTCGAAGGCCGAGGTGCCGTCGGGGCCCATGTCCTTCCACCAGTCGAGGAAGCGCGGCTGCCAGTTCTCCAGCGCGCGTTGCAGGCGGCGGTCCGAGGAGAGATCGACGTTGTTGGGAATGAGCTGGCTGTAGTCGATGGCCATGTCTGCCTCCTTGGAATGCTGCTGTCGGAGATCACCTCACCCTGAGGAGGCGCGAAGCGCCGTCTCGAAGGGTGGGAACGAGCACCTTGTCTGTTGAACATCCTTCGAGACGCGCTCCGGTGGAGCGCTCCTCAGGATGAGGTCGGGTGGGTTCGGTCATTTCACGCCCGCTTGCGGTCGTACTTGCTCTGCTTGCCCGTGCCGTAAAGCTTCAGCGCGCCTTCCGGGCCGGTCGCGTTGGGCCGCTGGAAGATCCAGTTTTGCCAGGCCGACAGGCGCGCGAAGATCTTGGTCTCCATCGTCTCGGGGCCGGGGAAGCGCAGGTTCGCCTCCATGCCGATCAGCCCGTCGGGCGAGAAGCCGGCGCGTTCCTCGATGGCAAGGCGCACCTCGTCCTCCCAGTCGATGTCGTCGGGCGTGAAGGTAACGAGGCCGGCCTCATCGGCTGCGGCGGCGTCCAGCGGCTCGCGGGCCTGGTCCCTCAGCGTTTCGACGTGGCCGGGATCATTGAGGAAGCGCGTCGAAAGCCGGGTCAGCCCATTGCCCATCGGATAGGGGCCGAAATTCATCTCGGTGAGCCGCACCGTGGCGGCCGGCAGGTTCGAACCCTCGAACACGCCGTCCAGCATGTAGGATCGGTCGGCGGCCAGCGCGACCTCGAGCAGGGTGCCGGTGAAGCACGAACCGGGTTCGACCAGCGCGATCAGGCTGCGCGAGCTTACATCCAGGCGCTTCAGCGTGCGCTTCCAGTAGAGCACGATCTCGCGGACCAGCCAGTCGTCGGCATTCTGGGCAAGTACGGCGTCATACGCTTCGACCAGCGTGGCATCGCCCTGGCTGGTGAGCACCCAGGTGCCGATCTCGGTCTCGTTGAGCCGCAGATGCATCATCGCATCGTCGAACTCGCGGGCGAGCGCCAGCGGCCAGAAGGCGGCGCCGGCCGCCTGCACGTCGTCGGGCGGCGCGGAGGAGGGGCCGTTGAGGCGGAACTTCGCCGAGCGGCCTTCGCGGTCGATCTCGACGGTGAGGTTGGCGTAGCGCAGCGTGTCGCCCTCGATCTGCCGCTCGACGGTCGGCAGCGCGATGCCCTTGGCGTCCTTCGGGCGCGACGACTTTGCGGCGATCTCCTCGGCGATCTGCTGCGTCTGCTCCACGAGTTTCGAGGGCGGGATCAGCTGGTCGACCAGCCGCCACTCGCGCGCCCGCTTGCCGCGCAGGCCCTCGGCCGTGGTGCAGAAGAAGTCGGCATGGTCGCGGCGCACCATGCGCTTGTCGACCAGGCGCGTGAGCCCGCCGGTGCCCGGCAGCACCGCCAGCAGCGGCAGTTCGGGCAGCGACACCGCGCTCGATCCGTCGTCGGCCAGCAGGATCTTCTCGCAGGCCAGCGCCAGCTCGTAGCCGCCGCCCGCGGCGATGCCGTTGATCGAGCAGATGTATGTCTGGCCAGACTGCGTGCTGGCGTCTTCGATCGCGAGGCGCGTCTCGTTGGTGAACTTGCAGAAGTTGACCTTGTGATCGTGGGTCGACAGGCCAAGCATGTTGATGTTGGCGCCGGAGCAGAAGATGCGGTCACGCTGCGAGCGGATCACCACGGCGCCGATCTCGGGATGCTCGAAGCGCAGCCGCTGCACGGCATCGGCCAGTTCGATGTCGACGCCGAGGTCGTAGGAATTGAGCTTGAGCTTGTAGCCGGGCTTCAGCCCGCCATCCTCGTTCACGTCCATCGTGAGATAGGCGACGCCGTTCTCGAACGCGAGCTTCCAGTGCTTGTAGCGCGAGGGTTCGGTGCGGAAGTCGATGGGCGCGGCGGCGGGGTCCATTGGCATCCTTATTTCTGTAATTCGGTACTGAATTACCTATTTACTTTCCCGGCCGCAAGGTCATTCTCTCCCCAGACATGCCCGCCATCCGCCCCGCCCAAGCCACTGATCTGAAAGCGATTTCGGCGCTCGATGCGCGGCTGACCGGGTCGGACAAGCCCGATTACTGGCGGGAAAGGCTGGGGCCGGATCGCCATTTTCTGGTGGCCGAGACAGCCAATGGCGCGTTGGCTGGCTTCATCGCCGGCGAGGTCCGGGCCTGGGAGTTTGGCCAGCCGGCCGCCGGCTGGGTCTTCGCCATCCAAGTCGATCCGAAAACGCGCCTGAAGGGCGTGGGCAGCGCACTGTTCGAAGCGCTGGCTACGCGCTTCAAGGCGCAGGGCGTCACCCATGTGCGCACGCTGGTCGATCGCAAGGATCATCTGATCCTGTCCTTCTTCCGCGCGCAGGGCATGACAGCCGGCCCGTCGCTGCAGCTCGACAAGGAGCTGCGGTGAAGCTCCAAACGGCGACGCGGCTCGGCCTCTACGCGACGCTGGAATTGGCTCGCGATCCCACCCGTACGCTCTCCGCCGCCGAACTCGGCGAACGCTTCGGCGTGTCGCCGCACTCGCTCGCCAAGGTACTGGGCACTCTTTCTGCCGCCGGATTCGTGCAGGGCGGCCGCGGCGCGTCCGGCGGGTATCGCTTCACCGGCAACCGCCGCCGCCTCACCCTGATGGACATCGTGGCGCTGTTCGAACCCGCGCCGGGCAGCCGCGCCAAGGAGCCGGGCGAAGACACGGAGATCGGAGCGGCGCTGCAGCGTGTCCTGACCGAGATCGACGAGATCGCTGAGGCGACGTTGCGATCGGTGAGTCTGGAGACGATGCTGAAGCATCCAATGTGAGGGCGCCCGCATGATTGTTCGGCTGCTGTTACTTTTCGCCTTGCTTCTGCCTACTCATGCGTTCGCGCAGACGATGGGCCTGGCGCCCAAGGTTTGTACTGGTGCCGGCCTCTCCGGCTTCGACTACGAAGAGTATCAGGCCATGGAATGGCCGGAGGAAGCCCGCCGCATCAAGGCGGACGTTCCGAACGTCGCGCGTCGGGGCGATCGTCTTCGCCTGACGATCGATGGCGGCGAGAGTATCGAACTACAGGATTGTCTCAACGGCGACGGCAGCTATGGCTATCTCTACGAGAGATTCGACGATCCCGGCCGCTTCTATGTCGTCCGTACGCCAGCGTACGAGGACTTCTACTACACACTGGTCATGAAGAAGACTGGTCGGTTGTTCGTCGTCCATGGCACTCCGGTCTGGTCCTCGGATAAGTCACGATTCCTGGCGGTCGGGTGTTCGGCGCTGCCACCGCGCGGCACGCTGACGATATACACACCTTCGGGCGACGGGCTCGCGACCGAGGCGGAGATCGAGTTGCCCTGCGCGACCGAGAGCTGCTCAGCGCGCTGGGATTTTCAGTCGTGGATATCGATCGCCTGCACGCCGCGCGACGACACTGCGAAGAAGGGCCAGGAGTTCGTCCTGATGCGCGGCAACGACGGCAAGTGGAACCGGTTCGGGCGTTAGTCATTGGAGCGCGCCACTCCAGTGGCGCTCATATGTTGTCGATACGCATGACATGAGCGCAACTGGAGTTGCGCGCTCCGTTGATACGTTCCGCTACGCCTTGTCCCAGCCATCCCGCGTCTGCGGCAGCTTCTTCTTCAGCAGCGCGCCCGCCACGACGTTGCGCAGCACTTCCGCGGTGCCGCCGCCGATGGTGAACATGCGGACGTCACGGACCATGCGTTCGAGCGGCAGTTCGCGGCTGTAGCCGCGGGCGCCGAAGAACTGCAGCGCTTCGTTCACGATCTGGATGGCGCTCTCCGACGTGAACACCTTGGCCTGCGCGGCCATCAGCATGTCGGGGAAGCCGCCTTCACCCGAGCGCGCGGCGTTGTAGACCAGCGCGCGGGACGCCGAGAGCTTGATCGACATGTCCGCGAGCTTCCATTGCAGGCCCTGGAACTCGTTGATCGGCCGGCCGAACTGGTGGCGCGTCTCCGACCAGTCGAGCGCCAGCCGATAGGCGCCGTCGGCGATGCCGAGCGCCACGGTGGCGGCGCCGACCCGCTGGCTGTTGTAGGCGGTCATCAGGTCGGCGAAGCCCTTCTTCAGGCCGCGCGGCGGGATCACCAGCGCCGACGGCGGCACGTCCATGTCCTCGAGATCGATCACCGCTTCGGGGATGCCACGCAGGCCCATGGTCGGCTCGCGCTTGGTGATCTTGAGGCCCTTGGTCTCGTCGCGGATGGCGAGAAAGCCGCCGATGCCCTCGAATGTGCCCTTCTCGTCGTAGACCTTGGCGAAGATCAGGTGCAGGCGCGAGACGCCGCCGCCGGTGATCCAGTGCTTGCGGCCGTTCAGGACGTAGCGGTTGCCCTTCTTGTCGGCGCGCGTGGTCATGCCGTTGGCGTCGGAGCCGGCATCGGGCTCGGTGATGCAGATGGCGGGCTTGTCGCCGGCCAGCACCATGTCGGCGGCCATTTTCTTCTGCTCTTCCGAGCCGTAGGCCATGACCGCGCTGATCGCGCCCATGTTGGTCTCGACGGCGATGCGGCCGGTGACGGCACAGGCCGAGGACAACGCCTCGATGGCGAGCACGGCGTCGAGCCAGCCCTTGCCCTGGCCGCCATACTGCGTGGGAATCGTCATGCCAATGAGTTTGGCGTCCTTCAGCAGCTCAACATTGTCCCACGGGTACTGCTCGGTGCGGTCGACCTCGGCGGCCCGGTCGGTGACGGGGCCGGCCGCCAGTTCGCGGGCGCGGGCCTGCAGCTCGAGCTGATCCGGTGACAGGGCAGACGAGTTCATGGACGGCGGACCTCAGACAGTATCGACGGTGAAGATGGCGACCGACCCGCTCCGGCCGCGAACGGCCGTGCTACCAAGCGGCTTGAACACGAACTCCGTTCCGCAGCCCGCGCGCGTCGTCTCCGCGAGGAGAATGCTCGTGCCGTGGTCCTTGTTCAACTTCTCAAGCCGGGCGGCAAGGTTCACCGTGTCGCCTAGCAACGTGAAGCTCAGCCGCTGTCCGGCGCCGATCGAGCCCCCGATGACCGCGCCGGTACTGATGCCGATGCGGGTGACGAAGGGGACCTTCGCTTCGCCGAAACAGCGGCCGGCGACGGCGCGCTGGATGTCGATGGCGGCGCGAATCGCGGCCGAAGCGTGGCCCGGACAGGCGAGCGGCATGTTGAAGGAGGCGAACAGCCCGTCGCCGATGAAGGTGTTCACCACGCCGCCATGGGCGCGAATGGGAGCAAGCACCGTCTCGAGATACTCGTTGAGGGCGCCGAAGAGCTGGTCCGGCGGTATTTTCTCGGCGATCGTCGTGAAGCCCGACACGTCCGTGAACAGGATCGTTGCCTCGCGGGTCTCGCCGGCCAGCACGCCGTTGCCGCCGCGCTGCAGGATGGTCGAGGCCACGCTCTCGTCGACATAACGGCCGAACGTTTCGCGGATCTGCTCGCGTTCGCGTAGCCCCTCGACCATCGTGTTGAACTGGCCGGTCAACTCGCCGACTTCGTCGTTCGAGGTCACGGGAACTCTTACGGACATGTCTCCGCGGGCCACGGTAGACATGGCACGGGACAGGATGCGGATGGGACGCAGCAGAGATCGCCAGATGAAATAGACCGAGACGGCGACGCCCATCAGCGCGATGGCGACGTCGGTCGCGATCTCGAACTGCACCTTCACGCCGTCATAACTCACGAGGTCGATGACGACAGCCGTCATCGGTGCGAGCGAGATGACGAGCAGGGCGATGCCGAGCTTCAGGCGGTAGCGGCCGAAGAACAGCGACAGGTTCCTGCCGGTGCGCTCGAAGATGAAGCCGCAGAGGTCGCCCAGATAGTCGCTTATGACGAAGTAGATATAGGTGAAATAGAAGAGTGGCAGCATGAGCAAGAGCGCCACGGTATCGGCCAGCGTCTGGCTGGGCAGGGCACGCACGGTTTCATCCGGCCAGAGATACGGAGCCGTCACCCGGAATCCCACCATCGCCAGCGCAAGCAGCGCGACACGCGAAGCCGTCAGGATTGGAAGTTGCGTGATCCGGCGCTCCACATCCTCGAACGGGCGCCGTCCCCACAAATACTCTTCGATGGGCACGAAAAGCCGCCAAGAGACCAGCGCGTTGACTCCCAGCAGCAGGACCAGCCCGACGGCGATCGACCGTGGCGCATAGGCCCAGGCATCCGCGAAAGCGACGAAAATACTGGTGAAGGCGACGTCGACCCCGGCCGCGGAGACGGCTCGAAGCAAGTAGCGCCGCCGCAGGCCACCGATTTCCGCCGCCGTGGCGACGGGTTGCTCGCCTCCCGCCGGGGTCACAGGGGCTGGCCCACGCGATAGACGACGACGCCGTCATGGTGGCCGCGTACGTCGGTCGTGCCCAGCCGTTCGCAAAAGGCCTGCGCACCCGCTGCCACCACGGTGCTCTCGGCGGCGAGGATGCGCGTCCCGAACTTCTTGTTGAGCTGCTCGATCCGCGCGGCCACGTTCACCGCGTCGCCCAGCAGCGTGTAGCTCAGCCGGTTGTCGGTGCCGATGGTCACGCCGATGACGGGGCCGGTGTTGAGGCCGATCCGGGTCGGGAGGGTGAAGCCACGGGCGAACCTGGCCATGGAGAGAGCCTGCTGGATCTCGATCGCGGCCGCGATGGCGGCACGGGCGTGATCCGGCAGCGGCCGCGGCAGGCCGAAGCTCACGAACAGCCCGTCTCCGATGAAGCTGTTCACGATGCCTCCGTGGCGCTGAATCACCGGGACGACGGTGTGAAGATAGGCGTTCAGGAGGTCCGCGACCTCGCCGGGCGTCGTGCTTTCGGAGAGGCCCGTAAATCCCTCGATGTCCGTAAACATCAGGGTCGCATCGGCCGTCGTGTCGATGCTGCGGCCGGTATTGCCACGATTGGACAGGATCGAGGCGGCAACCGTCTCGCTGACATACTTGCCGAACGTGTCGCGCAGATAGGCCTTCTCGGCGAGGCCTTCGACCATCTCGTTGAAGCGGCTGGCGGCATGGCCGAGTTCGTCATTGGAAGTGACCGGAAGGCGCACCGTATAGTCATTGTCGGCCACCCGGCGCAAACCACCGTCCAGGCGCGTGATTGGCCGGGTCAGCGCGTTCGAAATCCAATAGTACATGAAGACGGTGCCGATCGCCGAGGTCGTGATATCGGCCGAGGCTTCCCGGACGAGACGGTCGCCGCTGTAGCTCAGCATATCGGCGACGATCAGAATCATGGTTGCGAAGGACACGAACAGGAGGGCGAGGGCCACCTTGCGGCGGAAACGGCCGCCGAACGTTGCAATGTTGACGCCCCTCGTGCGGAAGAGTTCCTCGCACAGGTGATCGAGGTACGCCGCGACGACGAAGAAGGTGAGGACCACGTTGAAGCCGGTCCCGACCGTCAGGTTGGCAATGACGTCCGGCCAGGCGACCTGCTGCAGCGTGGCGCCGAAGGTGATCTCGAGGCGATGGGACAGCAGGCGAAGCGCCACCATCGGGGCGTACATCACCCCGATCACCGTTGCAGAATGGCGCGGCAGCCGTGCCAGAGAGAGCTCTATGTCGCCGAAGGCCGCACGACCCTCGATGAAGCGCCGGATCGGCCGGATCAGGAGCCAGGCGCCCAGTCCGACGCCGACGGCGAGGAACAGCGTCGTGATTGCAAGCGAGGGGAGCACGACTTCCGGGGCGCCGTTCAGCGCCGAATAGACGAACACCGAAACGACGTCGATCAGGAACGGCACCGACATCGCAAGATAGTAACGATGCACGAGTCTGGCCGGCGACAGTTGCGCCGCCGCGTCGTTGGGTGCGTTCATCCGCCGGATATAAAGCGGATCGGGACGGAGCGGAATGCCCCGTCCGTCGGATCGAAACGGCCTAGGCCGTCAATTCGCGCGCCGTGATCCGGTACTTGAACTTGTCCGGGTCGAGCGAATCGAGGAAGCCGGACCGGTTCTCCGCCTGGGGATACATCAGGAAGGCGATCGGCTCCTCCCGGGAGCCCGGCAGCTTCACATCGTGCGCCACATTATAGGCGAGCCAGTTGCCCTCCCAGGAGCCGAACAGCGCGCGTCGGGCCGCAAGCACCTTCGGGTCGGACATGGCGAGGTTGGCCGGCGGTTCTTCCAGCACGACCTTGCGCACGTCGGCGGGATCGACCGGCGTCCAGCCCGAGCCGCTGAGCCAGACCTCGGCACGGCAATGCTGCGCCTTGGACACGACCTCCGAGCCGGCGCCCAGCGCCTTGAAGCCGAATTCCGACGGCATCACGCGGATACCGTAGACGTCGCGTGCCGGCAGGCCAACCGAGCGGGCAAGGCCAACATAGAGTGCGTTGAGGTCGGCGCACTTGCCGTTCAGATTTCCGGTGCGGATCATGGTGGTGATGTCGCCGACCCCGCAGCCCAGCGTCTTGGCGTTGCGGAAGGTGTTGTCGACGACCCAGTCGTAGATCGCGCGCGCCTTGGCGAGGTCGCCCTGCTTGCCGCGCACGATTCCGTCGGCCGTTTCCTTCACGAGGCCGTCGGTCGGCAGGAAGGTGGTCGGCATCAGGTTCAGTTTCCGCTCGGCCTCGCTGAGGGGCGCGGCGTTGCCCTGACCCGGCACGACCGATCGGTTCTGCGCCTGGACCTGCGCCACGATCTCGATGACGGGCGCCTGCTGGTCGGCGGCCCATTCGACCCGGAGCATCTCCGCGCCATACTTGGGATCGCGCACGCGGTCGGCGACGCGGGCATTGCCGGTCCAGGTGACGGTGCCGGGGCGCTGCCAGTCCGGCGCCTCGAAGGTCGGCAGCGGGATCCACGCCTTCGTGGCTCCGGCGGTCGGCTCGACCCGGGTCGTCAGGACGTAGGTGCGCCAGCCCTTCGGCACAGGCGCATAGGTGGCGGCCTGTGCCGATGCGAGGCGTGGCGTGAGGCCGAGGGCACCGGCGGCAATGCCGGCCTTGAGCATGTCACGACGATTCATCTTGGTGTTTCTCCCCATGGGCAAGGTCTGCCGGGGAGGGCGGTCGTCCCGTCGTCGGGAGGAGCCGGCGCCATCCCGGACCGATCCGCGTCGCACGCGACAGCGTCAGTACCGGAAACGGCTAGGATTGCAGCGGGCGGAGCCGTGCGTCAACGCCTCATAGACCTGCCCCGGCCGCCAAAAAGAATCGGGCTGGACGAATGATCGAAATAAACGAAACAAACGAAACATTCGAAACGAGAGTCGCACCCCCGAAAGAGGTATCCTGATACCGCCGCCGGTTCGATATCGCCCGCCGGTCTCGGAGGCCAGCGCCGCGCTAGAGGCCGAGATAGGCCTGCCGGACGCGGTCGTTGGTCAGCAGGTCGGCGCCTCGGCCCTCCAACTCGATGCGGCCGTTCTCCAGCACGTAGCCGCGATCGGCGATGCGAAGCGACGCCATCACGTTCTGCTCAACCAGCAGGATGGTGAGGCCCTCCTCGTTCAGCCGGCGCACGATGCGGAACACTTCCTGCACGATGGTGGGGGCCAGCCCGAGCGAGGGCTCGTCGAACATGATGAGGCGCGGCTGTCCCATCAGGCAGCGGCCGATCGCCACCATCTGCTGCTCGCCGCCCGACAGCGTCCCGGCGGCCTGGCGACGCCGCTCCGCGAGCCGAGGGAACATCGCGAAGACGCGCTCCAGCGTCTGCTTCTCCAGCGCACGCGCGCGTTTGGGAGTGGCACCCATCTCGAGGTTTTCGAGCACCGAGAGATTGGGGAAGACCTGGCGACCCTCGGCGACATGGCCGACGCCCGCCTCGCAGACCCGGTACGACGGCCAGCCGGTGATGTCGCTGTCGTCGAAGCGGACATGGCCACGTGCCGGCTTCTCGATGCCGTGGATCGAGCGGATCAGCGAACTCTTGCCCGCGCCATTGGCGCCCACGATGGCGACGATTTCGCCCTGGGCGATTTCGAGCGACACGCCGGCCAGCGCCTGGGCGTCGCCGTAGAAGAGGTCGAGATTCTCGACCTTCAGAAGGGGGGCACTCATGCGGGCTCCGCCTCGCCGAGATAGACGTCGAGGACGGCCTGGTGGCGGGCGATCTCGGCCGGGGTGCCCTCGGCGATCTTCTCGCCGTAGCTCACGACAACGATGTTGGACGCCAGCGCCATGACGGCCCGCATGACATGTTCGATCAGCAGGATGGTGAGCCCGGTGCGCTGGTTCAGCTCCTGCAGGAACGTCACCATCACGTCGATCTCGGTCGGCCGCAGCCCCGCCATGACCTCGTCGAGCAACAGCAGCTTGGGCTCGGTGGCGAGCGCGCGCGCGACTTCCAGGCGCTTGCGGTCGGGCAGGGTGAGGCTCTCGGCGGCCTGGTGCCGGCGATCGTGCAGGCCGAGCTGCATCAGGATGTCGGCGGCATAGGCACGGGCGTCGGGAAGCGCCGGCCGGCGGTGCAGGGCCCCCACCGTGACGTTCTCCAGCACGCTCAATCCCTTGAACGGCTTCACGATCTGGAAGGTGCGGCCGACGCCCGCGTCGCAGACGCGATCGGGCCGCAGGCCGGAGATATGCCGCCCGTCGAGACGCACGCTGCCGGCGTCGGGGCGATAGACGCCGGCGATCATGTTGAAGATGGTGGTCTTGCCCGCGCCGTTGGGCCCGATGAGTGCGTTGATGGCGCCGGCCGGCACGTCGAACGAGACATCGTGCACGGCACGAAGGCCGCGGAAGCTCTTGCCGATCCCGTCGAGTTCGAGCCGGGCGCCGCTCATTGGCGCTTCTCCCCGAACCCGAGGCGGTCGGCGATCCACGGCCAGACGCCGGCCGGGCGGTACATCACGATCACCAGCAGGGCGAGACCGTAGAAGATCTGCTTAAGGCCGGAGATGTGGAAGACCTCGCTCAGGTCGGTGAAGATCTCGCCGAGGCCGGTCAGCACCACCGCGCCGACGATCGGCCCGAACAACGTCCCCAACCCGCCGATGATCGGCGCCAGGGTGAACTCGATGGACCGCCCCATGGCAAAGGCCGTCTCGGGGAAGAGGTTGTTGTAGTAGAAGGCGTTCCAGACGCCGGCCAGCGCCGTCAGGGCCGCCGAGATCATGATCGCGATCATCTTGCAGCGCAGGACCGGGACGCCCACCGCCTGGGCCGCTTCTGCGTCTTCGCGGATGGCCAGCCAGTAGCGGCCGAGCCGGCTTTCGAGGAGGAGGCGGCAGAGGATGAAGGTGCCGGCGGCCAGCGCCAGGATCACGTAATAGAAGAGCAGCGGCCCGCCGCGCAGGTTCAGGATGTCGGAGGTGGCATCGACCTTGAGGAACAGGCCGCCCGATCCGC
Organism: Reyranella sp.; assembly: GCF_965227665.1. GTDB lineage: Bacteria > Pseudomonadota > Alphaproteobacteria > Reyranellales > Reyranellaceae > Reyranella. The sequence continues at coordinate 5,300,402 of NZ_OZ245767.1, forward strand.
CGGCCCAGCCCCAATGGTCGAAGGCGATGCGTGTGAACTCGCTGAAGGCGATGGTGAGCAGGGCGAAATAGACGCCCGCCAGCGAGAAGCGGAAGCCGAGATAGCCGACGATCGACCCGGCGGCGACCGCGGCGGCGACCGCGACGAAGACGCCGGCCCACGGACCGATGCCGTAGTGGAAGAACAGGCCGGCGGCGATGTAGCCGCCCACGCCGGCATAGAGGGCGTGGCCCAGCGAAAGCTGGCCGGCGAACCCCATCATGATGTTCCAGGCCTGGCCGACGAAGGCGAAGTAGAGGATCAGGATCAGGACGGAGAGGCCGTATTTTCCGAGCAGCGCCGGTGCGACGAGCAGGAGCACGAGCAGCAGGCCGAGACACCACAGGGAGCGGGCCGGCACGCCCCCGGTGAGATGCGCAAACAGTTTCATGGGCCGCTCTTGCCGAACAGGCCCTGCGGGCGCAGCAGCAGCACGAGGATGAGGATGCCGAAGCTCACCATGCTCTTCAGCGACGGCTGCAGCAGGAGCCCGGCCACCGCCTCGCTGACGCCGATCAGCAGGCCGCCGGCCAGCGCGCCGGTCATGCTGCCGAGACCGCCCACGATCACGATCACGAAGGCGAGCAGCGTGTATTCGGCGGCGAGGAAGGGCGTCACCGGAATGATGGTGATCATCAGCGCTCCGGCCGCACCGACGCAGGCCGCGCCGACGCCGAAGGTGAAGGCATAGAGCCGCCGGACGTCGAGGCCGACGACCAGGGCGCCGAGATTGTTGTCGGCAGCGGCGCGGATCGACTTGCCGGTTCGGGTGCGGGTGAAGAAGAGCCAGAGCAGGCCCGCGATGACCACCGCGGTGAGGGCGGCATGAACGCGGACCGCGTCGAAGACGAAGGGGCCGAGTTCGTAGGATTCGAACTGCGAGTCCATCTGCACGCCACGCGAGTCGGGACCGGCGATGACCAGCGAGACATTGACCAGCAGGATGGCGATGGCCAGCAGCAGCAGGAACTGCTGGTGCTCGGGCCGGCCGATGAACGGGGAGATCACGGCGCGCTGCAGCGCATAGCCCGCGCCGAAGAAGATCACGGCGATCACCGGCAGGCTCAGCATCGGCGAGACCTGCAGGTACTCGAAGCCCATCCAGGCGAGATACATGCCGACGACCATCATCTCGCCATGCGCGAAGTTGACGACGCGCATCACGCCGAAGATCACCGAGAGGCCAAGCGCCATCAGCCCGTAGACCATGCCGGTCAACAGGCCCTTGGTGATCGCTTGGGCGAGCGAGAGGAGGAAGTCTGCGGTCAACGCGCTAGTCGGCCATCAGGTGCGGCGCTTGTCGTTCCACGACGGCATCGGGAAGACGAGCGGGGCGGCGGCCGATTCGAGCGGCAGCACGACCGTGGGCTTGCGCTTCAGGTTCTCGACGGCGGTGGCCTTGATGTTGACGTTCTGGCCCTTGGAGTCGAACTGGATCGGGCCGCCGACCATGACGTGCTGGTCGATCTTGATCTTGCGCAGCGCCTCCATCAGGTCGCCGGGCTTGGTCGACTTGGCGGCGAGCCAGGCCTGGGCGGCGATCAGGATACCCTCGAAGGTGAAGCCGCCGTTGAGGTCGAGCTGGTCGTTCGGGAACTTGGCGGCGTGGCGCTTTTCCAGCGACGCCGTCATCGCCGATTTCGGGTCGAGCCACGGCACGTTCGAGATCATGTACTCGCCGTACTTGCCCATGGTCTTGAGAAAGTCCTGCTCGTAGAGGCCGGGCGCGCCCGGGTTCAGGACGCCCATCGGCTCCCAGCGCTGCTTCACCATTTCCTGCACCAGCAGCTTGGCGTCGTTCAGGCGGCTGACCGGCAGCAGCAGCTCGGCTTTGGTAGCCTTGGCCTTGGCGACTTCGACCGACAGATCCTTCGCGGCGACGTCGTAGCTGATCGTGTCGACCAGCTCGTAGGGCATGTCGAGCTTGGGGAAGAGCGCCTTGATGCCATTGATCATCGAGGTGCCGAACGTGTCGTTCACGCTCATCAGCACGGCGGTCTTGGGCGTCTTGCCCGAGATCTTGAAGATCTCCTTGTGCAGCGACAGCGCGCCCGTGATCAGCATCGGCGCCGTCGGGAAGTTGCGCACGACGAACTTGTAGCCCTGCTCGGTGATCTGCGGGGCCGCCGCGATGTTCACGACCAGCGGCACGCCGCGCTGCTCGCAGACCTGGGCGATGGCGATGGTCTGGCCGGAATCGAAGGCGCCGACCAGCATGTGGCAGCCCGCGTCGATCGCCTTCTCGGCCTGGGTGCGGGCCACGTCCGGCTTGGTCTCGGTGTCGTAGTTCACGATCTCGAGCTTCACCGGCATCTTCATGTCGGCGAACACGTCGTTGGCCACGTCGGCGCCGCGCTTGCAGGCCTGGCCGATCTGCGCCTGGAGGCCCGAGGTCGGCAGCAGAAGGCCAACCTTGAGATTGGCGGGCGCGCCCTGGGCAAACGCCTGGCGCAGCGGCAGCGGGGCGCCCAGGAGGGCGGCGCCAGCGAGAGCCGACTGGCCCAGGCGACGGCGGGTGAAGGTGTTGCGGCCGGTCATTGCGGCTCCTCCCAAGGGTTTTTGCTGGCCGGGACTATAGAGGCTGACTTCTGTGCGTGCTAGGTCGGCCGGCATGATCCATAGCCTCGACGACCTCAATCGCGCGACCGTGGGCGACTTCGCGGCCGCCGTCGGCGACACCTTCGAACTGGCGCCGTGGGTCGCCGAAGCCGCGGCAGCCAAGCGCCCCTTCGCCACCGTCACCGCACTTCACGACGCGATGATGGGTGCGGTGCGCACAGCGCCCCGCGAACGCCAGCTTGCTTTCGTGTGCGGCCATCCCGATCTCGCGGGCAAGGCCGCCCGGGCGGGCGCGCTGACCGCGGACTCGCGGCACGAGCAGGCGAGCGTCGGGCTCGACACGCTCTCCGAGGAAGAATTCGCACGCTTCCATCGCCTCAACGATGCCTACAAGGCGACGTTCGGGTTCCCCTTCATCGTCTGCGTCCGCCGACACACGCGCGATTCGATCCTGGCCCAGTTCGAACGCCGGCTGCGCCACGATGCGGCCACGGAATTCGCGACCGCCCTGCAGGAAATCTCCTTCATCACGCGGCTGCGGCTGGCGGCCAAGGTGAGCGGCGAGGGAATGCCGCGTGTCAACGGCCGCCTCAGTACACATGTGCTCGACACGCATGCGGGACGGCCGGCGGTCGGCCTCGCGATCGAGCTCTATGAATTCGCCGGCGAGCGCGCCCATCGCATTGCCACCGCCACGACCAACGCCGACGGGCGCACGGATGCGCCCTTGATCGGCGGCCGGCCGCTGCCGATCGGTCGCTACGAGCTGCGCTTCGCCGTGGGTGACCATTTTCGCAGCAGGGGCATAGAGCAGGGCGATCCGCCTTTTCTCGACATCGTGCCTTTACGGTTTTCCATTGGCGAGCCGGAGGGGCATTATCACGTCCCGCTGCTCTGCACGCCGTGGAGCTATTCGACCTATCGCGGAAGTTAGAGACGACGGAGGAGAACCAATGACGAGCTACAGCGACGTATCCTTGATGATCGACGGCGCCTGGACCAAGGGCGCCAACGGCCGGACGATCCCGGTCATCAATCCGGCGACGGAAGAAGTGATCGGCCATGTGGCCCATGCCGAGAAGGCCGATCTCGATCGCGCGCTCGAGGCCGCCGAGAAGGGTTTCCAGCAGTGGCGCAAGGTCTCGCCGTTCGATCGCTACAAGGTCATGCGCAAGGCCGCCGAGCTGATGCGCCAGCGCGCCGACGAGATCGCGCCCATCATGACGATGGAGCAGGGCAAGCCGGTGATGGAGGCCAAGGGCGAGACCCTGCTGGCCGCCGACATCATCGACTGGATGGCCGAGGAAGGCCGCCGCACCTACGGCCGCATCGTCCCGGCGCGCTTCGAGAACGTCTATCAACTGGTGACGAAGGAGCCGGTCGGCCCGGTCGCCGCCTTCACGCCGTGGAACTTCCCGATCAACCAGGTGGTGCGCAAGGCTTCGGCGGCGCTGGCCACGGGCTGTTCGATCATCATCAAGGGACCGGAAGACACGCCCGGCTCCTGCGCCCAGCTCATCAAGGCCTTCGTCGATGCCGGCGTGCCGGCGGGCGTCATCCAGCTCGTCTATGGCGTGCCGTCGGAGATCAGCGAGTATCTGATCCCGCATCCGATCATCAAGAAGGTGACGTTCACCGGCTCGACGCCGGTCGGCAAGCAGCTCGCGGCCCTGGCGGGCGCTCACATGAAGCGCGTCACCATGGAACTGGGCGGCCATTCGCCCGCCATCGTGTTCGAGGATGCCGACATCGACCAGGCGGTGAACATCCTGGGCGCCAACAAGTTCCGTAATGCCGGACAGGTCTGCGTCGCGCCGACCCGCTTCCTGGTGCACGAGAAGGTCTATCCGGAGTTCGTCGAGAAGTTCACCGCCTACGCCAAGAACCTCAAGGTCGGCAACGGTCTCGACAAGGACACGCGCATGGGCCCGCTCGTCGCCGAGCGCCGTCTGCACGCGATCGATGGTTTCGTGAGCGATGCCATCGGCAAGGGCGCCAAGGTCCAGACCGGCGGCCAGCGCAAGGGCAACAAGGGCTACTTCTACGAGCCGACCGTCCTCACCGACGTGCCGCTCGACGCCCGCATCATGAACGAGGAGCCGTTCGGCCCGCTGGCCCCGATCTCGTCGTTCAAGGACTTCGACGGCGTGATGAAGGAAGCCAACCGCCTGCCGTGGGGCCTCGCGGCCTACGCCTACACCACGAACAGCAAGACCATGACCCAGGTCGGCGCCGCCTTCGAAAGCGGCATGGTGTCGATCAACCACCATGGTCTCGCCCTGCCGGAAGTGCCGTTCGGCGGCATGAAGGACTCGGGCTATGGCTCGGAAGGCGGCGTCGAGGCGCTCGAGGCCTACCTGAACACCAAGTTCATCAGCCAGCTCGGCATGTAAAATCGCCGCAGCTTGCGGGAATTGGCCCTCCTCCGATCCGTCGGAGGAGGGCTTTTTCGTGCAAGCGGCCGCTCTCCGAAACGGCGGGCAAACACAGGCTCGCCTTTTGGCCGCGCCGACTTATACGGGTCCCGTCTCGATCGAGGAGCGTATAGATGAAGCGTAGAAATGTTCTGGCCGCTCTCGGCGGCCTTCCGGTCGCCGTGACGCTTGGTGCTGCTGCGCAGGCGCAGGAGGCCTATCCCGCGCGCGTGGTGAAGATCCTCGTGCCGTTCGGCCCGGGCGGATCGACCGACATCATCTCTCGCCTGATCGGCAAGCAGCTCGAGACGGTGACGGGCAAGCCTTTCGTCATCGAGAACAAGCCCGGCGCCACGGGCATGATCGGCACGACGCAGGTCAAGAATGCGCCGGCCGACGGCTATACGATCCTGCTGGGCTCGACCAGCACGCTGGCCGCCAATTTCAGCCTCTACAAGCAGATGACCTACGAACCGTCGGACTTCACGACGGTCGCGGTCAACGGCACCATCGGCAACTTCATGCTGGTGAAGCCTGACGCGCCCTACAAGACGGTGAAGGAATTCGTCGAGTACGCCAAGAAGCAATCGAAGCCGCTCTTCTCGGGCTACGGCAACGCCTCGTCGCGCGTGCCGGCGGCCCTGTTCGAGGTCACGACGGGCGTGAAGTTCGAGGAAGTCGCCTACCGCGACGCCGTCGCCTCGATCCAGGATCTCAATGCCGGCCGCGTCGACTGCGTGTTCCCCGACCAGGTGGTGGGCGAGAGCTATGTCCGTTCGGGTTACGTGCGAGCGCTGGCCGTGACCTCGAAGGAGCGGTCTGCGCTCTTTCCGGATATCCCGGCCGTCGCCGAGACCTATCCTGAGTATGTGATCATCTCCTATTCGTGCTTCTCGGTGCGCAAGGAGACGCCGGACGACATCAAGAAGAAACTGAACCGCCTGATCATGGATGCGCTTTACGAGCCGTCGGTGATGGAACGGGTGAAGCAGCTCGGGTTCCTGCCGCCGCCGAAGGACTGGACGATCGAGCAATGCGATGCCTTCGTGGCCAAGGAGCGCGAGGATTGGACGAAGTACATCAAGCTCGCGAAGATCGAGCCGCAGTAATACCCGGTATTGCGCCGCCGCGGCCGGACGTTAAGCTCCCGGCCGAATGAGCGGGATTGCGCGGCGGAGCTTGCTGGGGGGATTGATGGCGGCCGGCGCCGGGCCGATGGTCCCGGCGCGCGCCAGCGACTGGCCGACGCGCAGCGTATCCTGGATCGTTCCCTTCCCGGCCGGCGGCGGCTCCGACATGTTCTCGCGCCCCATCGCGGCGAGGGTCGCCGAGGCGATCGGCGAATCGGTCGTGATCGACAATCGCAGCGGCGCCGGTGGCACGGTCGGCACCGCCGTCGCGGCGCGGGCCGCGCCGGACGGCTATACGATGCTGGTCGGCGACACCGGCCTCGTCTATGCGCCGACAATCTATCCGCGGGCCGGTTTCGACTTCCTGCGCGACTTCGCGCCGATCGCCGCCTTCGGCCGCGTGCCCTATGCGCTGGTGATCAATCCGGCGCGGATCGATGCCCCCAATCTCGAAGCCTTCATCGAGATGGCGAAGAAGGCGCCGGGCAGCATCGACATCGGCTCGGCCGGGCTCGGCACGGTGACCCATCTCGCAATCGGCCTTTTCGAAGGGCGCGCCGGCATCAAGCTCACCCATGTTCCCTATCGCGGCGGCGCGCCGATGCTGCAGGACCTGCTGGCCGGCCAGATTGGCGCCGCTTTCGTGCTGGTGAGCGCGGTGGCGGGCGCCGTCCGGTCGGGCAAGCTGCGCGCGCTCGCGGTCATCAACCGACGCCGCGATGCGCAGCTGCCGGACGTGCCGACGGCGCACGAGGCGGGGCTGGCCGATTTCCGGATGACCACCTGGTTCGGCCTGTTCGCGCCCATCCGCACGCCCGATGTCGTGCTCGACCGGGTGCATGCCGCCGTCCAGCGAGCGCTGGGTTCGGACGAGGTGAAGCGGCTGTGGGCCGAGCATGGGGCGAAGGTCGAACTCGAGAGCCGCGCCGACTTCGCGAACTTCATCGGCCGCGAGGCCGAGCGGTGGACCCGCATCGCCAAGGCCGCCAACGTCCAGCTGGAGTGAACCGATGAGCGTCTCGCGTCGTGCTGCCTTGGGTGGCGTGCTGGCCGCGGCCATGGCAGGACCGGTCCATGCGCAGCAATGGCGTCCGCCGCGGGCCATGAACTGGATCGTGGCGTTCCCGCCGGGCGGCTCGAACGACACCTTCGCACGTCCTGTCGCGGCCCATGTCAGCCAGCGCTTCGGGCAGCCGGTGGTGGTGGAGAATCGTAGCGGCGCCGGCGGCACGCTGGGCGGCATGGTGGTGGCGCGGGCGCGTCCCGATGGCTGCACCCTGCTGGTCGCCAACAGCGCCCAGTCCTTCGCGACCGTCGTCTATCCCGAGTCGGGCTTCGACCTGCTGCGCGACTTCGCCCCCGTCAGCAATATCGCCAAGGTGCCGGTCGGGCTGGTCGTCAATCCGGCCAAGCTGGACGTCAAGGATCTCTCGGGTTTCCTCGCGGCGGCGCGCAAGGCGCCGGACACGATCAACATCGGCTCGTCGGGCCTCGGTACCATGCCGCATCTCGCCATCGAGCTGCTGCAGCGGCGCACCGGCATCAGGCTGATGCATGTGCCCTATCGCGGTGGCGGACCCGCCCTGCAGGACCTGCTGGCGGGCCAGCTCGACGCCACCTTCCAGCCGTTGAGCACGATTGCCTCGTACGTCCAGTCGGGCAAGCTGCGGGCACTCGCCGTCGCAACCGCGAAGCGCGAGAGCGTGCTGCCCGACGTGCCGACCTTCGCCGAGGCCGGCGTGAAGGACTTCGAGGTCAGCACCTGGTACGGCCTGTTCGCACCGGTCAAGACGCAAGCCGTCGCGCTCGACGCGCTGCATGCTGCCGTCCAGACGGCGCTGGCCGAGCCCGACATCAAGCGCATCTGGGCCGAGCAGGGTGCCCGCATCGACCTCGAAACCCGTCAGGCCTTCGGCGACTTCGTGAAGGCCGAGGTCGAGCGCTGGAGCGCCATCGCGCGCACAACCGGCCTGCCGATGGAGTAGGGATTCCTCAGGCTGCTCTCCCCCGCGAGGGGGGAGAGCAGCCTGACTCGAGAATCAGGTCTGGCCGCCGCCGTTCACCTGGATCATCTGGCAGTTCACGTAGGCGCCGCCGTCGGAGACCAGCAGCCCGAGCACCGAGCCGATCTCGGCGGGCGTGCCCATGCGGCCGAGCGGGACCTTGGCCATCGTCTCGAGACGATGATGGTTCGACTCGTCGTCGTCCTCGACATCGGCCGAGATCGGGCCGGGCGATATGGCATTCACCGTGATGCCCTTCGGCCCGAACTCCTTGCCCAGCGCCTTCGTGAGTCCCCAGACGCCGTGCTTGGCGACCGAGACCGGGGCGCGGCCGGCGTAGCCGTGCATCGCATTCATGCCGGTGAAATTGACGATGCGGCCCCAGCCCTTCTTCACCATGCCGGGCAGGCAGGCCTGCGACAGCCAGACCGCGGCGTCGAGGTCGACCGAGATGACGCGCCGCCAGTCGGCCTCGCTCATCTCGAGGAAGGGTTTGGCCGGCCGCAGCGCCGCGTTGTTCACCAGCACGTCGACCGAGCCGAACCTGGCGATCGCCTCCTGGGCCATGCGGCGGCACTCGTCGGGGCTTCCAACATCGGCCATGACGACCAGTGCCTCGACGCCGAGTGCCGCGGCTTCCTTCGCCACGGACTCGCAGGCCTTGCGGTCGGACGAGCCGTTGATCACGACGTCGTAGCCCATCCGGGCAAGCTCCAGGACACAGGCCCGGCCGATGTTTCGGCCTGCGCCGGTCACCAAAGCTGTTCTACGCGTCGTGGCCATTCTATATCTCCCGCTTCATATGTTCAGAGGGCGTGACGTGGAGCTGAAGACAATTTTGCTCGGACAGCGCCCGGCGCGAGTCTGGACCGGCGGCAGCGGTGAGGCAATCGTGCTGCTGCATGGCGGCTGGGCGGGCGCGGAAGCCTACTGGTCGACGGTGACCGACGACCTCGAACGCACGCATCTCGTCGTGGCGCCGGAACTGCCGCGGATCCACTCGCCCGAAGGCCTGCCGAGCTTCGGCGCCTATGCCTCTTGGCTCGCCGAGCTGCTGACCGCACTCGGTATCGAGCGTGCCACCCTGGTCGGCAACTCGTTGGGCGCGACGATCGCCTGGCGCTTCGCCGGCCAGTATCCCGAACGCTCCGCCGGCCTCGTGCTGGTGAACGGCTACCAGCCGCCGGGCTACTCGAAGATGTTGCGCTGGCTTGCGGGCGAAACGCCGATCCGTCGGTTGGCGCGCGGCAACCTGCAGCGCCTGCATTTCGGCCCCGAGGTCTTGCCGCTCGCCTTCCATGATCGAGCGAAAGTGCCGGCGGAGATCTTACGCACGCTCGACGGCTTCACCGCCGCCGACGCCGACCGCGTCGTCGACGTGTTGCTGTCCGGCGAGGAAGCCGCGCCGCCGCCCAAGGGATCGGTCCTGCTGATCTTCGGCGAAGCCGACCGCTCGCCGGTCCTCGACAAGCACGGCGCGCGGAAGATGCGGCTGTCGCTGGAGCAATCACGGTTGGTGACGATCCCGGAGGCAGGACACCTGCCGCAGATCGAGCGCCCGGCCGAATTCCTCCGGGCGCTTCGCGGGTTCCTGACGCGGTAGCTTAAACCGCGCCGCCCGACTTGAGGTCCGCAATCGCCTTCGCGTCGTAGCCCAAGCCGGTCAGCACTTCGTCCGTGTGTTGACCCAGATCCGGCGTCGGGTTGAGCGCCTTGGGCTGCGGGTAGTCCGAGAGGTTGATCGGCTGGCCAACCACCTTGATCTCGCCCAGCGCCGGATGGTTGACCGGGCGGGCGATGCCGAGGTGCTGGACCTGCGGTTCGGCGAAGGTCATGTCGATCGTGTTGATCGGGCCGCAGGGCACGCCCGCCTTGTTCAATGACTCGATCCAGTGGGCGCTGGTGTTGGTCTTCGTCACCTCGGCGAGACGCTCGTTCAGCGCCTTGCGGTTCTGTGAGCGGAGCGCCGGCGTGGCGTGCTCGGGATGGTCGATTAGCGCCTGGGCGCCCAGCGCCAGCGCGGCGCGCTTCCACATCTTGTCGCCGGCGGCGGCGATGTTGATGTAGCCGTCGCTGGTCGGGAAGACGCCGGTCGGGATGCTGGTCGGATGGTCGTTGCCGGCCTGCTTCGCGACCTCGCCCTTCATCAGCCAGCGCGAGGCCTGGAAGTCGAGCATGAAGATCTGCGCCTCGATCAGCGAGGTGTGAACCCACTGGCCCTTGCCGGTGCGCTCGCGTGTGTAGAGCGCCAGCATGATCGCCTGGGCGAGCAGCAGACCCGACGTCAGGTCGGCGATGGGAATGCCCACGCGCATCGGGCCGCGACCCGGTTCGCCAGTGATCGACATGAGTCCGCCCATGCCCTGGGCGATCTGGTCGACGCCGGGGCGCGCGGCGTCGGGGCCGCTCTGGCCGAAGCCCGCGATCGAGCCGTAGATGATCCGCGGGTTGATCTTCGCCACCGTGTCGTAGTCGACCTTCAGGCGATGCTTCACGTCGGAGCGGTAGTTCTCGACGATGACGTCGGCCTTGGCCGCGAGCTTCATGAAGATCGCATGGCCCTCGGCGCTCTTGAGGTTGAGCGTCATCGACTTCTTGTTGCGGTGCAGGTTCTGGAAGTCGAAGCCGTGGCGCGCACCGCCCATCGAATCGTTGTTCTTGCCGCCTTCGGAGGGCGGCGGCGGCGGTTCGATCTTGATGACATGCGCGCCCCAGTCGGCGAGCTGGCGGACGGCGGTCGGCCCCGCGCGATGGGCGGTGAGGTCGAGGACGGTGAGGTGGGAGAGGGGGAGGGCGGTCATCGGCTTTTCCTCTCGTTGCCTAGCGGCCCTTGAAGGCTGGCTTGCGCTTTTCCATGAAAGCGCGGCGGCCTTCCTTGAAGTCCTCGCTGTCGAAGCAGGCTTCGGCCATCCGGTCGAGCTTGGCGTGGTCCTGCTTTGATTCGGGCTTGGCGATCTCGCGCGCCGCCGCCTTGGCGAGCGCGATCGTGAGCGGCGCGTTCTGTGCGATGGCGCCGGTGATGCCGTCGACCATGGCGTCCAAGTCGGCATCGGCGGCGACGCCGTGCACCAGGCCCATGTCATAGGCCTCCTTCGAGGAATACTGCTTGGCGGTGAACAGGAACTCCATGGCGCGCGGCAGGCCCACGATGCGCGAGAAGCGCTCGATGCGCAGGAAGCCGTAGCCGAGGCCGAGCTTGGCGGCCGGCACACCGAAGCGCGCGCCCTCGTTGCAGTAGCGCAGGTCGCAGCAGGCCGCGAGATTCATGCCGCCGCCGATGCAGTAGCCGGTGATCTTGGCGATGGTCGGCTTGGGGAAATCGTAGAGCGCTTCGTAGCCTTCCTTGGAGATGGCGTCGTAGCGGACCTGCGCTTCGGCGTTGGCGCGTTCGCTTTCGAACTTCGAGATGTCGGCACCGGAGACGAACGCCTTGCCGCCCGAGCCGCTGACGACGAGGCAGCGGATCTCGGGATCCTGGGCGAAGTCCTTCAGGATGCTGACGAAGCCGTCCCACATGTCGAGCGAGACCGCATTGAGCTTCGCCGGGTTGTTGAAGACGACGTGGCCGACGGCGCCCTCGCGGCGACCGATGATTTTCTGTTCCTGCATACCGGCAATCCTTCCAATGAGGCGGCGAATATAGCCTGCGTCAGCCAATTTGAATAAGGTGAGAACCAACAGGGAGGAACCGTGGCCTCAGTAGAACTGAAGGGCCTTTCCAAGCACTACGGTGCCGCCGTCGCTGTCGACGACGTCTCGCTGCGCGTGGAGCATGGCCAGCTCGTCTGCCTGCTGGGTCCGTCCGGGTGTGGAAAGACCACGACCCTGCGATTGATCGCCGGCTTCATCGAGCCTTCGACTGGCGAAATCGAGGTGGGCGGCAAGGTCCTGTCCTCGCCTTCGCGCACGGTGCCGCCCGAAGGCCGCAAGATGTCGATGATCTTCCAGAGCTACGCGCTGTGGCCGCACATGACGGTGGCCGAGAACGTGGCGTATGGGCTCAAGATCCGGAAGCTCGATCGCGCGACGATCGATGCCAAGCTCAAGGCCATCCTCTCGACCGCGCGCCTCGAGGCGCTGGCCGAGCGCTACCCCGGCGAGCTGTCCGGCGGCCAGCAGCAGCGTGTGTCGCTGGCGCGCGCGCTTGTGGTGGAACCCGAGACCCTGTTGCTCGACGAGCCTTTGTCCAACCTCGACGCCAATCTTCGCGAGGAGATGCGTTTCGAGATCCGCCGTCTGCATGACCAGTATCGCTACACGACGGTCTATGTGACCCACGACCAGGCCGAGGCCATGACCACGGCCGACCTGATCGCGGTGATGAACAAGGGCAGGGTCGAGCAGCTCGGCCCGCCTGAAGAGATCTACGCGCGCCCGCGCTCGGAGTTCGTGGCGCGCTTCATCGGCGGCTCGAACGTGCTCGCGGCGAATGCCCTCGACGGGAGCCGTGTTTCGGTCGCCGGCGGCGTGCTGCGCACGACGGGGCGAAAGCTGGTCGCCGGCCGGCCGGTTGCCGTCTCCGTCCGCCAACACGAGATCGGCATCGAGCTCGAGGTGCCGCCGTCGGGGAAGGAGAATCACCTGCACGGCGTGGTGACGCGACAGGTCTTCCTGGGCGCCACGCGCGACTACACGGTCACGCTCGACGACAAGACCGAGCTGCGCGTGACGGCGCCGCCGGGGCGCAACATCCCGGTCGGCCAGGCGGTCTGGCTGCATCTGCCGGCGGAACAATGCCGGGCTTTGGCGGAGGAATGACCATGACGAGGAAGCTGACGCGACGCCGTGTGCTTACCGCTTCGACGGCGATGGCCGCCGGTTCGTTCATCACGCCGGTGCGCGCGGCGCCACCGGAGCCGACCAGGATCACGCCGGCGCTGATCGAGGCCGCCCGCAAGGAGGGTAAGTTCTCCTGGTACACGTCGGTAGACCTGACCCTGGGCGAGAAGGTCGCCAAGGCCTTCGAGGCGAAATATCCTGGCATCATCATGAAGGTCGAGCGTTCGGGCGCGGAGCGCAATTTCCAGCGCATCGGCCAGGAGTTCCAGAACAAGATCTACAACTGCGACGTGGTGAACAGCACCGACGCCGCGCACTTCATCGTGTGGAAGCGCGCGAAGATGCTGGCGCCCTTCGTGCCCGAAGACGTGGCGCAGTTCTTTCCCGCCGTGCACAAGGACCCCGACGGCATGTACGCCTCGTGGCGCATCACGCTCTCGCCGATCGCCTACAATACCAAGCTGGTGAAGGCCGAGGATGCGCCGAAATCCTATGCCGACCTGCTCGATCCCAAGTGGATCGGCAAGATCGTCAAAGCGCATCCGGGTTACAGCGGCACCATCATGACGGCGACGCAGCAGCTGAGCCGTGACCTCGGCTGGTCGTGGTTCGAGAAGCTCTCCAAGCAGAAGGTCATGCAGGTCCAGTCGGCGACCGAACCGCCGAAGAAGATCGCGCAGGGCGAGCGCGCCGTCATGGCCGATGGCGGCGAATACGTCGTCGAAGACCTGAAGACGCGCGGTGAGCCGGTCGAGCTGGTCTATGCGACCGAGGGCACGCCGCTCATCACCGGACCGTCCGCCGTCATGGCCGCTGCTCCCAATCCCAACGCGGCGCGGCTGTTCCAAGCCTGGTCGATGACACGCGAGGCGCAGCAGCTCAACATCGATGTCGGTGCGCTGCGCTCGGCGCATTCCCAGGCCGTGGACCGCGCCGACATGAAGAAGTTCTCCGACATCAAGACATTGAAGGAAGAGGCGAGCGTCGTGGCCGACCAGGCGGACGCAATCAAGGCCCAGTACGTCAAGTTCTTCAAGGTGTAGCCCATGCGCCGTCGTCAATTCGTTGCCGCCGCCGCGGCCTCCACCATCCTCGCGCCGCTCGGCGCGCGGGTCCTGTCCGCCGCACCGCCGCCGCAAGCCATCACGCCGGACCTGCTGGAGGCGGCGAAGAAGGAAGGCAAGGTCACCTATTACACGGCGATGGATCTCTCGGTCGCCGAGCCGATGGCCAAGGCCTTCGAAGCGAAGTATCCCGGCATCAAGGTCGCCGTGGAACGCACCGGCGCGGAGCGGCTGTTCAACCGCATCGGCCAGGAAGTCGGCAGCAACATCCGCCGGGTCGACGTGGCCAACAGCTCCGATGCCGCACACTTCATCGTGTGGAAGCGGCAGGGCTGGCTCGAACCCTTCCTGACGCCCGACATGGCTGAGAATCTTCCGGCCGATCAGCGCGACGCCGACGCTGCCTTCGTCAACCAGCGCACGCACCTGTCGACCATCGCCTACAACACGAAGCTGGTGAAGCCCGAGGAGGCGCCCAAGGGTTTCGTCGATCTGCTCGATTCGAAGTATGCGGGCAAGCTGGTGAAGGGCCATCCGGGCTACTCCGGCACGATCATGACGGCGACCCAGCAGCTCGCGAAGGCTCTGGGGTGGGAGTATTTCGAGAAGCTCTCGAAGCAGAAGGTGCTGCAGGTCCAGTCGGCCACCGAACCACCCAAGCGCATCGAGGCCGGTGAGCGCGCCATCGCCGTCGATGGCAGCGACTATCTCTTCTGGATGGCCAAGGAGCGCGGCTCGCCGATCGAGGTCGTGCATGCTGTCGAGGGCACGCCGCAGATCTCAAATCCGATGGCGATCTTCAAGTCCTCGCCCAATCCCAATGCCGCGCGCCTGCTGGTCGGCTGGATCATGTCGCCCGAGGGCCAGGAGTTCATCGTCAACCTGAGCGGCCAGTATCCCGCCAACAAGCTGGTGAAGGCCAAGGCCGGGCGCCCGGCGCTGGCGTCGATCAAGACGTTGCCCGAGGATCCGGCCGAGGTCGAGAGGCAGGCGGACGAGATCAAGTCCCGCTACCAGCGCTACTTCAAGGTATGACCCGCAGCTTCGACCTGTCGCGGCCCGTTCTCGTCGCGGTCGCCGCCCTCCTGGCGGTGATGATCGTGCTGCCGGTCGGCTGGCTGCTCGTCGTGAGCCTCACGGGCAAGGATGGCGGCGTCACGCTGGCCAACTTCGTGGCGCTGTTCACCGATCCCACCTTCGTCGATCCGCTGATCACGACCTTGATCATCGCCAGCTCGGTGAGTGCGATCTGCTGCCTGGTCGCCGCGCCGCTCGGCTGGCTGGTGGCGCGCACCGACATGCCGCTGGCCCGCACGATTCGAACCCTGGTCATGGCCTCGCTGGTGACGCCGCCCTTCGTCGGGGCCATCGCCTGGGAAATGCTGGCGGCGCCCAACTCGGGACTGCTGAACCAGCTCTGGCGCCTGCTCAGCGGCATGCCGTCCGATGAGGCCCTGTTCGACATCTACAGTCTCACCGGGCTGATCTTCGTCATCTCCTGCTACACGTTCCCCTACGTCTTCATCCTGGTCGCCAATGCACTTGATCGCATGCCCGGCGAGCTGGAAGACGCGTCGTCCATGCTGGGGGCCAAGACCTGGCAGACCGCGCGGCTGATCACCGTACCGCTGGCGCTGCCGGTCCTCCTGGCCGGGGCGCTCGTCGCCTTCCTGCAGGCGCTGAACCTGTTCGGCTCGCCGGCGATCCTGGCCATCCCGGCAGGCTTCCACACGCTGACCACGCGCATCTGGAGCCTGTTCCAGTTTCCACCCAAGCCGGAACTCGCGGCGGCGGCATCGGTACCGCTGCTGGTGCTGACCGTGCTGCTGCTGCGAGCCCAGGCGATGGCGCTCGGCCGGCGCGGCTATGCGGTGCTGGGCGGGAAGTACGGTGCGCCGCGGCCCATCCGGCTGGGTTGGCTGCGCGTGCCGGCCGTGGCGCTGGCGCTGTTCGTCCTCGCCATGCCGCTCTTCCTGCCGTACGCGGCACTGTTCAACTCGGCCTTCTCGAGGGTCGCCTCGCGCATCGTCGGCCCCGAGACGATCACCCTGCACAACGTGAAGTTCACCTTCCTCGAGCTGAGTTCGACGATGCCGGCGCTCAAGAACACGTTCCTGCTGGCGACCGCTTCGGCCACCCTGGGCGCGCTGCTGGCGCTGATGATCGCCTACATCGTGGCGCGCAAGGCGGTGCGTGGCTATCGCGTGCTGGGCTTCCTCGCCACCGCGCCGCTCGCGATCCCGGGCATTGTCCTGGGCGTCGGCCTGTTCCTCGCCTATACGCGCCCGCCGCTCGCCCTCTATGGCACGCTGTGGATCCTGCTAATCGCCTTCGTGACGATCGAGCTGCCGGCAGCCTACCAGCAACTCGGCTCGGCCTTCCATGCCGTGCATCCCGAACTGGAAGAGGCGGGCCGTATGCTGGGTGCCACGCGCCTGCGCACCTTGGCCGACATCACCGCGCCGCTGCTGCGCTCGGCCGTGATCGCCACCTGGTGTTTCATTTTCGTCGCGACGATCCGCGAGCTCTCCGCCGCCGTGATCCTGTTCACCTCGGAGACGAAGGTGCTGTCGGTACTGATCTTCGACCTGAAGGAGAGCGGCGATGTCGGCGCCATCGCGGTCCTCAGCCTGACGATGGTGGCGATCACCACGGTCGTGGTCGCCGGCGCCAATCGTCTGCAGGGAAGAGCACAAACGCGGCCAATGTGATGCTCGGGTTGTCAAGCGGGTGACGTGGAGCGCCAATCGGGCGACAATGGCATGAACGACGCATGCCCATCCCGAAGGTCCTGAACCGGGGCGGGTGTTCCCTGAACATCTCCGGGAAGGAAAGCCCCCGAATGCTCTTCGCTCGCTATTTCCTGATTGTCCTCGTCGCCGGCATCTTCGCGCTGGATATGCCGCAGGCCGTTGCCCAGCAAATGGTCAGCGTGGCCCGCGAGGAAGTGAACCTGCGCTCCGGTCCGGGAACACGTCACTCCGCCGAGTGGGTGCTGGGCAGGGGCTTCCCCCTGAAGGTCGTCGGACGACGGGGCGAATGGCTGCAGGTACAGGATTTCGAGAACGACAAAGGCTGGGTTCTTCGCACGCTGACCGGCAAGACCCCGTATCACATCGTGAAGGTCAAGACCGCCAACGTGCGCAGCCAGCCGAGCACCTCGGGCCGCATCGTCGGCAAGGTCTCCTATGGCGACACGCTGAAGACCCTCGAGCGCCGGACGGGCTGGATCAAGGTTCAGCGCGACGGTGGGATTCGCGGCTGGATTTCCCGGCAGTTGCTCTGGGGCTGGTAGGACGTGCGCAGGTTAGCGGTCGTCCTCAATTGAAGATCGCCACCTCGTCGACCGTGATCGGTCTGGCGAGCAGGCCGAGCTGCTCGAGCGTCTTGATCGTGGCTTCCCAGCCTGCGCGGGTCTGTATGCCTGTGGGCGGGCCGGAGAGCTGCTGCGAGACCGTGGCGATGCTGCGGTCGACATAGCGCGGCGCCAGCCGCGGGAAGATGCGGGAGAAGTACAAAGCTGCATCTCCCGGCCGCTCCCGAACCATGTTGTACCCTTCCTGGACCGCCTCTTCGACCTTCCGCGCGATCTCGCGCCGGGCCGGATCGGCCCAGGCGGCATCGTTGACGATGAGGTTCAGGCTGTAGGCCCTCACACCGAAATCGGCCAGGCGGATCATCATTATATGGCGCCCCTCGGCAATCAGTTCCGAGGGCGCCATTTCGTCATAGTCGATCAGCGCATCGACCTTCTTCTCGACCAGGTCGTAGGCGCTCCAATTGACCGTTTTCTCCTGAATCTTGCCGCGATCGAGCCGGTTGGCGGCGATCAGTGCGCGAAACTCCTCGTTGGTGATGCTGCCGGGAACGAGCCCCAGCGTCTTGCCGTAGAGGTCGCGCGGATGGGCGATGCGGTCCTCGCCGCGCGTGTAGATCACCGTCGGCGTCTTGGCATAGTAGACGGCAAGGCTCTTGATGGGTTGCCCCTTAGAGCAAGCGATGGCGGTGGCAATGCCGCTCGATGAGCCAATCCAATATTGCTTCCCGGAACCGATCATCTCCGCCGATGAGATCGCGCCCTGCGTCTCGGCGAAGGTGACTTCCAGGCCGCGCCGCTCGAACGCGCCCATCTCGCGGGCGAGGAAAAATCCGGCGTAGGTCGGCAGGGCCTTCCAGTCGAGCAGGATCTCGACTTTCTGCGGGACGTCGGGCGGAGTCTGGGCCTGCGAGGAGAGGGAGGGCAGCAGGCTCAGGGCGGCGGCAAGGACCAAACGACGGCTGGCACGGGTCATGTCGATATCCTGGATCGGCGTCGGACGGAGAAGCGGCGCAACATGTCATAACCCTATCCCCGTAGTGGAGCGAATTTCCTCCGGCCGCGTTTTCGGCCGTGGAAACGTCACCCGTAGAAACTCCCTCCCTTTCCGGCCGCTTCCGGCGCCTCCTCACCGAGACCGTCGAAGGCTTCATCGCCGACGATGCCTTCAGCCGGGGAGCGGCCATTGCCTACTTCACGCTTTTCTCCCTGGCGCCCGTCTTGCTGCTCGTCATCGCCGTTGCGGGGCTGGCCTTTGGACAGGAGGCTGCGCAGGGGGCGGTGGTCGAGCAACTAAGCGGGCTGATGGGGCGTGAAACGGCGGAAGCGATGCAGGCCATGATCCGGAGCGCCAGCGATCGCATGACGGGTATCGTCGCGACGCTGATCGGCCTGTTCACCATCCTGCTGGCTGCCAGCGGCGTGTTTGGCGAAGTCCAGTCGGCCCTCAATGCGATCTGGAAGGCCAAGCCCAGGCGTTCGACCATGTCGCGGCTGATGCGCGCGCGGCTCGCCAGCTTTGGCCTGGTGGTCACGTTGGGATTCGTCCTGATGGTATCGCTGGCAATCAGTGCGGCACTGACCGCATTGGGGACGTTCCTCAAGCACACTTTTCCGGCCGCCGTGGTCGCGGTGCAGGTGGCGGATCTGGCCATTTCGGTCGCGCTCATCTCGAGCCTGTTCGCGATCATGTACAAGGTGCTGCCGGACACGCCGATACGCTGGCGCGACGTCGCGGTCGGCGCTCTGGCGGCCACGGGGCTGTTCGAGGGCGGCAAATATCTGATCGCCCTCTATATCGGCCAGTCCGACGTCGCCTCGAGCTTCGGCGCGGCCGGGGCCTTGATCGTCCTGCTGCTGTGGATCTTCTATTCGGCCCAGATCTTTCTGCTGGGCGCCGAATTCACGCGTGCCTGGACGCAAGTCTACGGGGCGCGTTGCCCTGCGCCGCCATCGCAGGCCGACCAAGGGGCGCGGCCTGTTTAGCTAGCTCGAGATCGCGAATCCCACGATCAGAGCAAGGGTGCCGCCGAGGCCCAGTATGACGGCGAAGAATGGCAGATGCCCCACGAAGCCCAGGGCCATGCAGGCCAGCACCAGGATGATGTGAAGCACGGCGAAAAGCACCAGCTTGCTGAAGCCTTCGTAAGTCTGCTCGTGGGCGCGCGATTCTTCCGATTGCGGGTTGCCCGGCGGGACAGCGTTGAGATTGGGACCGGCGGTAGCCATCAAGAGTCTCCCATCGATTTCACCTCGGCAGCCAACGCCTCGGGTTCCCCCGCGTTGCTGCAAATGCGGCTCCTGGCTTTTCCAGAGTGTGCGCCGGCGGACTTGTCGAACCAGAGAGGCGTCGGCATATCATGGCGCCATGAAAACGCTCCTGGCCGCGCTTCTCCTCCTTGTCGTCTCGGTGCTGTCGGCGCCGTCCATGGCCCAGTCCTTCGAAGAACAGATGCGCCAGGCGGCGGGCGCCTACGAGCGCAAGGACATGGCAACCGCCGTGCGGATCTGGAAGGTGTGGGCTGCCAAGGGCGATGCCGAGGCGCAGACGCTGCTGGGCGCGATGTATTGGAGCGGCGAGGGCGTTCCGCGCAATCTGAATGAAGCCGCGCGCCTCTATCTTGCCGCTGCCAAGCAGGGATATGCCCGCGCCCAGAACAATATCGGTTTCATGCTGGGCTTCGGGGAAGGTGTTCCGCCGCGGGACGATGTCGAAGCCTACAAGTGGATCAAGCTTTCGACCGACCGCTACACGGCCAAGAATCAGGACCGGCTCGATCAGGCCAGAAAGGACCTTGCTACCCTTTCTGCGCGCATGACCCCTGCGCAAATCACCGAGGCGGAAAGGCGAGTCCGGGCATGGAAACCGGTCCCGCAAATGAGGTAAGGTCGGAGACCACGCGGTGGTCACGAGCGATGCCCCGACGTCGGCCCTAAGAAAGGACTGAATGAATCGACCCTCGGTCGCCGCGGCTTTCGCCGCCTCATTGCTTTTCGGCGGCACGTCCCAGGGCGTGGCGCGCGATCTGCCGTGGGCGACCACCGACGCCGGCCTCCAGGATCATCTGTCCTTCGTTCAATTGGCCTCGGTGAACGGCCTGCTGGCGCGCAGTCTGTTCATCGAAGTCGAGCTGGAAGAGATCCAGCCGATCATCCCCCTGGCGGATCCCGTACCACCGCCTGTGAGCACGGGCCCGGTGAGCGAAGCGATCCTGGCCTATGGGCTCGTTGAGGCGGATCGACTTCTGGGCGATGGCCAGGACGATGCCCGACAGCAGGCCTATCTCCCATTCCAGCGCCGCATCGGCGTTGCGGGCGTGATCTCCGGCGGCTCGTTCGAGGCCTCGGCCGCAGCGGCGGGGGTGCCGGCCCCGGCCCTGATCGAGGCGCTACTGGCGCTCGAGACGTCGGTGGATCTCAAGAAGGAGATGCGTGACGGCGACCGGTTCTATGTCCGCTACGAGCAGACTTTCACCCAGGCGGGCGCGCCGCTGGATACCGGCCACGTCCTTTGGATGGAGTTGCGCACGCCCAAGGGCGTGATGGCGATCCATCGTTTCCGGACGCGCGACAACACCGAGCGCTTCTGGATGGCGAGCGGCCAGGCGGCGACGCCGCCTTCGTTCCGGCTGCCCCTCGATACCGTATCCATCTCGTCGGGATTCGGCCTGCGCGCCGATCCCTTCGACCAGCCGCCGTCCTATGGCGGCAAGCCGCAGGGCGCCGGGGGGCCGAAGCTCGCGAAGCCCCTGCCGCCGGGCCTGCCGACGGGAGGCGCCACCGACATGCCGCGGGCGGGCGTCGGCGTGGGTGGCGCATCGTCTTCCGGGCAGTCGGCGTATGGCAGTTCCTCCTATGGCGGGTTCCGGGCGCCGCCGGCCTATGCATTGTCGGCGCGGCCTTCGTCCCGGTCGCTGTTCATGCATGAGGGCGTCGATCTGGTGGCGTCGACAGGTACGCCCGTCGTGGCAGCCGCCGATGGTATCGTCATTGGGGCGGCGCCGAACGGCCGCTATGGCAATTGGATCCGCCTCGAGCATGGCGGCAAGTTGGCGACCGTCTACGGCCACCTCTCCGGCTTCGCGAGCGGCCTGCAGCCGGGCATGGTGGTGTCGCGCGGCGACGTGATCGGTTACGTCGGCAGCACGGGGCGTTCGACCGGCGCCCATCTGCATTTCGAGCTCCAGGTCGACGGCAAGCCGGTCAATCCCATCACCCATCCCGAGTTGAAGCGCGCCCAGCTGCGAGGCGCCGACCTCGAACGGTTCCGCAAGCAAGTGGCGGCGAGCCTCACCGAACGCGACCTCGAGGCGATGCCAGCCGCCGTTTCCGTCGACGACTGAGCCTTTGCCCGCTGCGAGGGCTTCGTCGCGAAAGCCTCCTCGGGAGCAGGCAACGCCCAGCGCGAACCACGCACCCACGCCGGACACGAAGCCGGGCCGAGCAATTGCTAGAGCAACGTGACGGGGGCGATGATGATGATGACCGCCGCGCCCGCCGCACGACTACCAGGTCATGCGGAATCCGGCGGTGAGGGCCTGGTTGGAATCCTGGCTGGAGATGTTGCCTTCGTACCGGAAGTAGAGGGAGGTGGCGTCGGCGATCGCGGTGCTGGCGGAGAGGCCCAGCACGACGCTGTCGCGTTGCGGCGCGGCGCCGTAGGTCGTGAACGGCAGGGCGGGCGCGCCGACGAAGGAGGCGGTGACGGGCCGCGCCGTGTCGGCATATTCGTGGCCCCAACCGAGCTTGACCGTCATCGCGAGCTTGTCGCGCCAGCCGAGATCCAGGGCGCCGCCGAGCTGGGCGCCGAGCACGCTGCGCAGCGAGTTGGTGGTCTGCGCGGCGACCGAGAGGTCGAGCGCGCCCGCGCCCGATTCGCTGAAGGCGCTCTGCGTGGCCGTTGCGCCCTGCAGGCGCGCGAACGGCGTGATGTAGGCATCCGCGCGTCCGCCGATGTCGAAGCGGTAGCCCGCCTCGAGCTGGCCGAAGAACAGGTTGGCGCCGGTGCGGCCGTTGGCGGTGCGCGACAGGCCGGGGATGGTGATCTGCCGCTGCATCTGGTTGTCGGAATAGGCGTAGGCCGCCAGAGCGTCGACATAGACGGCGGTCTTGGCGTAGCTGGCATAGAGGCCGGCCTGGAAGGTGTCGGAGAGGCCGCGGCCGGAGAAGCCGCCGACCCACTGGCTGCCGCTGGTGAAGCCGGCGGTGACGCCGACCAGCAGCTCGTCCGTGACGCGGCGGTCGAGGCCGGCGGCGAAACCGCCGAGATTGTAGGTGAGCGTGCCGGCATTGGCGTTGCCGCCGACGACGCCGAAGCCGCCCAGCGCGCCGCCCCAGGCGCCCCAGCGCGCCGGCTCGCTCGTGTCGCAGGCAACGTCGCAGGCCTCGGCCAGGGCCACGCGATTGCCGCCGCCCGACGTGCCGCCCACCGTGTTGGCGAAATTGGTCATGAAGATCTGGGTGGTGGCGATGCCGGCCGAGGAGAAGGCGGAATAGTTCTGGCCGCTGATCGTGTTCATGGCCGCGACGCCCTGCTGGGCATTCATCGTCGAGAAGGCGCCCAGCACCGTGGCGAAGTCGCCGGTGGCGCCGATGGCGCCGGCATCCAGCGCCGCGCCGACGGCGGCCTGGTTGGGCGTCTGGGCCTGGCGGGCGAAGCCGCCGATCTGAAGCGCGAGATAGACGTTGTTGGCGTCGTAGCTGAGGCTCGGCAGGAGGAACGGCAGGCTGCTGGCGACCGACGAATAGGTGCCGGTGACGCCACCGGTGGCGCTCAGGATCGTATAGGTGGTGCGGGGCGCATAGGGGCCGCTGGAGGACGGTGCCACGAAGATATTGCTGCCGGCCGCGATCGTAGCGGTGCCCGGGGCGCCGCCCACGGCGATGAGGTCGCTCTGACCCTGGGCGTTGGTCTCGACCAGATAGGAGCTGCCGGCGGCCTGCGTGTAGCTGCCGTTGACCGCGAGAGTGCCGATGGAGTTGCCGGGCGCGACAGTTCCATTGTTGGCGACCGTGCCGGTGAAGGTGCCTGACCCGCCCAGATACCCGCTATTGGTGATGTCACCCGTGAATGTTCCGTTGTTGACGAAGGCCGAGCCCGGCCCGTTCTCGAATCTTCCGGACAACTGATGGAAGGCGCCGTTGTTCGTTACCCCGCCCAGAATTTCGCCGGCATTCTCGATGGTGCCGTTGTTCACAAGGCTGGAATTGACGGATTGGAAGGTGCCCTGATTGGTCAGCGTTGCTCCCGCTGCGACCTTGTAGCCGCCCGAGCTCACGAAGCTGGCGCCTGCGCGAATATCCAGATTGCCGGTCATGCTGCCGGACAGGGCCAGTGTTCCTTCTTCCACCTTCGTACCACCGCCATAGCTGTTGGTGCCTCCCAAGATCAGCAGGCCGCTGCCACGCTTGGTGAGACCGCCAGGTCCCGTGATGTCGTTGCTCCACATGTCCACGGCGTTGAAGCCGCCGAGCGACGCGTCGAGGGTGGCGGTTACGTTGGAATCGAAGGCACCGTAGCCACCGGCCGCCTTGAAGAGATTGAGGCGAGCCCAGCCCGTGCCGTCGTCGAGAGGGCCGCCGGACGGCAACTCGGTGGTCTTCAGTACCTCGCGGATTTGGTTGTGAGCGAGATAGGGAAAGCGCGTTGTGAGCAGCAATTCGGCACCAGCCGGAACCACTCCTGGCATATTCGTGGCCCCCACCGGCGGCAGGCCATAGGTCGCTTGCGCCTCATAGGCCTGGTTTGATGCGGCGAACTGCGCGGCGCTCGGAATGACGCCGCCGCTCATGCAGCTGGCCACGTTTGCGGCACAAGCCGCGTATGGTACGGTGGCAACCGAGCCGACCTGATGCTGAAGTATCGCGGCCAGTTGCGAGACGTACGTCTGGAAGTCCGAGTAGGCGGGAACGCCGGCGAAGGTGGGAATGTCTGCCGCCGACAGGGCGTAGTTGCCCGACAGCAGCTGCGTCATCGTGTAATAGGCGAGCATCCGCCCCCCGATGATGTCCAGCGTGTGATGGACCCCCAGGACGTTGCGGCTCAATCCGAACTGCTGACCCGAAACCATCAGGCTTTGGTAGGCCTGCGGAAACATGATTGCATGCAGGAGTGCTGTCGTATTTCCGTAGGTTGAGTGGCCGCTGGGGAAGGCGCCCGAGGTCTGATTTTCGACCCACTGTTCGGATTGGCTGGACATAACGCTCGCGGAGGCCTGGTTCGGTTGCCAAAGCGAGATCGCTGTCGACAGCTGATAGGGACGCGGGTCCGGCTGGCAGGGCGGCGCGCCGCAGGGTGGCAGGGAGTAGGGCGTTGTGTTCGCCGGATCCGAGTAAGGAAAGTAGATGGCATACGCGGTGAAGGCGTCCTTGAGCGGGCCGACCATCTGCACGCCGGCAATACTCCCGCCCCCGACAAAACTCGGGGGAGTGCTGCCTGGAGGCACGGTGTAGTAGCCTTGAAGAAGTTGTGTGATCGCGCTGATGGTCGGAGACGTCGTTTGCTCGCTTGACCAAGCGTTGACGTCCCTCGCAAGCGTGCCCGACAGCGTATCTGCAAGCGCCGCCGACATCTTGAGCTGGGGAAATGCGCCCAGCGAAGAGTGAATCGGGCTGCCGGGTGAGATTTGCTGCCAGACGTTGTACTGGGCAGTCGGATTGTAACTGTCGGTGTTGCCGTTCCACGAGCTGACGACCGATTGGGAATTCTGAGCGGCTTGAGCACGCTGTGCCGGTGTGGCGTTGTTATAGATGCTGACGACCGTGGCGAGGTCGGCCTTCAGTGCGCTCTGCCCCGCTTGCGTCGTGGGCAGTCCCTGAAAGTTCTGCAGAAGAGTATATTGGTCATTGGCCATGTTGCATTGGGTGACCGAGAGCCCGGTACAATTCACCTGCGCTTCGGCGGGCCATACCCAAAGCAACGCCAGCGTTCCGAAGACAAAGGCCACCCACTTCAGACGAGCGTCCGGCATCGTGCTGCCGCGCGGTTGAAGCGGCCTGCGATCGTGCCCCCGTTCGCCACGGCGCCATTGTTTCGGCATGGACCGGCCAACGGCGGAGCCCTTCGTCCACATGATGAGAGCGTGGCCCGTCAGGGTGCGAAAGATGGTCTTTGGAATCACGTGCTTGTCTCCAAGGGAGAAAAGCTAAACGGACAACCCAAGAGTCGACAAGGCGGCTGCTCACCGAAATGGGTCAGCTGGCGCTTCTCAAACCTACAAGCCGCCGAGGGCTAACGCGCGTCGCCTGCAATGGGGGGGGTGATTGCCCCGGCATGTGCATTGTCACGACAATCAATCGTGCCGGTCGAGGAGTCTGGCCGACTCCTCGCCGAAGGTCGCCGCTCCGGCGCGGCATACCGATGTCTTGCCTCAGTCCCAGGCGGCGTCGACGATCTGTCCGGCTTCGGAGAGGACGAGGGTGAGGCGGTTGGGTTCGTACTCGTAGCTGGGGATGCCGTCGGTCGGTCGGACGATGCGCAGCGGGTAGGGCAGGTCTTCTTCCTTCACGACATTGCCGGCGGCCTGGCCCGCGGGGGCGGCGGCACCCTTGGCCTGGAAGTACTTGCCCAGGCACTTGGCGCAGTCTTCCTTGGGCGGCGCGACTTCAGCGAAGCCCGGCAGGGTCTTGAGCGAGACGGCATTGTAGCCGGAGCGGACACGGATGCCCTTGTAGGGATGTCCCTTGGCGATCGGCAGGATGGCCTCGACCTGCATGAAGGGGCCGAGGGGGGCCATGTCCGACGGCGCACTGGCCTGGAAGATGAGGTCGAGCATGCCGTCGATGCCTTCGCCGCGGGTGATCGGCAGGAGGTGCGGCTCGCCCCAGGCGTTGGAAGTGACGAGGCCGCGGGCGCGGACGATGTCCATGCCGCCGGTCTTTTCGGAGCGGATCAGCTCGACGCTGGTGACGAACATCACCGGGAAGGGCCGAGTGCCTTCGGGCCCCGGCGCGCCACCGCCCGGCGTCGGCCCGGCATCCTTGGGCGTGGAGGGGGCCGCCTGGGGCGCCGGCTGCTGCGCCTGGGCGGCGAGGCCGCCCAGCATCGCGCCGGCGGCGACGAGGGAGGCGAAGGTGAAGAGCTTCTTGCGGGTCATGGCATTCTCGAAGATTGTGCGGCGCTCTCGCCGCTCGGGACGGGCAGGGCGTGGACTGACGGTGGAATCGCTTGCCTCAAGCGGCACGGCTCACCAGTTGTGCCAGCCGTTTCCCCAGCCATTGTGCCAGCCGTTTCCCCAGCCGCCGTTGCCCCAGCCGCCGTTATGCCAGCCGTTGCCCCAGCCGCCGTTGCGCCAGCCCCAGCCGCGGTGCCAGCCATTGCCCCACCAGGCGAGCGTCTGCTCGCGATCGATGGCCACGAAGGGCTCACCATCCTTGCGGTACTGCTCGATCGCGCTGGAGACATCGGTCCGGATCGACTGCAGACGGTCAGCGACCGAAGATTTGTTGGACTCTTCGGGAGCCGCGACGGCGGTTGCGGATGCATCGGCCGCCGCGAGGCTCACCGAAAGACCCAGCGCGCCCGACGGCAGGAGCTGCGCCAGCGTGCGAAGTGTACGTCGATCCTGTGACATCTCGTTCTCCCTCAATCGGGCCGCAGCCTGCGCAAGCCCCTACAAATTGGCAATCGAAAGTTGGATGAAGTTCGTCTGAAGACTTGAAATCTCCTCAGTCCCAGGCGGCGTCGACGATCTGTCCGGCTTCGGAGAGGACGAGGGTGAGGCGGTTGGGTTCGTACTCGTAGCTGGGGATGCCGTCGGTCGGTCGGACGATGCGCAGCGGGTAGGGCAGGTCTTCTTCCTTCACGACATTGCCGGCGGCCTGGCCCGCGGGGGCGGCGGCACCCTTGGCCTGGAAGTACTTGCCCAGGCACTTGGCGCAGTCTTCCTTGGGCGGCGCGACTTCAGCGAAGCCCGGCAGGGTCTTCAGCGAGACGGCATTGTAGCCGGAGCGGACGCGGATGCCCTTGTAGGGGTGTCCCTTGGCGATCGGCAGGATGGCCTCGACCTGCATGAAGGGGCCGAGGGGCGCCATGTCGGTGGGGGCGCTGGCCTGGAAGATGAGGTCGAGCATGCCGTCGATGCCTTCGCCGCGGGTGATCGGCAGGAGGTGCGGCTCGCCCCAGGCGTTGGAGGTGACGAGGCCGCGGGCGCGGACGATGTCCATGCCGCCGGTCTTTTCGGAGCGGATCAGCTCGACGCTGGTGACGAACATCACCGGGAAGGGCCGGGTGCCTTCGGGCCCCGGCGCGCCACCGCCCGGCGTCGGCCCGGCATCCTTGGGCGTGGAGGGGGCCGCCTGGGGCGCCGGCTGCTGCGCCTGGGCGGCGAGGCCGCCCAGCATCGCGCCGGCGGCGACGAGGGAGGCGAAGGTGAAGAGCTTCTTGCGGGTCATGGCATCCTCGAAGATTGTGCGGCGCTCTCGCCGCTCGGGATAGGCGAAGGCGAAAGGTCGGACTGCGGCGCGCTCACGGTCTCACGCCGCGCGAGGCGGTCATAGGCTTCGAGAATGACGTCCGTCGGGACCATCTGCGTCAGCGTGCAGTACGAGGTCTCGGTGCCTGTAAAGCTGCCGTTCTCGAACAGCTTGTTGACCGGTGCGCCGCCGCCGCACACAGAGAAGTACTCGCAGGAGCGGCGGCACGCCTCCACGCCAGCGGTGATGTCGCGGTAAAGCGGCGACTCGAGGCAGTTGTCTCGGATCTCCTGCAGCGACTGGAAATTGATGTTGCCCAGGAGATAGTCGCGATAGTCCGGGTTCTTCAGGCCGAGGAGTTCGGGCGAGAAGCTCGATACGTTGCCGTGGCTGTCGACGTTCAGCATCGCCAGGGGCTCGACCTGGATGTTTCGCGCCGGCACGCCCTCGGGACGGAACATGCGCGGCAGCGCGAGGTCGATCTCGCGCACGAATCGGACGCGACCGCTCTGGCGGGCCAGGTGCCAGAAACGCCGTAGAAACCTGGCATAGCGCTGCCGTAGTTCGGGGCCGTGGAAAAGGCTCGAAACGTGCTCGCCTTCCGACTCCTCCACGTTGAAGCAGATCTGGTCGATGCCCTCCGACAGGTAGAACTCGAGCAGCTCCTCCGGCTGGTCGAGGCTTGTATGCGACAGGACCGAGATCACGTGGAAGTCCACGTCGTTGTCGCGCAAGCAGCGGATGCCGGCGATCGTCCTGTCGAACGTCCCTTTGCCGCTGCGGCTCTTGCGATGGAGATCGTGCAGTTCGCGCGGCCCGTCGAGACTGACGCCGACGCCGACCTGCCACTCCTTGAAGAGGTCGCACCACTCCCGGTCGATCAAAGTACCGTTGGTCTGGAACGAATGCTTCACTTGCACCGATGCGGGCCGCATCCGTTCGATCGTCGCGAAGGCTTCGCGATAAAACGAGACCGGCACCACGAGCGGCTCGCCTGCGTGCCAGATCACGGTGATCTCGCCGCAGGCCCAACCCGATGCGAAGATCTGCTGGAAGAGGCGGGTCACGGTGGATTGAGCGATGACGTGCTTGTTGGAGCGATCGGGAAGATAGCAATAGGTGCAGGCGATGTTGCAGAAGGCCGTCGGCTGCACGACCACCATCCCGATTTCAGGCGTGGCGGACATCGTCACTGCCGTTCGATCACCCGCCATTGCCCCGCCACCCTCGCGCCATCTACTCGTGAGGAGCCGACGTTAGGCAGACCCGCAATCCGTTCGCAAACCAAAAAGAGCTAGCGACGCGAAACTTGGACTCGATCCCTCTTGAACGCCGCAGACCACACCCCATATGCAGTTCGTTCCAGCGGTCAGATTGATCGCGAACACCGCCGGGGTGAGCCACGGATGTAATGGTGACCGGTCGGCGGACGCTAGCCCCGCGCCTGAAATGGCGGCGGGGCTTTCTCTTTTTTGAGATCTCCCTCAGTGGAGCAGCGGTGCGCCTGCGCCCGCCTGGTTCGAATAGCGGCTGAACGCCTGGGATTCGAGCCAGACGTGATGAAACGCCGTCGCTGAGCCGAGCTGGCGTTGTGCCTTGCCGATCTCGAAGCCCAGTCCGCGGAGAAGGTCGATCGTCCGGTCCTCGCGTGCGTCGATATGCTGTTCCAGGCGGGGAAATTGATCCAGCATCTCGGCAAAGACGAGACGGCACAGCATTGAAAACTCCCGTGACTCGCCCTCGAAGGCGGCGACCGACATCATCCAGAGATAGCCCACCTCGGGATTGTCGAGCCGCGGGGTAACGCCCCAGAGGGCGCTCGTCGCGCCGTCGCTGAGGCGTCGCGCCGCCCAGATCTGGGCACTGAAGGCACACGCCTCCACCAGTCGCCGGCTGGGCTCCTTCTCCGGCCAGTCCGCGGCAGCGGGCTCATCCTCCAACAGCGAGGCCACGTAGGCTACATCCGCCGACGTGGCTGGCAGGACCTGATAACGCATGGACCTCTCCGTGGTCTGTCCTGACTCAACGATGTCGCCGCGGAAGGTTGCAGATCGGATCTCCAGCTTCTCGGTTCGGGTCGCACCGCGAGCGAGGGAGATGCTAGCGTCGTAGGGGTGACACCCATCTCCCTCGATCGCCGCCCCTTTCTTTCCTTGCTGGGAGCAATGCTCATGGCGCCGCTGAAATCGTCCGCTCAATCTGCAGCCTGGCAGATGCAATCCCCGCAGTCGGCGGGCTTCGCGCCGGACCTGTCATCGAGGCTCGACGCCCTGATTGCCGAGAAGCGTGCCTGGAACCTGCACAGTGTCCTGGTCGCGCGAGGCGGCAAGCTGGTGCTGGAGCGCTACTTCAATGGCGCGGACTGGCGGCGCGGCCAGGCGCTCGGCCTCGTGAATTTCGGTCCCGAAACTCTTCACGATCTGCGCTCCGTCTCGAAGAGCATCGTGGGGTTGCTCTACGGGATAGCTCTGGACCAGCGGAAGGTGCCGCCGCTGGAGGTGCCCCTGTTCGAGGCATTCCCCGCCTATGCCGACCTCGCAGCCGATCCCGCCCGCGCCAAATGGACGGTCCAGCATGTCCTCACCATGACGATGGGCACCGACTGGGACGAGTTGGGCGTTCCCTACACCGACCCGACCAACAGCGAGATCGAGATGGATCGCGCACCTGATCGGTATCGCTACGTACTCGGCCGGCCGGTCGTCTTCGAGCCCGGTAAACGCTGGGTCTACAGCGGCGGAGCCACGGCCCTCCTAGGCCGGATGATTGCGCAGGGAACGGGCAGGAGCCTGCATGCTTTCGCGCGGGAAACATTGTTCGATCCATTGGGCATGGGACCGAGCGAGTGGCTGACCGACGAGCAGGGTAACGAGTTCGCCGCCTCGGGCCTGCGTCTGCTGCCGCGCGATCTCCTGAAGGTCGGCCAATTGGTGCTGCAGCACGGCGAGATCGGTGGAAGGCGGATCGTGCCCGGCGAATGGATTGAGCGGGCTACGACCTCCTATGTCAGCTGCGACGAGGTCCGCCGCTATGGCTACCAATGGTACATGGGAGACATGGCGTTCACCGTGCCCGCCGGCCCGCGCTGGAACAGAAACCGCCTGGAGCACTATCGGGGCGCCTATGGAAATGGCGGGCAGCGGCTGTGGGTGTTCCCCGGCCTCGATCTCGTCGTCGCGGTCGCGGCGGGCAACTACGACACACCGGACCAGTGGGTTCCGTCCCTGCGGGTGCTGCGCGAGGCCGTGCTGGCGAGCGTGCTGTAAGACCTCAGCGGGTCCCCGCTGGCGGGGCTTGGCGGGTCGTGTCCGAGCCGACGCCCGGCTGACCGGCGCTGGGCGCGCCGGGCGTGGCAGGCGCGGGCGTGACCGGCGTGCCAGCGCTTGCCGGCGGGGGGGAGGTCGGAGACGGCGGCACGGTCGGTGAGGTACCGGCGGGGGCCGGCGACGTCGAGGCGCCACCGGCGCTCGAACCCGGTCCACCCGTTTGGGCGTGGACGGTGGTGGCGATCACGCCGCAGACGGCGATGGCGACGAAGGTCTTTCTGATCATGCGATCCTCCGGAGGTTTGCGATTCAACCCCCGGAGAACGTTCGCGTTGCGGCGAGATCAGATCGTCGCCGCCAGCGCGGCGAGCTGGTCGGTGCAGAGGCCCCAGCCGGCGTGGAACCCCATTTTTTCGTGCGCATCGCGGTCCTCGACCGTCCAATGGCGGACGCGTGCGGTGTACAGGGTTTTACCGTCCTGCTGATTGAAAGTGAGGATCACGGTCATGAAGGGCTTTGCCGAGGGCTGCCACGCCTCGGTGAACGCATCGGTGGCAACCAGCCGCTCGTTGGGCACGACTTCGAGATAGACGCCCCGGTTCGGCATATCCTGGCCGTCCGGGCCGCGCATGACGATCAGGCTGGAGCCGCCCAGCCGCACATCGACCTCGACGACGGGAGTTTCATAGGGCTTGGGGGCGAACCACTGCTTCAGCAACGCAGGTTCGGTCCAGCAGCGATAGACGTTTTCGCGCGGCGCGTCGATCAGGCGCGAGAGGACGAGCTCGCGGTCGTTGGCGGGGGCGGTGTTCATTTTCCGGCTCCTGTCGAGAGGTGGTTCTGCCCCAAGGACGAAGCAGGCCGAACCCTCCCGACAGGGGAGGGGCGCATTTTCCCGCAGTGTTTGAAAAAGGCCTCCTGAAACCCCAGCGGGCAATATTGTTTCGTGGCCACTCGCCGCGAGCGCAAAATGCCGGGGTGCGACACTCGCTTCGTTTGTTTCGTTTATTGCGTTTATTTCGTTTATTCCCCCAGCTCCGACGTTTCCACCGACCGGCTAAGGCGCGGTGAAGGTTCCGGGAGTCACGCCGCCATAGTCATGGCTGACACGGCCGTTCCAGCCGAAGCCGACGTAGCCGCCGGCCGCGTCGTAGAGATAGTCGAACCCCTCCAGGAACATGCGCCCGGTATTCACGAACACCGTGGCGTCGCGCACGACTTCGACCCGCTCGGGATGGAGCGGGTTGCCGCGCCGTCCGACCCTGAACTCGTAGAATGCAGGCTGCGGCCGCTGGCGATCGGGCATGAAGAGTTCGATGCGCGTGCCGTCGGGTGCGTGGCGGCCGTGCTCCAGGCGCGTGCCGGCCGGCGGGGAGAGGAACATGTAGTTGATGCCGGTATCCATCAGCATCGTGCCGCGGCCCGTGACACCGTCCACCGATACCGTCATGGGCGCGCCGTTCCAGTCCGGCACGCCAGCTGCGTGCGGCTTGGGCATCAGCTTCACGAAGGCCATGTGGCGGGTGAGGGCGGGCGTCATGCCGAGATGAACACCGGTGCGCGTGATGACATAGCCAGGCCGCACCGAACTCACCGGCTGGCCGGAGGCCAGCGCCACCAGACTGACGAAGGGATTCTTCGGCGACTTGTTGTCGGCGGTGGCCTGCGCCGAACCGCGGTCGAAGCCGACGCCCATGAACGCGACGTTGCGCGGCTCGGCCTCCGGCCGGCAATCGCGCGCCTGTTCGAGGCAGGTGATCCGGTCGACGCGCAGCACCTGCACGCGCGCCGTGGCGACCGGCGTATGTTCGTCGCGACGGATGACGACGTTCGTCATCCAGTGCTCGCCGTTCAGCACGCGGCCGCTGCTGTTGTAGACGAGTCGGCCGGGGCCCTGCGAGACGTCGCCCGGTCCGGGGATGAAATGCTCGGCGGAGACCACGATGCCGGTGGAGCCGGTATCCATGCCGAACCAGCGCGGCCGGGCGCCGTTCAGGCTGAGCCAGACCATCGGAACGTGATGCAGGGAGATCGGGCCATTGGCGAAGGGGATCTCGATCGCTTCGTGCCCTTCATAGCCGCGCCAGGTTTCCTGCGCCCGGGAGGCGGCCACTGAAGACAGCAAGAGCGCGAAGGCAGCGGCAAGAATCTTGAGTCGACGCGTCATTACAATTCTCTTCAGTCGGGGAGATCGAAATCCTGGCCCTTGGCCGTGAGGCCGACCTTCGAGAACCAGTCCGGTCCGAGAATGCCGAGCGGCTTGCCGGTGCACTTGAGGCTGGCAACGGTCTTGCCGTCGCGTTCGACGGTGACGCCGGCTTTTTCGCGCGTTTCCCCGCGTGGCCCCCAATTGCCGATGCCGGAATAGACGACAAAGGCAATGTTCTTCGTCGAGACCCGCAGCCACGCCGCCCCGC
Source organism: Reyranella sp. (assembly GCF_965227665.1). GTDB lineage: Bacteria > Pseudomonadota > Alphaproteobacteria > Reyranellales > Reyranellaceae > Reyranella. Next base: position 5,333,802 of record NZ_OZ245767.1, read on the forward strand.
CGCCGGCGAGAGGGAACGATTCGCCGCTGGCTGCCTGAGGCGGTGGGACTTGGGCTGCCGGCAGGGTGAGGTCCAGCGGCTCGCCCGAATCGGGTTTGCCGGTCCGGTATTGCAGGTACCCCCTGTTCGGGGTGGCATCCTTCGAAGCGCAGACCGACACGAGCTTGGTCGGGCTGGTACGGCACGAAAATACGATCGTCTCGCTCGGCGTACAGAAAGAGGTTTGCGCGCTCTTGGCCGGCGAGGGGGCAGCAGGCGCAGGAGCCGGCGCGGCGAGCGGTGCGGGCTTGGCGGAGGCGATCAGGACGACGGTCTCGCTTCTCTTGCAGTCGGGATTGCCCTGGCACGAGGCCGCCATGACGCGCGCGGTCTTGTAGGTCAGTGCCAGACGCTTGCCCTTGAGGGATTTCTCCAGGCTACAGAGATCGAAATCCGCAAGCTCTTCGAACGTGGCGCCGCGATCGTCCTTCAGGGTGATGTAGCAAGCGGTGTCGCCATTCTGGAAGGCCGTCGGCGTTCCGAAAGCGCGCTTCTTCTCGCTTCCGATCGTGACGGTGTCCTGCGCTGCGGCAGGGAGGGCCGACAGGAGCAGAAGCCCAAGAAAACCTGAACGAACGAGAGAAGGCGACAAGCGGAACTCCGGGGCTGAAGCAGATGCCGAAGTCTTAGACGATGGGGAGAGGAATGTCGCGCGAGCTACGCAAAAGACCCGCTCCGACAGAGCCGGGCGGGCCTTACGAACTCACCGGTACATCCGCGGCTCAGTTCGTGCTGCATCACAAACGACAATCGACGCAATTGGTTGCCCCACCGGAAGGAGCCGCCCGATGGATGCAACTATTGCACTGCACACATCGTTGAGCCCTCATGAATGACAGCACGACTTTGGAGGACATCAGTCCCTACCTTGTTCTGGGTCAGGCGGACGATGGCGGTCAGCCGATCGTCGAAACCGCCCGGGACCTGCATGATCTGATCGTTACCTTCTCGCCGCACGGTCACTATTCCGTCCGCACGGTGGAGGACGAATGCGGTCCTGCCATTCATTGCGCGTTCGAGCGCAAGATAGACGCCGACCGCTTGGCAGCCGCCGTGGGTGCCATAGAGATCGCCCGCTACGAGAGCTATCGCAGCGAGCGCGCTTTCTTCTTGGACGAGAAGGTGTCCCGGACTATCCGTCGCGCTCTCGAACGGCGTCGCAACGCCGGCAACTGACTTCAGAGAATTCCGAACAGGCGCGCCACGCGCTGCACGGCGCCCCAGGCGGGGTCGAGCGTAGCGAAGGTGCGGGCCATTTCGTTCGCGTCGTTGAGCAGCGCCTTGAGCTTCACGTCGCTCGGCTCGTCCTTTTCTGCCTCGAGGCGCGCCTCTTCGAAGAGTGCGCGCAGTTCGCGCATCTCTTCTGTGTAGTCCGCATCGATCGCCTTCACCGAATCGGCGAGGGCGGCGGCGAGGGTGGGATCGGTCTTGTTCTCGGTCATGACTCTCTACGCTGCTTTCTTGGCTCGATGGGCGTCGATGGCGGCCCACAGGGAGGAGGCGGTCACGGGCATGTCGATATGCTTCAGTCCCGTGTGAGGATGGATCGCGTCGACGATGGCGTTGATCACCGAGGGCGGCGCCCCGATGGCGCCGGCCTCGCCCGCGCCCTTCACGCCCAGCGGATTGGTGGTGCACAGGCTGTTGTGCATGTCGAAGTGAACATGCGGCACCACGTCGGCGCGGGGCAGGGCGTAGTCCATGAACGAACCGCTCATCAGCTGGCCCGAGTCGGGGTCGTAGATCGTCTTCTCGGTCAGCGCCTGGCCGACGCCCTGGCCGACACCGCCATGGACCTGACCCTGCAACAGCAGCGGATTCAGCGCCGTGCCGAAATCGTCCATGATCGTGTAATTGAGGATCTCCAGCGTGCCGGTGTCGGGATCGATCTCCAGCTCGCAGATGTGGCACCCGTTGGGAAAGGTTGCCGCCTGCGGTGTGCGCGTGAAGGTGTCGTCGAGACCGGGTTTGCCGCCCTCCGGCACATGCTTGGGGTCCCTGGCGGCACGGGCCACGTCGAACAGGCTCATCGTGCGGTCGGTGCCGACGATGCGGAAAGTGGCGTCGGCATATTCGATGTCGCCCACGGCCGCTTCCATCGCGGAGGCGGCGACCAGCTTGCCCTTCTCGATGATGTTGTCGCTGACGCCGAGCACGGCGGCCCCCGCCACCGGGATCGATCGGCTGCCGCCGGTCATGCCCTCGGGCGTGAAATCCGAATCGCCCTGCACGATGCGGATCCGGTCGGCATCGACACCGAGCCGCGCCGACATGATCTGCGTGAAGGCCGTCTCGTGGCCCTGACCGTTGGTCTGGACACCGACGAAAACCGTGATCGTGTCGTCGTCGTTGAACTTGGCGATGGCGCTCTCCGGCGCGCCGCCTGAGCACTTCTCGACGTAGGTGGCCATGCCCATGCCGCGCCACCTGCCCTTGGCCAGCGACGCCGCGCGGCGGGCCGGGAAGCCCGTCCAGTCGGCCTTCTCCATGCCCTTCAGCATGACGTTGTCGAAGTCACCCGAATCGAACGTGTCGCCCAAAGCCGTATTCCAGGGGATCTGGTTGGGCTTCACGAGATTGCGCTTGCGGATCTCGACCGGACCGAGGCCCGTCTCACGGCCGATATGGTCGACGAAGCGTTCCAGCAGATAAGCCGCCTCGGGCCGGCCGGCACCGCGATACGCGTCCGTCGGCACGGTGTTTGTCATCACGCCCTTCACGTTCACGTAGATCGCGGGCGTCTGGTAGAGGCCGGCCAGCATCCCGCTGCCCGCCATGGTCGGGATGAACGCGCCGAAATGGCTGAGATAGGCGCCGAGAGCCGCATGGGTCGTGACCCGCAGGCCCAGGAACTTGCAATCCTTGTCGAGCGCCATCTCGGCCAGCGAGACGTGGTCACGGCCCTGCACGTCCGACAGGAAGGCTTCCTGGCGGTCGGGAATCCACTTCACCGTGCGCTTGAGTTCGCGGCTGGCCCACACGACCAGGGGATATTCGGGATGCACGAAGATCTTCATGCCGAAGCCGCCGCCCACGTCGCCGGTGCGCACGCGCAGCTTGGGCTGGCCGATCTTCAGGATCATGTCGGCGACCACGGGACGAATGACGCTGACGCCCTGCGATGAAACCCACAAGGTCGAACGATCGTCGGCCGGATCGTACTCGCAGATGGCGCCGCGCGGCTCCATCGAGTTCACCACCAGACGGTTGTTGACGATCTCGAGCTTCACGACGCGGTCGGCCTTGGCGAAGGCTGCTTCGGTGCGGGCGCGATCACCCATCTCCCAGTCGAAGACCAGGTTGCCCTTGATGTGGTCGTGCACCAGCGGCGCGCCGGGTTGGGCCGACTCCCGTGTACCGACCGTATGGGGGCGGGCTTCGTAGTCGACCTCGATCAGCTCGGCGGCGTCCTTCGCCTGCTCCAGTGTCTCGGCCACCACCAGCGCCACCGGGTCGCCCACGTGGCGGACTCGTCCCTGGGCCAGCATCGGCCGGGGCGTCTCGCCGCGGGGCGTGCCGTCGCGGTTGGTCACGGGTACGAGACACGGCAGGTCGCCGTAGCCGGCGGCCTTCACGTCCTCGCCGGTCAGGACCAGCAGAACGCCCGGCGCTTTTATTGCAGCCGTCGTGTCGATGCGATTGATGTCGGCATGCGCATGCGGTGAACGCAGCACATATGCCCGCGCCGCCGGGGTCGAGAGCTTGGTGTCGTCCGTGTAACGACCACCGCCGGTGAGGAGACGCGGATCCTCGACCCGGCGTACCGACTGACCAATGCCGAACTTCGCCATGAAATTCCTCCGTGTTGTCCGGAGGTTAACCCGCCGGGAGGGGGCTCGCTACAGGATCGTCCAGACGAAGCCGGCGACGACGACGAGGATTCCGGCACCGAGACCCACCCAGGTTCCGGCTGTGGGCACTCGTATTTCGTTTTCAGCCAGGGGAGGCGAGGCTTCGTCGGAAGCGTTGAAAGCCGGTGCCATTTGGAGACCTCGATTGCGCCTCTGAGCTTGGGCGTGTGCGGGAGGAACGCCCGCGCTCCGGGGACGTTGCCATGCGGGGCAGGAGTAACATGCATATCAAGGACGATCCGGGCGAGAAGCCTGGAGAACCCGTCGGCGTGCCGGCAGCGGACGCTATCGTCGACTATGTCGCGCTGGCGCCGGGGCGCGTGGTCGGCCGTTACGAGGTTCTCGAAGTACTGGGCCAGGGCGGTTTCGGTATCACCTATCGCGTACGCGACACCCAACTCGACCGCGAGGTCGCTCTGAAGGAATATCTGCCGCCGGCCCTCGCCATCCGTCAGGATGGTGCATCGGTCCTGCCGCGCTCCACCGCCGTGGCGGAAGACTTCTCCTGGGGACGCGAGCGCTTCGTGGCCGAAGGCCGGACGCTCGCCAGTCTCCACGACGCGCCGGCCATCGTGAAGGTGTTCGACTTCGTCGAGACCAACGGTACTTCCTACATGGTGATGGAGCTCGTGCGCGGCGGCACGCTCGAGGAACGGGTCAAGTCGACAGGGCCGCTGTCACCGCAGGAAGTCGATACGTTCCTGCCGCCGCTGCTCGAGGGGCTGCAGAAGGTCCACGAGACCGGCTTTCTGCATCGTGACATCAAGCCCGGCAACATCCTGCTGAGCGAGGCCGGCATTCCGACGCTGATCGATTTCGGCGCGGCGCGACTGGCCATTGCCGGCCGGTCCTCGACCATGACGGCGATCTTCACGCCCGGTTATGCGGCGCCCGAGCAGTTCACCACCGGCAAGCAGGGGCCGTGGACGGACATCTACGGCCTGTCGGCGACGTTGCATCACGCCATTACCGGCAAGCCGCCGCCCAGCGCCTTCGATCGCCTGCTGGAGGATACCTACCAGCCGTTGAGGGGCTTGCAGCTCGCCGGCTTCTCGCCGGCGCTGCTTGCCGGAATCGATGCGGGCTTGTCCGTACGCTTCGAGGAGCGACCGCAAACGATCGCCGGGTGGCGTGCAATACTGGGCGGCTCGATGGCCGACGCGAGTGCGACGCTGATCATGCCCCAGCCGGTGGTGCCGCCCACACCGCCCACGCCACCAACGCCGCCGACACCCCCGACGCCTCCCAGCGAACCGTCAGCTCTTGCCGTTGGGCCGAAGACCCGGTCGCGCACAAAGCCTGTGCTGCTCGGCGCCGTTGCCATGTTGCTGGCGCTGGCGGCCGGCGCCTATTACCTGACGCAACCACGGCAGCAGCAGGCGCAGACGACCGAAAGCACGCCGACTGCAGAGGCGCCCGTGTCCGAGAGCACGGCCGATTCCGTCGAGGCCGCGCGCGCGGGTGAGGAGGCGCTCAAACTCATCCCGGCCGATCGCCAGCGCATTCAGGTGATCCTCACCGCGTTGGGCTACGACACGCGCGGTTCCGACGGCACATTCGGCCAGCGCTCGCGCGAGATGATCGCGGCGTGGCAGAAGGCCAAAGGCCAAACGCCGACAGGCTATCTAACGGCGGCTCAGGTGCCGGCGCTGCTGCGCGAGGCGCCGGCCCCGGCCGCGGTTCGCCCCACGACGCCATCGGCATCGTCGACCCCGACCTCCAGGCAGGCCGGCGCCTATGACGGCGTCTATGGCGGCGGCATGTCGAGCAGCGGCTTCGGCCAGGCGTCCGGCGTCGTGACCGCAGAGCTGAGCATCGCCGGCAGTCTTCTGATCGGACGCATCACCCAGCCAGGCTGTGGCAATTCATCCCTCTCGCTCACGGTGTCATCGAATGGTGACATTTCCGGAGGCGGCCGCCTGTACGAGGGGCAGGACTGTTCGGTGGGCGCTTTCACCGCGACCGGCAGGGCGGCCGGTGGCGCCGTGTTGCTCGAGCTGCGTGCGACCGGCGGGTCCATGCGGGGGAATCTCGGCCGCCGAGGCGGTTGATTACGCGCCGCGAGCGGTGCCGGCGAGGCGTCGCCGGCACCGCCGCCCTTGCGAAGGCTACTTCTTCGGCGTGATCGCGACGACCAGCACCTGGGTGTCGATCGCCGTCAGCTTGTCGCCGGTCTTGACGCGCGGCAGCTGGGCGCGGCCTTCCGGCGCCACGACGTTGTAGGTCCTGACCTCGCCGCCATTCGGATTGACGAGCGAGATCGTGTTGGCCGTGGTGTTCACGCCCGTGACCCACCAGTTGGCGACGGTCTGGTCGGCCATGACGCCGGCGGCGCGGGTGCCCGTCGTGGCGGCGGCGGTGACGCTGACGTCGCGGCCGCCCGGGGTGGCCGTGTTCGGGCCGGACAGCACGAAGCTCAGCTTCTCCTCGAACGCCACCGAGACCTGGTCGCCGACCTTGCTGGTGTCCATCTTGACACCGGGGCCGACGTTCGAGGTCAGCGAGCGACCGGCCGGACCGGTGAACGTCACGGTGCGCTTGGCCGGATCGATGGCGCTGATGGTCGCGTCGATCGAGTAGGTGACGACCGTCGAGATGCCGACGATCGGCTGCCCCTGCGCGTAAGCGGCGCTGGTGGTCACGCCGGTGGCGGCGATCGATCCGGCGACCATGGCGGCGAGCAGGAAGCGTTTGGTGAACATGAGACTCTCTCCCTCGTAGTTGCGTAACGCTAGCATGAGGTTTGCCGGATTTTCCATGGCCCGCCTGTTACAGTGAGATTGATTATGTTCAATCTCCCATGACGAACGAACGCGTGACCGCGGCCTATCTCGCCGCCGAAGGATTCGAGAGCCAGCTGCGCGAGGAACTCGGGCGGGCCGGCGTCGCGGTGCGGGCCGAACATGGCCGTCTGCTTTTGTCCGACGCGCCGGCGCACGAGGCCGCCTGGGCCGCCAACATCTGGCGCGATTGCCTTGAATTGCCGGTGGCCTCGATCGGGATGGCGGCAAAAGCGTTGCGCGACATCCAGCGCAACTGGGCGATGTACGCTCCGGTCCATCATCGCCGCGCCGCGCTCATCCAGGAGAAGCTGCCGCACGTTTCGGCCAAGCCCGTGGTTTTTCCCGCCGCTGCGCCGGCCGCGCCGCTGGGATCGTGGACCCTGCTCGCCCCGGACCGGATACTGGCAGCCGCCTCGTGCAGTTCGCCCTTTCCCAACGGCGAGGTCGAACTCGTCGAGGACAAGGTCGGGCCTCCCAGCCGCGCCTACCTGAAGCTCTGGGAGGCGCTGGTGCGGTTGCGGCGCTGGCCGCAGCCGGGCGAACGCTGCCTCGATCTCGGAGCCTGTCCGGGGGGCTGGACGTGGGTCATGGCGCGGCTCGGTGCCAGCGTCGTCGCTGTCGACAAGGCGCCCCTCGATCCCAAGGTGGCGGCGATGCCGGGCGTCGAATGGCGCGGCGAAAGCGCGTTCGGCCTCGAGCCGGAGAGCGTCGGTCCCGTCGACTGGCTGTTCTCCGACGTGATCTGCTATCCGGCTCGCCTGTTGCGCCTGGTCGAGCGCTGGCGGGCGACCGGACTCGTCGGGAATTTCGTCTGCACGATCAAATTCCAGGGCGAGACCGACCACGAGACCGCCAGGGCCTTCACGGCGATCCCCGGCGCGACCGTGCTGCACCTTCACAACAACAAGCACGAACTCACGTTCCTGCTGCCGCTTCGGCCGGCGGGTGTTCCGGCAGGATAGTCAGCGCCGGGGCAGGGAACGCAGGAAGGCGGAGATGTGCGCGCGGAAGCTGTCGATGAAGTCGCGCGCGACCGGGGGCAGCGTGCTCTGCGCGGCGTGGAGGGCGGCGAACTCGAAATGGATGCGCGGTTCGAAGGGCCGCACGACGATGCCGCGGGTCGCGTACTCGGTCGCGGTGAAGGGATCGCACAGCGTGACGCCCGCGCCGGAGCCGGCGAGCGAGCAGGCGATTTCCGAGAGCGGCGTCTCGATCCTCATGACACGCCTCACGCCATGGTCGGCGAACACGCGGTCGATGCGGAAGCGCGACAGCGAGGAATGTCCCAGCGAAATGAAGCTCTCGCCCTCGAAGTCGGCCGGTCGCAGCCGCTTCTTGCGCGCGAGCGGATGATCCTGCGGCAGCACCGCCATGTAGGGGGCGGGCGGCATGCGTTCGAGCCGCACCGCCGCATGCTCGATCGAGCCCTCGGCAAAGCCCAAGTCGCTCTGGCCCTGGGCGACGGACGTGACGACGGCGTGAGACACCAGGCCCGACAGGACGAGATCGAGTTTGGGGCGTTCAACCAGGTAGCTTCCCGCGAAGCGCGGCAGGAAGCCGTTGGCCAGCGCGGGCAGGGCGGCGATCCGCAGGAAGCCGGCCCGGCGCGTGCGCAGCTCGGCGGCCATCTGGGCGATGCGTTCCAGTCCGACGAAAGCGCGCTCGACCTCGGCGTAGAGGGACAGCGCCTCGCTGGTGGGCGCCAGCCCCGTGCCGCGGCGTTCGAAGAGGGTGAGGCCGAGCTGCCGCTGCAGGTCGCGGATCATCCGGCTGACGGCGGGCTGGGTCACGTTGATCAGGTTCGCGGCCATGCTGACGCCGCCGGTCAGTACCACGGCGCGAAAGGCCTCGATCTGACGCGGATTCAGGCTGCGCATGGCTCTTCATAACATTCCGGCATGGACCTTGACGACAAAATGGATTTGACGCCGCGCGGCCCGATATAAAACACTGACGCCGGGGAACTCACGAACGGAGGGGGCAATGACCCGTTTGGCAGGCTTCGGCGCAATCGCCGCTCTGGCTCTACTGGCGGGCACGCTGCCCGCGGAAGCGCAGCAGAAGACTCTTACCGTCGCGGCCTATGGCGGCGTCTGGGACAGCCACCTGCGCAAGGAGGTCTTCCCCGAGTTCGAGAAGAAGCACGGGGTCAAGGTCGAGTACGTCGCCGGCAACTCCACCGACACGCTGGCCAAGCTGCAGGCCCAGAAGAGCAACCAGGTGATCGACGTCGCCATCATGGACGACGGCGTCATGTACCAGGCGATCAAGCTCGGCTTCTGCGCGCCGATCCAGGGCCTCGACAAGAGCGAGCTCTATCCCGCGGCGCTGTTCAAGGACGACAAGGCCGTCGCCGTCGGGCAGACCGGCACCGGCTTCATGATCAACACCAAGGTCTTCAAGGAGAAGGGCTGGCCGATCCCGACCTCGTGGAACGATCTGAAGGATCCGAAATTCAAGAAGCAGCTGGTGATCCCGCCGATCAACAACACCTACGGCCTCTATACGCTCATGATGTTCGCCCGCATGAACGGCGGCGGCGAGAAGAACATCGAGCCGGGCTTCAAGGTGATGAAGGCCGACGTCAATCCCAACGTGCTGGTCTACGAGCCCTCGCCGGGCAAGATGACCGAGCTCTTCCAGTCGGGTCAGGCCAACATCGCCGTGTGGGGTACCGGCCGCGTCCAGGCGCTTGCCAACACCGGCTTCCCGGTCGACTTCATCTACCCGAAGGAAGGCGCACCGATCCTGCTGGCCTCGGCCTGCCCGGTCGCCAAGGCTTCCGTCAATCCGCTGGCGCACGAGATGATCAAGCTGCTGGTGTCGGCGCCGGTCCAGACCGGCATGGCCAAGGAAATGGGCAACGGACCGGTCAACACCAAGGTCGACGTCAACATGCCGGAGCTGAAGATGGCGCCGGTCGGCGAGCGCGCGAAGCTGATCATCGCGCCCGACTGGGACGCCATCAACGCCTCGCGCGACGACTGGACCAAGCGCTGGAACCGCGAGGTCGAGCGCTGAGCGGCCGGGAAACCGATCGTGCATAATCCCGTCTATGTGTTTCGCCATGGCGAGACCGTCTGGAATGCCGAGAAGCGGGCCCAGGGCTTTCTCGACTCGCCGCTGACCGAGACGGGACGGGCGCAGGCGCGCGCCATGGGACGCGCGCTGGCGCTTGAGCTGCGGCAGGCCGGTCACGCGCCCGCGGACGTCGTGGTTCGGGCGAGCCCGCTTGGCCGCGTGCGGGAGACCCTGGCCCTCGCCGCGGAAGAGGCCGGCCTCGCGCATCACGAAGGCTCGTTCGACGATCGCCTGCGCGAGATGAGCTGGGGCGAATGGGACGGGCTGACCGGACCGGAGATCGAGGCGCGCTGGCCGGGCGCCATGGCGGCGCGGCGGCTCGATCGTTGGACCTACGAGCCGCCCGGCGGCGAGAACTACATCGCGGCGTCCGCGCGTGCCCGGGCGGCGCTGGACGATATCGCGGCGCTGGCGATGGAACGTCCGGTCGCGGTGTTCGCCCATGGCGGCATCGGGCGGGTGCTGCGCGGCCTCTTCCTGCGCGTGCCCGAGGCCGAGATCCTCGACATGGACCAGCCGCAAGACGCCTTCTATCGGCTGCACCGCGACACCGCGGCGCGCATCGTCTCGCATGGCGTGGACTAGATGGCGTTCCTCGAACTGGAGAAGCTCACCAAGTCGTTCGGCACGCACAATGCCGTCGACGGATTGACCCTCGGCGTCGAGAAGGGGGAGTTCGTGGCGCTGCTCGGCCCCTCGGGCTGCGGCAAGACCACGACCCTGCAGATGATCGCCGGTTTCGTCGAGCCGACCTCGGGCGCGATCCGGCTGGGCGGCAAGGACCTGCTCGCGATCAAGCCGGCCAAACGCGGGCTCGGCATCGTCTTCCAGAGCTATGCGCTGTTTCCCCACATGACCGTGGCGGAGAACGTGGGCTTCGGCCTCGAAATGCAGGGCGTCGCCGCGGCCGAGCGAAAGACGCGGGTGGCCGAGACGCTGGAACTGGTCGGGCTTGGGGCCTTCGCGACGCGCTTTCCACGGCAGATGTCGGGCGGCCAGCAGCAGCGCGTCGCGCTGGCGCGCGCGCTGGTGATCCGCCCGCAAATCCTGCTGCTCGACGAGCCGCTCTCGAACCTCGACGCCAAGCTGCGCGAGGGCATGCAGATCGAGCTGCGCCAGATCCAGCGCACGGTCGGGACGACGACCATCCTGGTGACCCACGACCAGGCGGAGGCGATGGCGCTGTCGGATCGCATCGTGGTGATGAACCAGGGCAGGGCCGAGCAGATCGGCCCGCCGCACGAAGCCTACGAGCGGCCGGCCACGCCCTTCGTCGCCAACTTCCTCGGCAAGACCAATCTGGTCGACGGCGCCAGCGTGCGGCCCGAGCGGATTTCCTTCGCCGCCTCCGGCCTCGCCGGCACGGTCCGCACGCGCATCTTCCAGGGCAATCACTGGCTCTACCAGGTCGATACCGCGTCCGGTCTCGTCACGGTGATCCGCCAGAACAGCGGCGAGGCGATGCCGGGCGAGGGCGATGCCGTGCAGCTCGCCTGGGAGGGCCGCGCGTGAGGGCGGCGCCGTATCTTCTCTGCGTGCCGGCGCTGGTCCTGTTCGCCGGCGTCGTGATCGTGCCGCTCGCCATGACGGTGCTGCTCTCCTTCCACGACTGGGGCCAGTACAAGGGCATCGAGCCGGTCTTCATCCTGAAGAACTGGCAGGAAGTGCTGGGCGATTCGTACTTCCACGAAATGTTCGCCCGCACCTTCCGCATCGCCTTCTTCGTGACGCTGCTGGCCGCGGTGTTCGGCGCTCCCGAGGCCTACATACTGAACCGCATGCGCAGCCCGTGGCGCGGCATCTTCCTGCTGGTGATCCTGGGCCCGCTGCTGATCTCGGTGGTCGCGCGCACCTTGGGCTGGGCGCTGTTGTTCGGCGGCAATTCGGGGCTCGTGAACAAGGCGCTGATGGGCATGGGGCTGATCTCGGCACCGCTGCCTTTCATGTTCACCGAGACCGGCGTGGTGATCGCACTGGCGCACGTGCTCATGCCCTACATGGTGCTGGCCGTGTGGGCCTCGCTGCAGCGGCTCGACCCGCAGGTCGAGAATGCCGCCGTGGCGCTGGGGGCGGGGCCCATCACCGTGCTGCGCCGCATCGTGCTGCCGCAGGTGATGCCGGGCATCCTGTCCGGCGCGGTGATCGTCTTCGCGCTGGCGGCCAGCGCCTTCGCCACCCCCGCCATCATCGGCGGCCGGCGGCTCAAGGTCGCCTCGACCCTGGCCTACGACGAGTTCCTGAATACGCTCAACTGGCCGCTCGGCGCCGCGGTGGCGGTGCTGCTGCTGCTGGCCCTGATCGCCATCGTGTGGGGCGCCAACCGGCTGGTCGAGCGGCGTTACGCCCAGGTGTTCGCATGAGCCGCAACGGCCCGATCGCGCTCGCCTACCATGCACTGTTCGTGGCCTTCATGCTGGCGCCCATCCTGGTCGTCTGCTTCGTGGCCTTCACGCCCGAGGGCTACCTGTCGTTCCCCACCGACCGCTGGTCGCTGCGCTGGTTCTACGCCATCGCGCAGTATCCGGAGTTCATCTCGGCCTTTTGGCGCAGCCTGTGGCTGGGCGCGATCTCCTCGGCGATCGCGGTGGGCATTTCGGTGCCCGCGGCGCTGGCCATCGCGCGCTATCGCTTTCGCGGCCGCGAGGCGCTGACGGCGCTGTTCATGTCGCCGCTGATGATCCCGCATCTCGTGCTCGGCATCGCCTTCCTGCGCTTCTTCACCGAGATCGGGCTGGGGGGCACCTTCGTGGGCCTCGTGCTGTCGCACATCGTGGTCGTCCTGCCCTTCGCACTCAGGCTCACACTGGCCTCGGCGGTCGGACTCGACCGCTCGATCGAGCATGCCGCCATATCGCTCGGCGCCTCGGAAAGCGTGGTGCTGTGGCGTATAACCCTGCCCCTCGTATTGCCGGGCTTGGTCAGCGGCTGGGCGCTGGCTTTCATCAATTCGTTCGACGAGGTGACGATGACGGTGTTCATCGCGGCGCCGGGCACGGAAACGCTGCCGGTCCGCATGTTCCTCTACATCCAGGACAATATCGATCCGCTGGTGACCTCGGTGTCGGCCTGCGTGATCGCCATCACCGTCCTGGCGCTGCTGGTGCTCGATCGCGCCTTCGGACTGGAACGCCTGCTCATTGGAAGGAGCGCCGGGCATGGCCGCTGAAGCACGGGCCGCTGACGAATTCGACGTTGCCGTGGTGGGCGGCGGGCTGGTCGGCGTCGCCACGGCCTGGGGCCTGTCGCGCGAGGGCTGCCGGGTCGTCATCCTCGACGAGGGCGACCGCGCGGTGCGCGCGAGCCGCGGCAACTTCGCGCTGGTCTGGGTGCAGAGCAAGGGGCTCGGCCTCGCGCCCTATGCCGGCTGGACGATCCGCTCGTCCAACGCCTGGCGCGGCTTCTCCGATCTCCTGAAGCAGGAAACCGGGCTCGACGTTTCGTTCCAGCGGCCCGGCGGTTTTCACCTCTGCCTGTCCGAGAAGGAACTGGAAGCCCGCGCCAACGTGCTGAAGCGCCTGCACAACCAGTCCGGCATCGTCGACTACAAGACCCAGATCCTGACCCACGACCAGGTGAAGGCGATGCTGCCAGACATCGGGCCGGAGGTCGTGGGCGGCAGCTTCTGCGAGCTCGACGGCCATGTGAATTCGCTGCGGCTGTTCCGCACCCTGCACGCCGCTCTCAATGCACGCGGCGTCACCTATCGGCCGAGCCACAGGGTCGACAACATCGTCCGCGAGGGCGGGGAGTTCCGGCTCACGACGACGCAGGGCGAGGTCCGCGCGGCCAAGGTGGCGCTGGCGGCGGGGAACGCCAACATGCGCCTGGCGCCCATGGTCGGCCTCTACTGTCCAATGAGGCCGGAGCGCGGCCAGATCGTCGTCACCGAACGGCTGCGGCCCTTCCTCAACCATCCCGTCGTCACCCTGCGCCAGACCGACGAGGGCACGGTGATGATCGGCGACTCCAAGGAAGAGAGCGTCGACCCGAGCGGTCTCACCATCGGCGTCAGCGCCACCGAGGCCGAGCGCGCGGTGCGCCAGTTCCCGCTGCTGGCCAACGTGAACGTGGTGCGCACCTGGAGCGCCATTCGCGTCATGACCCAGGATGGCTTCCCGATCTACGACCAGTCGCAGACCCATCCCGGCGCCTTCACGGTCTGCTGCCATTCCGGCGTGACCCTGGCCGCCAACCATGCGCTCACCATCGCGCCTATGATCGCCCGCGGTGCGCTCGACGCTTCGCTCGTCGCCCCGTTCAGTGCCCGGAGGTTCCATGTTCAAGAGGCTGGCTGAGAGCGGCCCCGCCGTCGTCCTCACCGTCGACGGCAAGAAGGTGAGCGCCCGGGCAGGGGACACGGTCGCCTCCGCGCTGCTGGCCGCCGGCATCGATCATTGCCGCACCACGCCCGTGACCGGTGCGCCGCGCGCGCCCTACTGCCTGATGGGCGTCTGCTTCGACTGCCTCGTCACGGTCGACGGCGTCGGCAGCCGCCAGGGCTGCCTGATACCCGTGCGCGAGGGCATGAAGGTCGAGACCCAGCTGGGCCGCCGGGAGGCCGGACGATGATTGCGGCGGCAGACCTCGCATCCTCCTACGAACTCGTCGTCATCGGCGGCGGGCCGGCCGGTCTTGCGGCCGCCGCGCTGGCCGCACGGGCCGGCGTCTCGACCGTGCTGTTCGACGAGAATCCCGGCGTCGGCGGTCAGATCTATCGCGCCATCACCTCCACGCCGGTCAAGGACCGCGCGATCCTCGGCGAGGACTATTGGGACGGCGCCGCCCTGGCCGACGAGGCGAAGGCGAGCGGGGCGCTGATCGTCAACGGCGCCACCGTGTGGAGCCTCGACCGACAGCGGCTGGTCGGCGTGTCGATCGGCGGCAAGGCGCGCGTGATCGAGGCCGGCAGGGTGATCATCGCCACCGGCTCGCAGGAGCGGCCGTTCCCGATTCCCGGCTGGACCCTGCCGGGCGTGATGACGGCAGGCGCGGCGCAGACCGCTCTCAAGGCGCAGGGCCTCGTCGTCGGCGGGCGTACGGTCATGGCGGGGAGCGGGCCACTGCTGTGGCTGCTGGCGGCGCAGACCCTGCGCGCCGGCGGCACGATCGACGCCATCCTCGACACCACGCCGCGACGTAACTGGCTGCAGGCGGCGGTCCATCTGCCCGACTTCGCGCTCTCGCCTTACTTCGCCAAGGGGCTGGCGCTGTTGCGCGAGGTTCGGGCCAAAGTGCCGGTGCATCGCGTCGATACGATAGAGGCCGTGGGCACTGACCGGGTGCGCGAGGTCGTCTTCTCCGGCGCGGGCGGCACCCGGCGCCTGCCCGTCGACCTGCTGCTGCTGCACCAGGGCGTGGTCCCCAACGTCAATCTCGCCAATGCGGCGGGCGTGGCGCATGTCTGGAACGACCGCCAGCTCTGCTTCGTGCCGGTGCTCGACGCCGATTTCGGCAGCTCGGTGCCGGGCATCGCCGTGGCCGGAGACGGGGCGGGCATTGCGGGCGGCACCGCCGCCGCCGAGCGCGGGCGCATCGCCGCCATCGCGGCGGTGCGCGCGCTGAAGCCCCAGGCCGCCGTGCCGGACACGCAGGCGATCCGTCAGAGGCTGCAGCGCGAGGAAATGGGGCGCTCCTTCCTCGACTGGCTGAACCGGCCGGCCGATGCGTTCCGGATGCCCGTGGGCGAGACGATCGCCTGCCGCTGCGAGGAGGTCACCGCCAAGCAGGTCCGCGAGACGGCCCGGATGGGCTGCGAGGGCCCGAACCAGATGAAGGCCTTCCTGCGCTGCGGCATGGGTCCGTGCCAAGGCAGACTGTGCGGCCTCACCGTTACCGAGCTGATCGCCGCCGAGCGCAAGGCGACACCCGACGAGGTCGGCTACTACCGCCTGCGCCCGCCGGTGAAGCCGATCACCCTGGCCGAGCTCGCCTCGCTGCCGATCAGCGAGGCCGAACGCAAGGCGGTGGAGCGCTAGCATGGCGCGCACGGCCGACGTCGTGATCATCGGCGGCGGCATCCACGGCTGCTCGACCGCGCTGCACCTGGCCTTGCGCGGCCTGAAGCCGATCCTGATCGAGAAGGACTATGCCGGTCGCCACGCCTCGGGCGTGAACGCGGGCGGCGTGCGCCAACTGGCGCGCGACCTGCACGAGATCCCGCTGTCGATCTCGTCGATGGACCTCTGGGAGCGCATCGACGAGCTGGTCGGAGACGATTGCGGCTTCGAGGCGCACGGCACCGTGCTGGTGGCCGAGAGCGAGGCCGAGCTGGCCGGCTTCCGCGAGCGGGTCGACGACCTCAACCTGCGCGGCTTCGTGCACGAGGAGCTGATCGATGCCGCCGAGCTGCGGCGCCTCGTGCCGGCCGTATCCGACCGCTGCCCCGGCGGCGTCGTCTCGCGCCGCGATGGCGCCGCCGATCCGTTCCGTACGACGCAGGCCTTTCGCCGCCGCGCCGTCGAGAAGGGGGCCGAGGTGATCGAGGGCGTGACCGTGACCGGCCTCACGCGAAGCGGCGCCAACTGGCGGGTCGAGACGTCGCAAGGTGATTTCGAGGCGCCGAAGATCGTGAACGCCGCCGGGGCCTGGGCCGACCGCATCGCCGCGATGCTGGGCGAACCCGTCCCGCTCGCCGTCGTGGCGCCGATGCTGATGGTCACCAGCCGGCTGCCGGCCTTCATCAAACCCGTGGTCATACTTCGCGGTCGCAAGCTTTCCTTCAAGCAGTTGGGAAACGGCACGGTCGTGATCGGTGGCGGCCATCTCTCGACACCCTATCGCGACAGCAACGAGACGGTGCTCGACTGGGAGAAGCTCGCGATCAGCGCCCGCACCGTCTGGGAACTGTTTCCCGCGATGCACGCAGCGACGGTCGTGCGTGCCTGGGCGGGCATCGAAGCCTATATGCCGGACGGCATCCCCGTGGTCGGCCGCAGCTCGACTTCCGAAGGCGTCTTCCATCAGTTCGGCTTCTCGACCCATGGCTTCCAGCTCGGCCCGGGAACGGGCGCGGTGATGGCGGAACTGGTCGCGACCGGCTCGACCAACACGCCGATCGACGGGCTGGGCATCGAGCGGTTTGGCGTGAAGCAAGAGTAAAGGTCCCTCGCTTGCGCTCGGGATGACAATAGTGCCGGTCGTCATGTTGTGCGCCGGCGCACTGCTGTCATCACACCAAAATTGTCATCCCGAGCGCAAGCGAGGGACCTTTAGTTCATGGGTCGCCAGTCGTAGCCCAGCCGCGGAAAGTGCACCGTGACTTGGCCGACCTCGTCGTTCTCGTGCAGCAGCGCGATCTCCTCGGCGTCGATGAAATGTACCTCGCCCTCGATCCAGTCCCTGGCATTGTCGGCGGCCCGCACGCGGGCGCGCTGGCCGGGTCGGGGATCGCCTTCCTGCGGGTCCGAGGGGCGCGGGGTTGCTGGCGTCGCGGCGCGGGCTTCCGCCAGGGCCTCGTCGGCGTCGATGTTCGTTCGGTCCCCGTGCCCGATCGCTTCCATGCGGTCGCGCCAGGCGAGAAGGCGAGGATAGGCGTTCAGCACCTCGCGGCAGTCGATGTGACGGCCGCGGAAGAACCAGACGACGTGATAGGTGGCGAAGTCGGCGATGCAGGGCTGATCGCCCAGCAGGTAGGGCCGGCCGTCCGCCAGCATGTCGGCGATCCACTTCACCTGTGGTCGCACGAGCTGGAGATTGCGATAGGCGGCCTTGCGCACGGCCTCGATCGACGGCATCGGCAGGCCATGCAATTTCGCTCGGTCGGCGTGCAGCCCTTCGGGCATATGGTCGGCATTGATGCCCGAGACGTAGAGCGCGGTCGGCCGCATGAACTGCTGCTCGGCCCACCAGGCGATGGCGTCGGCCATGCCCGAGGTGTTCGGCGGATAGAAAGTCGGCTGCGGCACGCGCCGCTCCAGCTCGCGGGCGATCAGCTTGGTGTCGCACCAGACATCGGCGCCGTCCTGCAGCACCGGCGTGCGACGATAGCCGCCGGTCAGCGGCGTGAGCTTTGGCTTGGGCTCGATCGGCGGAATCTCGACCGCACGCCACGCCAGGCCCTTGAAGCCCATCATCAGCCGCGCCTTCTCGGCGAAGTTCGAGAAGTCGTACTGATGGAGGATCAGCGACCGCGCGACCAAGCTCACGCCGCCTTCAGGACGCCGTCGTCCGCCTCGAGGGGAAGGGGATTCCAGTTGCGCGACACGACCCAGTCCGGCCGCGGGTTGTCGCCGAGCTGCGGCCTGTTGGCCACCGTGTTGCAGGACACGTAGATGTGCCAGCGGTCGTCGGCCGAGAGATTGTGGCCGGAAGCGTGCAGCACGTTGCAATGGAACAGCACGCAGGTGCCGGCCCGGCCGGTGACGGCGACGGGTTCGGGCGAGCTCTTCAGGATCTCGATCATGCGCTGCCTGGGCATCGCCCAGAATTTGTAGGAGGTCGATTCGTCATAGACCGGCTCGATGCGGCCGAGCTTGTGACTGCCGGGGATCAGGTACAGGGCGCCGCCCATCTCGGTCGTGTCGATCATCATCAGGTTGAAGGTCGCCATGTCGGGCCGCCGGCATCCGTCGCGCATCCACGATCCATAGTCCTGATGCCACTGCCAGACCGTGCCTTCGATGGCCGGCTTGGTGTTGATCTTGGTGTGATAGACGTAAACGCCGTCGTCCTTCAGCACCTGCTGCACCGGCCGCAAGAGGCGCGGCGTGCGGACCAGCGCATGGAAGGGCTTCGAACGGGTCGCGCCGTCGTCCTCGTGGACACGGAAGATGGTGCGGACGCCGCCGGTGTGTTCGCGCACGACCTCCTCGCTGTCGACGCCGGACAGCCGGGCGACCTCACGGCGCAGCACCGCAACTTCGCTGCGGTCGAACAGGTCGGGGAACACGAGGAAACCGTCGCGATCGAACTGCTCGATCTGCTGGTCCGTCAACTCCATGACGCAGCCTCCCTTGTTGCTCTTCGGCGTTTGGCCGACGCTAACCCAAGGGTCCCGTGCGGAGTAGGACTTTGTGCGCCTCAGGCGGCGGTGCCGATGGGCGCCGCCGTGCGGGCGAAGCGGGCGTTGCGGTAGGCGGCGACGGTCACCGGCGGATATTTCGCCGGACGGTCCGCCGTCGCGCATCCCGGCAGGCATTCGATCATCGCGTCATAGGCCGGCGCCACGAAGTAGGCGATGGACAGGCGCCGGGCGCCGCCGCCCGAGCGGGGATTGGCGACGCGATGCAGGGTCGACCGGAAGCGGTCGTTCGACCAGCGCATCAGCAGGTCGCCGATATTGACGATGAACCCATCCTCGACCGGCGGCGCCTCGCGCCACTTGCCGCCGAGGTCGCGCACTTCGAGGCCGCCATCGGCGGCTTCGTTCTTGAGGATCGTCAACATGCCGAGATCGGTATGCTCGCCGGCGCGCAGCTGTCCCAGCTTGGGGAGCTGGCGCTGGGCCGGATAGTTGAGCGCCCGCAGCATGCTGCAATGGCGAGCGAGCGCGTTGGCGAACCAGTCCTCCGGCAGGCCGAGCGACAAGGCGAAGATGCGGCTGATCGTGTCCTGCAGGCCCTCCATCGCCGACCAGTAGGTGCGCCAGGCGGCTTCGAAACCGGGAACGTCCAAGGGCCAGAGATTGGGGGCGTAGTTCGGATAGGCGCCCGGAGCGTCGTGATACCAGGGATCGTCGGCGGGTACGTCGAGCGGCCCGATGGCGAACACCTCCTTGTAGTCGGGCGGGGTCTCGTTGCCGGCCAGCCGCGCCAGAGTCTCGGTGCCCTCGGCGTGATAGGCGCGGTTCTGCTCGGGCCGAGGGCGCGCGACCGCCATCTTCTCGGACGCCGGCTGGTCGAAGAAGTCCCGCGAGACCGCGCGCATTGCCTCGATGGTTGCCTCGGGCACACGATGTCCGACGATGGCGAAGAAGCCGGTGGATTCGCAGGCGCTGCGGACCTGGTCCGCGACCGCCCGGCGGCCGGCCGGTCCGCCGTCGAACCAGGGTGCGAGATCGATGATGGGAAATGCAAAGCCTGTCATCCGATGCCCCGTTCGCGATTTCACGCCATGGCAGCAAGCGGCATGCCAGCGGCGACCGTCGCGGACGCGGGGCGGAATGCGGCTCTGGCCGGACCAGCGAAAGCCGGTCAAAATGTTGCGAATGAATGGCAGCGGCCGACGGATCGAGGAGTGAGACGATGGACGGCGTGGTGAACATCGATGATCTGCGCAAGCTCGCCAAGAAGCGGCTGCCCAAGATCGCCTACGACTTCATCGAGGGCGGCACCGACGACGAGGTCGGCCTCGTCACCAACGAGCAGGCCTTCCGCAAGGCCCGCATCGTGCCGCGCTATCTCGTCGACGTCTCGGTGCGCGACCAGTCCACCACCCTTTTCGGCCGCACCTATTCGAGCCCAATCGGCATCGCGCCCACGGGCCTCGCCGGCCTGTTCCGGCACGGCGCCGACCTGATGCTGGCCGAGGCGGCGCGCGACGCCAACGTGCCGTTCATCATGTCGGGCTCCAGTACCGGCTCGATCGAGGATCTCGGCAAGCTGGCGCCGGACCATGGCTGGTACCAGCTCTATTCCGCCAAGGACCAGGCCGTCTCCGAGGACATGATCAAGCGCTCGGCCGATGCCGGCCTGCGCACGCTGGTCTTCACGGTCGACGTGCCCGAGGGCTCCAACCGCGAGCGCAACACGCGCAACGGCTGGTCGCGCCCGCTCAAGCTCACCTGGAAGACCAAGTTCGAGGCGCTGCTGCATCCGGCTTGGATGATGCAGTGGTTCCGCCACGGCACGCCCTATTTCGACAACTGGGCCAAGTATGCCGGTCCCGATGCGACGGCCGACAAGGTGGCCGACATGGTCGCCTACCAGAACCGCGCGCCCATGACGTGGAAGCATGTCGAGCGCTTCCGCGAACTGTGGAAGGGCAATTTCGTGCTGAAGGGCATCATGCATCCCGACGATGCGATCCGCGCCCACTCGATGGGCGTGGACGGCGTCATGGTCTCCAACCACGGCGCCCGCCAGCTCGATCTCGCACCGTCGCCGCTCGAGGTACTGCCCGCGATCCGCGACGCGGTCGGCGACAAGATGACGGTGATGTTCGACGGCGGCGTCCGCCGCGGCCTCGATGCCATCATCGCGCTGTGCATGGGCGCCAAGTTCGTGTTCGTCGGCCGGCCGACGCTCTACGGCGTGACGGCCGGCGGCGTGGCGGGCGCGTCCAAGGCGCTGGAGATCTTCCGGCGCGAGGTCGACATCAGCATGGCCCAGATCGGCGCCACCCGGATCGCCGACCTCGGCCCACAATTCATGATGTGGCAGGACGAGGAGGATCTGCGCCGCAACCGGCGCTGATCGGCCTATACTCAAGATCGGTTGCGCTTCGGCGCGAGGTCGCGCTCTCTCGCCAGACCGGGTTTCGTTCTGGTGAGGGGTCCCATGCTTTCTGCTTTTGCTACGTCGTCGCCGATCCTGGCCGGTGCTCTCGCCAGCCTGTGCGCGGGGCTTGCGACCGCCATCGGCGCGCTGCCGATCCTGTTCATCCGCAAGCTCTCCGCGCAGGCGCAGGACGTCATGCTGGGCTTCGCCGCCGGCGTGATGCTGGCGGCCTCGTTCTTCTCCCTGATCATTCCCGGCATCGAGGTCGCGCAGGAGCAGGGGGCGACCAAGCTGGGGGCCGTCACGCTGGTGATCGCGGGCATCCTGCTCGGTGCCGCCAGCCTGTGGCTGGTCCACCGCTACCTGCCGCACGAGCATTTCATCATGGGCCGTCAGGGGCCCGACGCGCCGCGCTTCCGGCGCATCTGGCTGTTTGTCATCGCCATCACTCTGCATAACTTCCCAGAAGGGCTGGCGGTCGGGGTGGGCTTTGGCGGCGACGATCCCGGCAAGGCCATCGCGCTGGCGATCGGCATCGGCCTGCAGAACATGCCGGAGGGACTTGCTGTCGCTGTCGCGCTGCTCAGCCTGAACTACGGTCGGGGACAGGCCTTCTTCGTCGCACTGCTGACGGGACTGGTCGAGCCAATCGGCGGCCTGCTGGGCGCCGGCGCCGTCACCGTCGCGCAATCGCTGCTGCCCTGGGGGCTGGCCTATGCCGGCGGCGCCATGATCTTCGTCATCAGCGACGAGATCATCCCCGAAACCCACCGCCGGGGCTTCGAGACCCACGGCACGGTCGGCCTGATGATCGGCCTGGTGGTGATGATGTTTTTAGACGTCACGCTAGGGTGAAAAAAACCTCCTCTGCCGGAGCAGAGGAGGCTTTCCTTAGTCGTTAGCAGTGACTCAGTGCACGACCTCGAACAGGCCGGCGGCGCCCATGCCGCCGCCGATGCACATGGTCACGACGACGTTCTTGGCCTTGCGGCGACGACCCTCGATCAGGGCGTGGCCGGTGCAGCGCGCGCCGGTCATGCCGAACGGATGGCCGATCGAGATCGAGCCGCCGTTGACGTTCAGCTTCTCGTTGGGGATGCCGAGCTTGTCGCGGCAGTAGAGCACCTGGACCGCGAAGGCCTCGTTCAGCTCCCACAGGTCGATGTCGTCCATCTTGAGGCCGAAGCGCTTCAGGAGCTTCGGGATCGCATAGACCGGGCCGATGCCCATCTCGTCCGGTTCGCAGCCGGCGACGACCAGGCCCTTGTAGATGCCGAGCGGCGTCAGGCCGCGCTTGGCGGCTTCGGCGTCGCTCATGATGACCGCGGCCGAGGCGCCGTCAGAGAGCTGGCTGGCGTTGCCGGCGGTGATCCACTTGTCGGGACCGGCGACTGGCTGCAGCTTGGCCAGGCCCTCGAGCGTCGTCTCGGGGCGATTGCCCTCGTCCTTGGTGAGCTTCACCGTCTTGCGGGTGGTCTCGTTGGTGTTCTTGTCGGTGACCAGCATCGTGGTCTCCATCGGCACGATCTCGTCGTCGAACTTGCCGGCCTGCTGGCCCGCCGCGGTGCGCAGCTGGCTCTGCAGCGAGTACTCGTCCTGCGCCTCGCGGCTGATGCCATAGCGCGCGGCGACCGTGTCGGCCGTCGTGATCATGGCGTGGTAGATGCCCGGCACATGTTCCTGCACCCACGGGTTCACCAGGCGGTTCTTGTTGCCGCCCGGCGGGCCCTGGACCAGCGACACCGACTCGAGGCCGCCGGCGATCATCACCGGCACCTTGTCGACCAGCACGCGCTGCGCGGCCATCGAGATCGTCTGCAGGCCCGAGGAGCAGAAGCGGTTGACGGTGACGCCGGAGACGCTGACCGGGGCGCCGGCGCGGATCGCCGAGACGCGGGCGACGTTGGAGCCCGTGGTGCCTTCCGGCGCGGCGCAGCCCAGGATCACGTCCTCGACTTCGGCCAGGTCGACCTTGGCGCGCTCGGCGGCGTGCTTGATCACGTGCGCGCCCATATCGGCGCCGTGCGTGTCGTTGAAGATGCCGCGGAATGCCTTGCCGATCGGCGTGCGGGCGGTGGAGACGATTACTGCATCAGCCATTTGAGCTTCCTTCCAGATAGAACCTTGTTGTTGCCTTCCCCCTCCCGGCCTCCCCCGTCTGACGGGGGAGGTGCCCGAAGGGCGGAGGGGGAAAGCCCCGAACGCGTTAGATCAGACGCTAGAGAACTTCTTGCCTTCCTGCACCAGCTTCTTGAGCAGGGGTGCCGGTTCCCAGAACGGGTCGCCGGAGAGGTCGCGATACTTCACCAGCGCATCGTGGATGGTCTTGAGGCCGACCACGTTGTCGGCCCACCACATCGGGCCGCCGCGATAGACCGGCCAGCCGTAGCCGTTGACCCAGATCACGTCGATATCGAGCGAGCGCTGGGCCATGCCCTCTTCGAGGATCTTGGCGCCCTCGTTCACCATCGGATAGAGCGCGCGCTCCAGGATCTCCTGGTCGGAGATGGCGCGGCGGGTGATGCCGAGCTTCTTCGAGGTCTCCTCGATGATCTTCTCGACCTCGGGATCGGGGATCGGCGTGCGGTCGGGCAGATTGTACTTGTAGTAGCCCGCGCCGGTCTTCTGGCCGAAGCGGCCCAGCTCGCAGATCGCGTCGGCGACGTAGCCGGTGTAGCGCACGTTGCGCTTTTCCTTCTCCTTCTTGCCCTGGCGGATGCGCCAGCCCACGTCGTTGCCGGCGAGGTCGCTCATGGCGAAGGGGCCCATCGGGAAGCCGTAGTCGTAGATCACCTTGTCGATCTGCTGGGGAAGGGCGCCTTCCTCCATCATGTAGGCCGACTGAACACCGCGCATGCGCAGCATGCGGTTGCCGACGAAGCCCTCGCAGACGCCGACCAGGACGGGGATCTTGCCGATCTTCTTGGAGAACGACATGACCGTGGCGATGACGTCCTTCTCGGTCGCCTTGCCGCGCACGTTCTCCAGCAGCTTCATGACGTTGGCCGGCGAGAAGAAGTGCATGCCGATCACGTCGCCGGGCCGCTTGGTGTAGGAGGCGATCTGGTTGACGTCGAGGCCCGACGTGTTGGTGGCCAGGATGGCGCCCGGCTTGGCGACCTCGTCGAGCTTCTTGAAGACGGCTTCCTTGACTTCCATCGTCTCGAACACGGCTTCGATGATGACGTCGGCGTCCTTGAGAGCGTTGTAGTCGAGCGTCGGCGTGATCAGCGCCATGCGCTTCTCGACATCCTCGGCCTTCATGCCGCCGCGCTTGGCGGTGTTCTCGTAGTTGGTGCGGATGGTCTTGAGGCCGCGATCCAGCGCTTCCTGGCTGGTCTCGAGCATCGTGACCGGAACGCCCGCGTTGGCGAAGTTCATGGCGATGCCGCCGCCCATCGTGCCGGCGCCGATGATGCCGCCGGTCTTGATCTCACGCTGCGGCGTATCGGCCGGCACGTCCTTGACCTTGGCGGCCTCGCGCTCGGCGAAGAAGTAGTAGCGCTGCGCCGCCGATTCCTGCGACGTCAGCAGCTCGGTGAACAGCTCGCGCTCGCGCTTCATGCCCTCGTCGAACGGCAGCTCGACCGCGGCCTGGACGCACTTGATGATGTTCCACGGCGCCTTGAAGCCGCGCGCCTTGCGGGCGATAGACTTCTCGGTCTCGGCGAACAGCTCCGGCGATTCCAGGGTGACGGTGAGATCGCGGACGCGGCGCAACGGCGCCTTCTGCGCCAGCAGCATCTCGGTGTGGGCGATCGCGCCCTTCAGCAGGTCGCCCTCGACGATGGCATCGACGATGCCCTTGCTCTTGGCTTCGGCGGCCGGGATGTGCCGGCCCGAGAGGATGGCGTCGAGCGCGTACTTGGCGCCGGTGAGGCGCGGCAGGCGCTGCGTGCCGCCGGCGCCGGGCAGCAGGCCGAGATGCACTTCCGGCAGGCCCATGCGGGTGGTCGGCAGCGCTACGCGATAATGCGCGCCCAGCGCCGTCTCGAGGCCGCCGCCCAGCGGCGTGCCGTGCAGCGCCGCCACGATCAGCTTGGGCGAGTTCTCCATCGTGGCGATGACGTCGTTCAGGTTCGGGCCCGACGGCGGCTTGCCGAACTCGCGGATGTCGGCGCCGGCGATGAAGGTGCGGCCGCCGCCGATCAGCACGATGGCGTCGACGTTCGAATCACGGCCGAACGCCTCTACGCCGTCCTTGATGCCGGCGCGCACCGCCGCGGCCAGCGCATTCACCGGCGGATTGTTGATGGTGAGGATTCCGATGCGCCCCTCTGTGGAGCGTATGACAGCGTCGGACATGGACGTTCTTCCCTGAATTGAGACCCGTAACGGACGGGTGGTCTTAGCAAGCTCTGGCTGCCCCGCCCAGCGGCCTTGCGTTTCGCCGTGCGGAGATAGGTGCAGTTACACAGCCTAGTTCCTGACAAAGTCAGCCGCTATGCATCGCTCCCTAAAAACGAAACTGGGAGGCTATGAAAAAATGACCAATGCAACGACCACCCGTCGCGGCCTGCTGCGGGCCGGTGCCGGCGCCAGCCTGCTCGTGGCCGCGCCGTCGATCGTGCGCGCGCAAGGTGCCGCATGGCCCAACAAGCCGATCACCATCGTCGTGAACTTTCCCGCAGGCGGCCTCACCGACGGCATCGCCCGCGCCTTCGGCCAGTCTGTCAGCCAGGCCACCGGGCAGCAGGTCATCGTCGACAACAAGCCCGGCGCCAGCGGCAACATCGGGGCGGCGCAGGTGGCCCGTGCGCCGGCGGACGGCTACACGTTCCTGCACTCGGTCTCTAGCACGCTCATCCAGAACCGGGTGATGTTCAAGACGCTGGGCTTCGATCCCGACAAGGACTTCACGATCGTGTCCGGCACGTCCTCGGGCGTGCTGCCCGTGGTCGTGCACAAGTCGCTGCCGGCCGAGGTCAAGGATCTCAAGTCGTTCATCGCATATGCCAAGAACAACAAGGTGAACTTCGGCTCGTGGGCGCTGGGCTCCTCGGCCCACATCTTCGCGCAGACGCTGAACGAAAAGTATGGGCTCACGATGGAAATCGTGACCTACAAGGGCGAAGCGCCGATGTGGCAGGACATGGGCGCGGGTCAGCTTCAGGCCGCCATGGGCAGCCCGCAGGCGATGAACGCGCTGATCGTGAAGGGCGATGTCCGCGGCATCGCCGCGCCGTCGAAGGTGCGCGCCCGTCAGCTTCCCGACGTCCCGACCTCGCGGGAGCAGGGCTTCGACGACGACGCCTTCACCGTGTCGGGCTGGCTGGCGCTGGCCGCGCCCGCCGCCACGCCGAAGGACATCGTGAAGCGGATGTCCGACCTCTGGGTGGCGGCCGCCGACTCCGAGCCCGGCAAGAAGATGATGGACAGCTTCGCCCTCGTGGAGAAGCCGATGCCCCACGAGGAAGTCATGATCGACTATGAGCGGCTGAAGAAGACTCTCATCCCGCGCATCGTCGCGCTCGGCATCCAGCCGGTCTGACGGTCACGAAGCTTGCCTCCCCCGTCAAACGGGGGAGGTGGCCTGAAAGGCCGGAGGGGGAAGGCCACACGGCCTGATCTCACTCCATCTCAAGATACATCGCTTTGCTTTCCCCCTCCCGGCCTCCCCCGTAAGACGGGGGAGGTGAGAATCCTCAGGCGGAGACGCGCTTCAGCGTCTCGTCGAACCAGCGCGCGAGGCCGGTCATGCGGGCGTCCTCGTGCTGCTGGCCCATCAGCTGCAGGCCGACCGGCATGCCGCCGACGCTCATCAGCGGTACGGTGACCACGGGCGCGAAGAGCATCGAGCTGGGCGCATTGAAAACGAAATCGCCGGTCGGGCGCGGCGCCAGCGGCTGGCCCGGCACGTCGCCCGACCAGATCGGCGCGGGGCCGGGGCAGGCCAGCGTGATCGCCGCATCGGCCAGCGGTGCCAGGGTCGCATGCAGGCGCTGGGCGGTCTCGCGCGCCAGCAGCGCCATGCGATAGTCGTCGAGGGTCATCGCCTCCGCCTTGGCGAGCCCCGCCTTGGTGCGTTCGCTGACGCCGGCGGGATTGTTGTCGACGATGCCGCGCTGGCCCCAGCGATTCTCCCAGCCCGTCACGGCGCCGCAGGTGGTGCGGCCGTTGGCGATCGACTTCTCCAGTGCTTCGACCCAGGGATGATCCTTGCGGGAGATCAGTTCGACGCCGGCAGCACGCAGCTGCTTCAGCACGCCGTCGAAGGCGGCCTTGGTCGCGTCGTCCAGTTCGACCCACCCCTCGGTCTCC
Source organism: Reyranella sp. (assembly GCF_965227665.1). Taxonomy (GTDB): domain Bacteria; phylum Pseudomonadota; class Alphaproteobacteria; order Reyranellales; family Reyranellaceae; genus Reyranella. The sequence goes on from NZ_OZ245767.1 coordinate 5,361,192, forward strand.
AGTACGACGAGGCGGTTGGGCTTCACGGCGGCAGGCAGGGATGACGGACCCATCAGGCCGACCTCGCCGCGATCACCGCCGGCGCGCCGGGCGATCTCGATCGCGACCTGCCACATGTCCTGCAGCGAATTGGCGTGCGGACCATGCGTGCTCTGGCTGGTGGCCTGGCGTTCGCCGCGGTTGATGCCGCCCTGCGTCGGCTTCAGCGCGAAATTCCCGCAATAGGCCGCGGGGCGGCTGATCGAGCCGCCGACCTGGGTGCCAATGGCGGCCGGCACCATGTTGGCCCCCACGGCGGCGGCCGAACCGGAGGAGGAGCCGCCCGGCGTGCGCGTCGCATCGAACGGGTTGGTCGTGGCGCCGGGATGCGCGCCGCCGAGCTCGGCCGTCACCGCCTTGGCGAGGATGACGGCGCCGGCCTGGCGCAGCGCCCAGACGGCGGCATTGTCGCGCTTGGGGAAGTTGCCCTTGAAAGCCTCGCAGCCCATCTGCGTGGGCATGTCCTTCGTCTCGAGCAGGTCCTTGATGGCGATCGGCATGCCGTCGATCGACGAGAGCGGCTTGCCCGCCTGCCAGCGCGCGGTGCTGGCGTCGGCCGCGTCGCGGGCGCCCGCTTCGTTGATGGCGGTGAAGGCCTTCACCACCGGCTCGCGCGCCGCCACCGTCTCGAGGCAGCGCTCTAGATAGGCGCGCGGCGAATCGCTGCCGTCGGCGAAGCGCTTGGTGGCGTCGTGGAAGGTAAGCGGCTTGAAATCACTGTACGCGGTCATCGTCGGTCGGTCCCCTATGGAAGGGACCGACCCTAGCACGCGCGCTCAGCGGACCCGATAGCGCTCGATCGCGTCGGGATCGAAGGTGAAGCCGAGGCCGGGACGCTCCGGCACGGCGACATGGCCGTCCTCGACCGCAATGGACTCGCGGTAGAGCTTCGAGGTCCACGGCATGTATTCCAGCCAGGTCGCGTTGGCGAAGGCGCCCAGCAGGCCGATGCTCTGCTGGGTGAACAGATGGTTGGAGATGGCGATGTCGTGCGCCGCCGCGAGATGCGCCACCTTCACGAACTCGCTGACGCCGCCGACGCGGGCAAGATCGGCCATCCAGATGTCGGCGGCACCATGGGCCAGCATCTCGCGGAAGCCGTAGCGCGTCGCCTCGGTCTCGCCGCTGGCGATGGGCGTATCGAGCGCCGCCGCGACCCGGGCCGAGCCGCGATGGTCGTAGGGGGCGACCGGTTCCTCGAACCAGGTGAGGTCGAAGTCTTCCAGCTTGCGGCCGAGCCGGATCGCATGGTCGGCGGTGAAGCCGCGGCTGGCGTCGCACATCAGCGACACGCGGGGGCCGATCGCCTTGCGCACGGCCGCGACCCGCTCGACGTCTTCTTCGACATGCGCCTTGCCGACGCGCATCTTCACGCCGCGAAAACCTTCGGCCACGTAGCCCGCAGCTTCCGCCGCGAGTTCGTCGGGCGTCGCCGACAGCCACAGGCCGGCGCTGGAATAGACGGGGATGCGGTCGCGTGCGGCGCCCAGCAGGTGGGTGACCGACTGGCCGAGCGCCTTGCCTTTGGCGTCCCAGAGGGCCGTGTCGATGCCGGCGAGGCCGAAGATCGTCACACCCTTGTGCCCGAGGAAGTAAAGCTCGCGCCACATGCGCTCCCAGAAGCGCTCGGCGTAGCGGATGTCTTCGCCGACGAGCGCCGGCTTCAGGCTTTCGACCATCGCCTGCAGCACCTCGATTCGCCGCCCGCCCAGGGTGAACAGGAAACTCTCGCCGGTCACGCCGATGTCGGTGTCGACGAAGATCAGGATGGCGCCGATGCGGTCGTTGCTGACGCCGCTCGAGTTGCGGGTCGGACGGTCGAGCGGCACCTCGACGCGGATTGTCCTGAGATCGGTGACGCGCATGCTGTCTCACTCCCGTTGGATCACCTGATTCGCCTTCGGTTCCGTCACGATAGTGTGTGAGGCGCGCGATGAACCGGCTTTGGAATACGGGCGTACCACACAACGACGAGGCTGCAAGAGATGCTGCCCTGTCGGGCCGACGGCGAGCGCGCCGGCGTCGGCTTCACTGCTCGAAGAACCCCGATCCAACTGGAGAGAAACCATGCTCAAGCGTCACACGCTTATCGCAGCCGCCGCCCTGTCACTGGTTGCCGTCGCGCCGGCCTTTGCCCAGACGACTGCGCCGGCTGCCGCCTCGACCCCCGCCAATCCCATGGTCGGCGGCGCGCCGATGTATGCGAACAAGAACATCGTCGAGAATGCGGCGAACTCGAAGGACCATACGACGCTCGTGGCGGCTGTGAAGGCCGCCGGCCTCGTCGAGACGCTGCAGGGTACAGGCCCGTTCACCGTGTTCGCGCCGACGAACGCGGCCTTCGCGAAGCTGCCGCCGGGCACGGTCGAGATGCTGGTCAAGCCCGAGAACAAGGCCAAGCTCACCAAGATCCTGACCTGCCATGTCGTGTCGGCCAACGCGATGTCGCCGGCGATCGCCAAGATGATCGCGGACGACAAGGGCACGCATCCCGTCAAGACGGTGGGCGGCTGCGTCCTGCAGGCGAAGATGATGGGCGACAAGATCACGCTCACCGACGAGAACGGCAATGTCGCCACGGTGACGATCGCCGACGTGAAGCAGTCGAACGGTGTGATTCACGTGATCGACACGGTCCTCCTGCCGAAGGGCTGATCTCCCTTCTTCCGATGACGGGCGGCGGGGCTTTTCCCCGCCGCTTCCATTTGCGCTAGGCTGTCCCGCATCCATTGGCCGGAGCGCTCGTTGCCCGGCGCAACAGGTGTTTGCAGGGGCAGGCCATGACCACCAGGCGACCACGCATCGAGGGCTTCGCCATCATCTCCAGCGAAGGCATGATCGCGGCGTCGGACGGATCCTTCCCCGAGAACCTGAAGATTCCCGCGGATCAGAAGTTCTATCAGGACTCGGTCGACCGGGCGGCTGCGGTCGCGAACGGCCGACACTCCGCCGAAGGGGGGCCGAAGGAAGCCGCACGCCGGCGCATCGTGCTCACCCGCCGTGTCGAGCGCGTCGTCCCCGATCCCGACAATCCCAACGCCATCCTCTGGAACCCCGCCTCGGCGCCGTTCGAGGAAGCGTGGATGAAGCTCAATCTCGGCGACGGAACTTTGGCCGTGGTCGGTGGAACCGACGTGTTCGGCCTGTTCCTCAACATCGGTTACGACGTCTTCTTCCTGACCCGAACCGATGCCAGCGTTCCGCGCGGTCGGCCGGTCTTTCCGGGCGTCGGCAACACCGCAACGCCGGAGGAAGTCCTGGCCAAGCACGGCATGGTCCTGCGCGACACCCGCATGCTCGACCCCGCGACCAACACGCGGCTCGAGGCGTGGGTACCGAGGGCTTAGAACTCCACCACCAACCCGTCATGTGCCGCTTCGAGCGCGATCTCCGACGCGCGGCTGAGAAGTTCGGCACTCATGTGGGTCACGATGGTGCGCCGGGCGCCGATGTGCGGCAGGTGATCGACAAGGGTTCTGTAGTCGATGTGGTACTTCATCACCTTGTCGAAGAAGTAGGCCTCGCAGATGAACAGGTCGGCGTCGCGCCCCGCAGGGATCAGCTCCTCGACCCATTCGGTGTCGCCTGAATAGGTCAGGATCTTGCCCTCGGTCTCGATCCTCAGGGCATAGGAGGGGGCGCCGCTATAGTGCTTCATCAGGTAAGGCGTGACGGCCAGTCCGTTCACTTCTACGCGGTCGTGAAGTTCGAGCTCGCGGATCTCCAGGTCGAACTTGCGCTGGACCTGGGTCGCCCCCGCGAACATCGCTTCCATGAGGATCATCAGCCGGTCGCGGAATCCGGGCGGTCCCGCCAGCAGGAGCGGCGCCGTGCGCCGGCTGACGAGCTGGGCATCGAGCAGGAAGAAGGGCAGGCCCGCGAAATGGTCGCCGTGCAGGTGGCTCACCAAAACCGTCGAGATCGCGTTGGGCTCGACCTCCCACTTGCGGATGGCGATCATCGAGGAGGCGCCGCAATCCACCAGCAGGTTGCCATGATGGGCACGCTCGACATGGAAACAGGTGTTGAACCGTCCGCCGCTGCCGAAGGCATCGCCGGATCCGAGGAACTGCAGACGCATCGCTAGGGGGCCTGCTCCAGGCTCGAGACGATGTTGGTGAGCGTGGTGCGGCGCATGTCGCGCACCTCGCCCGAATCGAAGCGGCGGGCGCGGTGCATCGTGGCGCGGTTGTCCCACATCACCAGGTCGAACGGCCGCCAGACATGGGCATAGACGAACGGACGCTGCGTGGCGTGCTCGGTAAGATCGCGCAGGAAGGCGCGTGCCTCGGGCATCGGCCAGCCCTCGATGCCGCCGGCATGGCTGGCGAGATAGAGCGACAGGCGGCCGGAGCCCGGGTGGCGGCGCACCAGGCGCTGGCGCACCGGTGCCCACTTCGCACGCTCGGCCTCGGTGAAATCCTCGAACCCCAGCATGCCGCGCGAAAAGATCTGGCTGTGCAGGCAGACGAGGTTATGCACTTCGCGCTTGGTCGCCTCGTCGAGCGCGTCATAGGCGGCGCGCATGTCGGCGAACTCGGTATTGCCGCCGGTCGAGGGGATCTTGCGTGCCGACAGGAGCGAGTAGAGCGCCGGTACGTCCTTGAACGAACTGTCGGAGTGCCAGAGCTGGTTGCCGAGGCTGAACAGGCGGCGACGATCGTCGCGCGCCAGCACATGTCCGTTGCGGTCGAGGTTTGAGATGTCGTTGAGGTCCATGCTCATGCGCCGTTCCTCGGGCGGCATGATGTCCCCGGTGGCCTGTTCGAGCGGACCGAGCTGGCGGCTGAAGGCGAGCTGGCTCTCGTCGTCGAGCTTCTGGTCGCGAAACACCAGCACGCCATACTGGTTCATCCCGTCGTGGATGAAGGCGACCTCCTCGTCGCTGAGGCGATGGGTGAGGTCGATGCCCGAGACTTCGCCGGCGAAGAACGGGCGGTTCTGCGGGTCGATCGGGCGAATGGCTTTGCTCATGGTCGACAGAGGCTAGCGCGCCTGAGGCCGGTCGGCGAGGTGCGTGGACTGAAATTTGCTAGTCTGGCTCGCAATGCAGCATGATCCTTCGGCTACGCCGCGCCGCAACATAAGCAAGGCGGAACTGTTTTTCGGCTTCCTCAAGATCGGCCTGCTGGGATTCGGCGGCGTCGCACCATGGGCCCGCCATATCATCGTCGAGGAGCGGCGCTGGCTGACCGACCGCGAGTTCGCCGAAATCCTGGGTATCGGGCAGGTGCTGCCGGGACCGAACACGATCAACGCCGCCGTGATCATCGGCGACCGTAACCAGGGGATCGTCGGCGTCCTCCTCTGCCTGCTGGGACAGATGGCGATGCCGCTTGTCATCGTGGCCGCGATGGCCGTCGTCTACGAGCAGGTTGCCGGAATTCCCGAGGTGGGGGCGGCGCTGATGGGGGCGGCCGCGGCGTCGGCCGGTCTCGTGCTGGGCACGGCGCTCAAGATGATCCGCAACATCCGCCCGACGCCGCTCTCCTATGCGATCGGCGCCGCGGGCTTCGCGGCGATCGGCCTTCTGCGCTGGCCGCTGGTGCCCGTGGTGCTCGTGCTGGTGCCCACCGCCATCGCCGCGACCTGGTGGGAGCGCCGCAAGTGATCGGCGTGCTGGCCGAGCTGGCGCGGACCTTCGCGCTGCTGTCGCTGGTCTCGATCGGCGGCGTGAACGCGCTGCTGCCCGAGATCCACCGCCAGGTCGTCGACATCCACGGCTGGATGACAGACGCGGCCTTCGCGAGCGCCTTCGCCATCGCCAATGCCTCGCCTGGTCCGAACGTGATCTTCGTGAGCCTGATCGGCTGGCAGGTCGCGGGCCTGGCGGGCCTGCTGGTGGCGACGCTCGCCCTCCTGATTCCATCCAGCGCGCTCGCCTACTTCGCCGGCCGGGTCCTGACGCGCTGGTCTCACCATCCCGCCGTGGCCGTGCTGCGCGACGCGCTGATACCGGTGGCGCTCGGCATGATGCTGGCATCCGGCCTCTCCATGATGCGAACCGTGGATCGCGACACCGTCACCGTCCTGATCAGCCTCGCCGCCACCGTCTTCGTCTACACGACACGGCGCAATCCCCTGTGGGCGCTGGGGAGCGGCGCGATCGTCAACGTGGCGGCGCTGCATTTCTCTTAATTCGGATGGGGCTTTGGTGCTCTCTCGGCCGGCCGCACCTTCGGCAGTTCCGACCATTCGCGGAACAGCCGGCCATTGTCCTGGTCGAAGTGCTCGTCGAGGACCGTCGACGACTGAATGCGTTCGACGCGGAAGTTGCGGTAGCCGTTGCGCAGTTCGCACCACGCCCCGACCAGGGTGACGTCGACATAGTAGGCCATGGCGATCGGCCAGATGGTGCGGTTGGTGCGCCGGCCCTTCTCGTCGGCGTAGGCGATGTGGAGCTTGCGGCTGTCGCGGATCGAGGCGCGAACGTCGGCGAGATCGATACCGCGCGGTTCAACCGTGTCGCCGGGCGAGACATAGATCGGCGTCGCGGTGAGCTGGCGGCGCAGCGTCTCGGGGAGCACGACCGTCACCTTGGAGAAGACGCTGTCGGCCGCCTCCTGCAGCTTGGCGTCGCGCAGGCGCCGAACGAGGCGCGCGCCGATGGCAATGGCCTCGACCTCGTCGGCGGTGAACATGAGCGGCGGCAGGTCGAAGCTCTTGCGCAGCACGTAGCCAATCCCGGCCGCACCATCGATCGGCACGCGGCGGGCCTGCAGGGTCGCGATGTCGCGATAGATGGTGCGCGGTGTCACCTCGAGTTCGCGCGCGAGCGTCGCGGCCGTGACCGGGCCTGTCGCCGTCCGCAGGCGCTGGATGATGTCGAACAGGCGGTCGGAGCGACGCATCAGGCCCGTTTTATGGGCCTCTATTTCTACTGACACAACGCTGTCAGCAGGCCCTCCCTATGGTGCCGGCATTGCCAAACACCGGAGAGACCGATGCCCAGAATTGAAATGACGATGCCGCATGTGCCGGCGCTGTCCGAGTTCGCCCAGCGCAACACGGTGCCGACGTCGCCGGTCGTGCGGGCCGGCGACTGGGTCTATGTCTCCGGCCTGCCGCCGGTCAATCCCGAGACCGGCGGCTACGACATCCTGCCGATCGACGCGCAGGCGCGGCGGGTGCTCGATCATCTGAAATCGTGCCTGGAAGCGGCGGGCTCGGCGCTGCACCGCGTCGTCAAGTGCAACGTCTACTGCTCGAACCCGGCCTACTTCTCGACCATCAACGCGGTCTATGCCGAGTATTTCGGCGACCACAAGCCCGCGCGCGTGTTCGTGTGCACGGCAGGCTGGTTCGGTCCCTTCGACCTCGAGATCGACTGTGTCGCCCTCGCGAACTAGGCAAGCTCTCGTCGGCACGGCGCTGCTCGCGGCGTCGGCCGTCGCCTATTCGAGCGCCGGCTTCTACACGCGGCTGATCGACCTCGACGCCTGGACGATGCTGTTCTGGCGCGGCGTCTTCGGCGGGCTGTTCCTGACAGGCATGTTGCTGTGGCGGGAGCAGGGGCGTGTCGGGCGAGCGGTCTGCGCCATCGGCCGCGACGGCCTCGTGATCGCGCTGTGCTCGGCCGTGGCGACCGTGTGCTTCCTGAACGCGCTGCGTCTCTCGACGGTGGCCGACGTCCTGGTGATCGATGCGACGATCCCCTTCGTGACGGCAGGCATCGCCTGGCTGGTGATCGGAGAGCGCGAGGATTGGGTCACACTGGGGGCCACTCTGGCTGCCGTCGCGGGCGTGGCAGTGATGATGGGGGCTGCAGCGTCGGGTGGACGCCTGTCGGGCAACCTGCTGGCCGTCGGCATGGCCGTGCTGATGTCGGTCGTGCTGGTGCTGATCCGGCGCAATCCGGGCGTCAGCATGCTGCCGGGTGTCGGCCTCTCGGCCTTCCTCTGCGCGGCGATCGTGCTGCCGTTCGCGCGGCCGCTGTCGGTCAGCGGGCAGGAGCTGCTGCTGCTCGCGCTGTTCGGCATCAGCCAGTTCGGCCTCGGGCTGTTGTTGCTGGCCCTGGGCACGCCGCTGGTGTCGGCGACACGCGGCGCCCTGATCGGCGTGCTGCAGACGCCGCTCGGCACGCTCTGGGTCTGGCTGGCCTTCGCCGAGACGCCGGGCTGGTCGACCCTCGCGGGAGGCGGGCTCGTCGTTGCGGCGGTGGTGTGCGACATCGCGATCCGCCGTCCACAGGAGGCAACAACGTAACGATTTCGCGGGGTTGACGGCAGGGGAGGTACTTCTTACATTTGAACAGTTATTCAAATGTCCAAAGCAAAGAAGATCCTCCTGTCCGACGACCATGCCGTGGCGCTCGCAGACCTGTTCCGGCTGCTGGGCGATCCGACGCGATTGAAGATCGTGGTCTCCTGCCTGCGTACGCCGCTCGCGGTGTCGGACATCGCCGAGCGGCTCGGCCTCTCGGTGTCGCTGGTGAGCCATCACCTGCGCCTGCTGAAGGGCGCGCGCCTGGTGCGGGCCGACCGTCAGGGCAAGCAGGTCTACTACGAGGCCGACGACCTCCATGTCCGCCGCATGGTCGAGGACATGGTCAACCACATCGCGGAGCACTGACATGAGCGCGAGCTGCCACTCTCATTCGCACGGTCCGGGGCACAGTCACGACCACGGCGCCGCCGCAGCTTCATCGCCCGCCTACCGCCGCATCCTGTGGATCGCGCTGGCGGTGAACCTCGCGATGTTCGCAATCGAAATCAGTGCGGGCGTTGCGGCGCAGTCAGTCTCGCTGCTGGCCGACTCGCTCGACTTCCTGGGCGACGCCGGCAACTACGGCATCAGCCTGTTCGTGCTGGGCATGGCGATCCAGTGGCGTGCCCGCGCCTCGCTGCTCAAGGCCGCCAGCATGGGCGCCTTCGGCCTGTGGATTGGCGTCACCACGATCAATCACGCACTGGCCGGTACTGTCCCGGCGGCGCCGGTGATGGGCGTGGTCGGCGCGCTGGCGCTGGCCGCCAACTTCGGCGTGGCGCTGCTGCTCTATCGCTGGCGCGACGGAGACAGCAACATGCGCTCGGTGTGGATCTGCACACGCAACGACGCGATCGGCAATCTCGCCGTTCTGGCCGCCGCCGCGGGTGTGTTCGGCTCGGGCAGTGGCTGGCCGGACTATGTCGTCGCTGCGATCATGTCCGGCCTTGCCCTGGTCGGCGCCTTCCAGGTGACGCGCCATGCCATCGCAGAGCTGCGTCCGTCCCGGAAGGCGGAGGCTCACGCGGTCGGGAGCTTGTAGCTCTCGAACTGCTTGCGCAGGGCCGTCTTCAGGATCTTGCCGGTGGCGCCGTGCGGAATCGCCTCGATGAACTGCACGTCGTCGGGCATCCACCACTTGGCGATCTTGCCGTCGAGGAATTTCAGAACGTCGGCTTTCTCGACCGAGGCGTCGGGACGACGGACGACGATGAGCAGGGGGCGCTCGTCCCACTTGGGATGGGCGACCCCGATCACTGCGGCCTCGGCGACGCCGGGGCAGCCCATGGCGGCGTTCTCGAGATCGATCGAGCTGATCCATTCGCCGCCCGACTTGATCACGTCCTTCGAGCGGTCGGTGATGACCACCGAGCCGTCGCTCTCGATCTTGCAGACGTCGCCGGTGTGGAACCAGTCGTTCTCGAGGAACTGGCTCTTGCCGTCGCCCTTCATGTAGCCCTTCACGATCCACGGACCGCGCACGACCATGTTGCCGGAGACGCTGCCGTCGAGCGGCAGGTCGTTGCCGGCATCGTCGATGATCTTCATCTCGCAGCCGAATACCGGGCGACCCTGCTTGGCGGTGATGGCGAAGCGCTCCGCATCGGGCAGGTCGCGCTCGCCCCTGTTGAAGCGGGTGAGGGTGCCGAGCGGGCTCATCTCGGTCATGCCCCAGCCCTGGGCCACCTCGACACCATGCTCCTTCCAGAAGCGCTCGATCATGGCGTACGGCACGGCCGAGCCGCCGATCAAGGTGCGCTTGACGGACGACATCTTCAGCTTGTTCTGCTGGCAGTAGTCGAGCAGGGCCAGCCACACGGTCGGCACGCCGGCCGACAGGGTCACCTGCTCCTTGTCGAGCAGCTCGTAGATGCTGGCGCCGTCGAGCTTGAAGCCCGGGAACACCAGCTTTGTGCCGCAGAAGGGGCCGGCATAGACGAGGCCCCAGGCATTGGCGTGGAACATCGGCACGACGGGAAGGATGGTTGTGTCGGGATCGAGCGCCAGCACCGGGCCCGAGCACATCATCATCGAATGGATCATCGTCGAGCGGTGCGAGTAGAGCACGCCCTTCGGATTGCCGGTGGTGCCCGACGTGTAGCAGAGCGACGAGGCCGTCTTCTCGTCGAATTCCGGCCAGGTGAGCGTGCCGGGCTTGTCGGCGATCAACTCCTCGTAGCAGAGCAGATTCGGGATCTTGGCCGAGGTCGGCATGTGTGCGCGGTCGGTCATGACCACGACATGCTTCACGGTCTTGAGCTGGTCCCAGACGCCCTCGACGATCGGCATCAGGTTCAGGTCGACGAAGAGGATCTGGTCCTCGGCATGGTTGGCGATATAGGCCACATGCTCGGGCGCCAGGCGCGGGTTCAGTGTGTGCAGCACCGCGCCGATGCCGGAGATGCCGAAATAGAGCTCGAAATGCCGGTAGGTGTTCCAGGCGATGGTGCCGACCCGGTCGCCCAGCTTGATGCCCAGCTCCTGCAGCGCTTCGGCGAGCTGCTTGGCGCGCTTGTGCGCGTCCTTGTAGCCATAGCGGTGGATCGGCCCCTCGACGGTTCGCGTCACGATCTCGACTTCGGGATAGGCGGCGGCCGCATAGTCGATGATCTGCGAGATCAGCAGCGGACGGTCTTGCATCAAACCCAGCATGGCGTTTCCTCTCTTACGCGCGCCGCTCGATGTGTAGGCTTCTTAGGGTTAGGAGCGGCTTGATATCTGGTTCTAGACCGAGTCCTTGCCCGCCGGGAAGGCTGACGCTGCCGTCACGGACCGAAAAAACACCCTGCAGGACTCCTTCGCGTAGAGGATTCGGGTTGGCATCGACCTCGAGCAGGCCGGGCCCGCGCACCGCGGCGAGCAGGTGCAGCGAATGGAGGAGGCCGATGCCACCGCCCAGGAAGTGCGGGCAGAAGGTGCGGCCGGCTGCGAGCGCGGCGCGAGCGACCGGCAGGCAGCCCGAATGGCCGCCCCATTTGGCGGCATCAGGCTGGATCACGCCGAACAGGCCGCTGTCGATGGCTTGCTGGAAGGGGCCGGCGCCGCGCAGGTTCTCCCCCACGGCCAGGCGCGTCGGTGCCACGGCGGCCACCTGCGTCCATTCGCTGAGCGGCCGGTCGGCCATCAGCGGCTCCTCGATCCAGCCCAGGCCGAATTCGGCCAACCTCGGTACCATCGTGCAGGCGGTGCGCAGGTCCCAACCCTGGTTGGCGTCGACCATCAAACGGTCGCCCTCCTGCAGTTCGGCGGCGACCGGACGCAGCGAACCGAGGTCGGTCTCCTCGCCGAAACCGACCTTGATCTTGAAGGCGCGATAGCCGGCGGCGCGCATGCGGCCCACCGTATCGTAGGCGGCGCGGCCGGGATTGAGGCCCGATGCATAGGCGGGGACGGGCGCATCGTCGGTACCGCCGAGCGCTCGCCACAGCGGCAGGCCGCGCTTGCGCGCCCGCAGGTCGTGGATCGCGAGGTCGAGGCCGGCCGCTGCAGCGGAGAGCGCGCCGGCATCGCCGCTCTGTACGCGCAAAACGTGAAGCGCGCGGTCGATCTCGCTCCACAAGCCGACCGGATCGTCGAGCGCTTTGCCCAGCGCCCGCGGCGCCACGATGTCGGCGAACAGCAGCGCCCGATGTTCGGCGGCGGCGTTGGGGAAGTTGCACCAGATCTCGCCCCAGCCACGGGCGCCGTCGGAATCCTCGAGCCGGACAAACACCGCAGCGCGTTCGGTCATGGTGCCGAAAGAGGTGCGGACGGGCTCCGCGATAGGGGTGCGGAAGACGTGGGCTTCGACGCGGGCGAGGGTCGCCCCACTCATGTTCAAAGTGTTTCCTCCCAAGCCCCGGCTTTCTGCCGATGGTGTGGGAAGTCTATTCGTTCGGTTCGCTGAAGGTAAGCCTGTTGGCGAATGGATCGCCGACGGTGACCGTGCGTGCGCCCCAGGGCTGGTTCTCGAGACCGGGCCGGGCGAAGCGGTACTTCTTTTCCGTGAGTTCGCGATGCAAGGCGGCGATGCCCTTGGTCTGGATCGTGATGTGAGACCCTGGCGCGCCGTCGCCGTGATGCTCACTGAGGTGAATGACGACGCCGGCGCGGGAGATCTGCGCATAGAGCGGCGCATTGTCGTCGAAGCGGTGCTCCCAGTCCCAGGTGAAGCCGAGGAAGTCGACGTAGAATTCCTTCGCCTTGGCCACGTCGAAGATGCGCAGGATTGGGACGATGGGTCCCAGTGCGATCGCATCGCTCATTCGGCGGCCTTCGCGTCGGAGTTCAGCAGGTCGTAGGTCCGCTTCTGATATTCGACCATGTAGTCGGTGTACCAGGTCGTCGCATACTTAGGCGGCCTGTCGGGGCCGACGGTGGTCGGCACGGCGGCGATCGGCCAGTCGATGGTGTTGTCGCAGAAGAACGCCAGCGCATAGCGCTCGCCACCGCTGCGATTGACGGCGCGGTGCGGCGTGGCGAGGCAGACATCGTTGGTCCAGCGCTGCAGCAACTGTCCACCATTCACGAGATAGGCGTCGGGCAGGACAGGCGCCTCGATCCAGTGCCCGTCGCGGCTGCGGATCGACAGGCCGGACACGTCGTTGGGTGCCAACAGGGTGAGGAAGCTCGTGTCGGTGTGGGGCGCAATACCGAATTCGTCGTCGGCGAGGGCCGGCTGATTGGGATAGTGCGTCATGCGCAGCTTGTACTGCGGCTCGGTGAAGGGCGCGTCGAAGTATGTCGGGGGCAGGCAGAGGGCGCGGGCATAGAGCGGCATCAGCCTGCGGACCAGCCGCTCAAGCGTGTCGCAATAGGCGACGACGGCCTCGCGAAAGCCCGGCAGGTCCGACGGCCACCGGTTGGCGCTGCGGAAGCGCCGGTCGGCCACGACGTCGGGATGGTCGGCGGGAAGATCGCGCGCGACGAAGAAGGCTTCGTTGAGATTGGGCTTGGTGACGGTCTGGACCGTGGAAGTGCGCAGCGTATCGCCCCGCATCGGCAGGTAGCCGACATTGTGCTTGTCGATCCTGACGTCCATCTTGCGGTCCAGCGGCAGGGCATGAAACCGTGCGGCCTGATCGAAAGTGTTGCGGATCAGATCCGACGGCACGCCGTGATTGACCACGAAATAGAAACCGATTTCGGTCAGCGCCGCGTGCAGCTCCCGGGAGGCGCGCTCGATCGCGCCGGGTTCGCCCGCCAGACAGGGGCCGAGATCGATGACCGGGATGGCGTCGGCGCGCGGGCTCATTCGGCGGCCTGCTGGGCCTCCGTGTTGAGCACGTCGTAGTTCCGCTTGAGATACCAGGTCATGTAGTCGCTGTACCAGGTCGTGGGATATTTCGGCGGCTTGTCGGGACCGACCGTGGTCGGCACGGCGGCGACCGGCCAGTCGATGCCGCTGTCGCAGAAGAAGGGCAGGGCATAGCGTGCGCCGGCCGTCTTGTTGATGGCGCGGTGCGGCGTCGCCAGGAACAGGTCGTTAGTGTAGCGCTGCAGCATCTGGCCGCCGTTCACGACATAGGCATCGTCGATCGCCGGCATGTCGATCCAGGTGCCGCTCTGGCTGCGGATCGACAGACCCTGCACCTCGTTGGGCGCGAGCAGGGTGAGGAAGCTGGTGTCGGTATGCGGCGCCAGGCCGAACTCGTCGTCCACGGGACCGTCCTGCGGCGGATAATGCGTCATGCGCATCGAGAACATCGGCTCGGAGAAGGCCGTGTCGAAATAGTTGGCCGGCAGGTCCAGGGCGCGGGCGTAGAGCCTCACCATCTTCTGCACCAGCCGCTCCATCTCGTTGCAGTAGTCGACGACGGTGTCGCGGAAGCCGGGCAGGTCGGGCCAGCGGTTGAGGCCGCGGAAGCGGCGGCCCGACAGCACATCGGGATGATCGGGCGCCATCTCGCGCTTCACGAAGAAGGCCTCGTTGAGGTTGGCCTTGGTGCCGGCCTGGACGGTCGAGGTGCGCAGCGTGTTGCCGCGCATCGGCAGGTAGCCGGTATTGTGCTGGTCGAGCTTGAGCTCGAGCTTCTTCTCCACCGGCTGGTCGTGGAAGCGCTTCACCTCGGCGAACATGGCGGCGATCTTCTCGCGCGCGATGCCGTGGTTCACGATGAAGTAGAAGCCGATTTCGGTGAGGGCAAACCGCAGCTCCTGGGCGGTGCGGTCCATCGCACCCGGCTCGCCCGCGAGGTAGGGGCCGAGATCGATGACGGGAATCGTTTCGGTGGCCACGGTCTGCTCCTCCTCGGGCTCCCTATTTTGCCCGCATCGGACGATAATGCGCCCAGGTCGCTGCGGTCCAGCGCGCACGAGAGGAAAGTCATGATCTTCGGAATTCTGGCCCTGGTGACGGCGTCGCTCTTCGCCGGCGCGGCCTTCTACGTGAGCTTCGCCGAGCATCCGGCCCGGTCCGAGCTCGAGGATCGCGCGCAGCTCCAGCAATGGAAGCTGTCCTATCGGCGTGGGGCGGTCATGCAAGGCACGCTCGCGGCCCTGGGCTTCGTGCTGGGGCTTGCGGCCTGGTGGCAGACTCGCGACGAACTGTGGATCGTCGGGGCGATCCTGATGGGCTCGAACTGGGCCTACACGGCGCTGATGATAATGCCCGTCAACACCGAGCTGAAGGCGATCGACCTCGACGATGCCGGCGAAGACAGCCACACGCTGCTGCGCCGCTGGGGCAAGCTGCACGTCAAGCGGACGATGCTCGGCGTGGGCGCGACCTTGCTCTTTCTTTGGGCGGCGTTGAGCTGAGATTCAGCGCAAGCATGACTGATCATGTCATCCTGAGCGAAGCGAAGGACCTCGCGCGCGCCGGGGAGTTCCTCGGTCGTTACGGCAGGTCCTTCGCTGCGCTCGGGACGACATGCGTTACGCCGTCGGCAGCTTGTAGTCCTTGAAGTCCTCGCGCAGGCGGGTCTTCAGGATCTTGCCGGTGGCGGTGTGCGGGATCGCGTCGACGAACTGCACGTCGTCGGGCAGCCACCATTTGGCGACCTTGGTCGCCAGGAACTCGACCAGCTCCTGCTTGTCGATCTCGGTGTCGGGCTTCCTGTGCACGATCAGCAGCGGTCGCTCGTCCCATTTCGGGTGGGCGACGCCGATCACGGCGGCCTCAGCGACAGCGGGATGGGCCATGGCGGCGTTCTCGAGGTCGATCGAGCTGATCCACTCGCCGCCGGACTTGATGACGTCCTTGGAGCGGTCGGTGATCTGCATGTAGCCGTCGGGATCGATGGTGGCGACGTCGCCCGTGGCGAACCAGCCGCCGCCCTTTCCTTCGATGGGCCGCAGCACTTCGCCGCCTTCGCCCTTGAAGTAGCCGGAGGTGATCCAGGGACCGCGCACCAGCAGGTCGCCGAACGCCTTGCCGTCGCGCGGCAATTCGTTGCCGGCATCGTCGACGATCATCATCTCGACGCCGTAGGGCGGCCGGCCCTGCTTCAGCCGTACCTGCAGCAGGTCCTCTGGCGAGAAGTCGAGGTGCTTCTCCTTGGGGTGGTTGACCGTACCCAGCGGGCTCATCTCGCTCATGCCCCAGGCATGCAGCACCTCGACGCCGAATTCCTTGTCGAAGGCCTCGATCATGGCGGGCGGGGCGGCCGAGCCGCCGATCACGGCGTACTTGACGGTCGACAGCGTGAGCTTGTTGGCCTTCATGTGGTTCAGCAGGGCGAGCCATACGGTCGGCACGCCGGCCGTGAAGGTGACGCGCTCCTTCTCGAACAGCTCGTGCAGGCTGGCGCCGTCGAGGGCGACGCCGGGGAAGACGAGCTTGGCGCCCACGAGCGCGGCCGAGTAGGGCAGGCCCCAGGCATTGACGTGGAACATCGGCACCACGGGCAGCACCACCGAGCGCGCCGAGAGGTTCAGCGTGTCGGGCAGGGCCGCGCCGTAGGCGTGCAGGATGGTCGAGCGATGATGATAGAGCACTCCCTTGGGATTGCCCGTCGTGCCCGACGTGTAGCAGAGGGACGAGGCCGTACGCTCATCGAACTCCGGCCATTCGTAGGTGCCGGGCTTGTCAGCGATCAGCTCTTCGTAGACCAGCAGGTTGGGGATGTTGCAGTCCTTGGGCAGGTGCTCGCGGTCGGTCATTGCCACGACATGGCGCACGCCCTTCATCTGCGGCAGCAGCTTTTCGACCGCCGGCAGCAGGTTGAGGTCGACGAAGAGAAGCTGATCCTCGGCGTGGTTGACGATGTAGACGATCTGCTCGGGGAAGAGGCGCGGGTTGATCGTGTGGCAGACCGCGCCCATGCCGGAGATGCCGTAGTAGAGCTCGAAATGGCGGTAGCCGTTCCAGGCCAGCGTCCCGATCCGGTCGCCGACCTTGATGCCGAGGGCGAGCAGGGCCTCGGCGACCTTCTTCGCGCGCTTGTTCGCATCGCGGTAGGTGTAGCGGTGGATCGGGCCTTCGACGGTGCGGGAGACGATCTCGGTGTCGCCGTGATTGAGGGCGGCGTGCTCGATGAGCTGCGAAATCAGAAGCGGGCGATCCTGCATGAGTCCGAGCATCGGGGCGTCTCTCCTGTGGTGTCGTCTGGCGGCTGGGCGCCAATTGTCTTAGGTTCGGAAAGACATCCTTTGGGGGAAAATCGATGAAACGGTCAAGCTGTGGCGGCGCCCTCGCGATCGGTGCACTCGCCGCCGCCTGGTCGTTTCCGGGGGCGGCCCAGACGGTGACGGGCGGCCACACAGCCGCGGCCGGCTTCCTCCTGCTGCTGACCGAGCGCTTCGAATTCACGGTCGCGCAACTTCCCGCACTCGGTGCGCATCTCCTGAGCCTGCCGCAGGCAATTGGTGGCAGCACGGCACTGCTTCTGGCCGGAATCGTCGTGGCCGGCCTCGCGGCCGAGGCTCTCGCGCGCCAGATCCTGAGTCGCGCGCGCGTTCGTGCCTTCGACGAGCTGGCCAGCAAGACGCCGCTGCGCGCCTTCTTCCGCGCGCTCCTGCTCGACGTGCTGGCCCTGGTGGCGCTGGCCGTTGCGGGCCGGCTGGTGCTGGGCCAACTCGGCCCGTCCGACAGCCTCGGTTCCAGGCTCGGCCAGATGGTGCTCCATGCACTCGTCTACTGGCGCGGCTTCAACCTGGTGTTCCGCGCCTTCCTGCGCCCGCACCTGGCCGAGGGCCGCATCGCCCCGGTGGATGACGCCACGGCGCGCCGCCTGCTGGTCGCGCTGGACCTCGTCATTCTGCTGCCGTTGCTGGGCAGTCTCGCGGCGCGTGCTCTCGATGGGACGGGGGCAAACCGAGAAATGACGAGTGCCGCCATCATTCTCTACGTACCGCTCGTTTCTGTGCTGCTGCTTACCATCGTCTGGCGCTGGCGGTTCGATATGGCGGCCTGGCTGACGGCTATGGTGCCGCCGACCGGCTTCACCCGCCAGCTCAAGCTCGATGCAGCCCGCAACTGGTGGATGGGCGGCCTCTTCTTCTATGCGGTCCTGGGCCTCGCCTCGGTGTATGCGGCGCTGACGGAGAGCGGCACCGCCGCGCGCGGCATGACGACGATCGAATCGGCCCTGATCGCGCTGCTGCTGTTCGAGACGCTGATGCACCGCATCACCCGCCACATCGTCTCCGAGTTGCCGATGGCGGGCGACGTGGTGGCCGACTGCGTGCGGCTGCTGGTGCGTCTCTATGCGGCGATCCTGATCGCCGAGGCGCTGATGGTCCAGGTGCTTGCCGCGGCCACGGCCGACGAATGGGTCGCGCACGATCGCGGGGCCAAGATGGCGGCAATCACCGCGGTGGCAATCTATGCCGGCTGGCGGTTCCTGAAGTACCGCATGGACTCCTACATCGCCGCCAATCCGCTGCCCTCGGCCGACGTTTCGGGGGATTCGGAGGAGGAAGTCGAGGTGGCGGCCTCCCGGCTGCGCACCCTGATGCCGCTGCTGCGCGTCGTTGCGGGCGCCACCATTGCCATCATTGGCGGCCTGCTGGTCCTGGCGGAGCTCGGCGTCAACATCACACCGCTGATCGCCGGCGCGTCCGTGCTCGGCCTCGCCGTCTCCTTCGGCAGCCAGTCGCTGGTGCGGGACATCGTGTCGGGCGTCTTCTTCCTCGCCGAGGATTCATTCCGCATCGGCGAGTATGTGGATTGCAGCAAGGGCAAGGGCACGGTCGAGGGATTCAGCGTCCGCTCACTGAAACTGCGCCATCAGAACGGTCAGCTCAACATCGTGCCGTTCGGTCAGATCGCCCACATCACCAACTTCAGCCGGGACTGGACGGTGGTGAAGTTCAACATCGCCTTCGCCAACGGCACCGACATCGAATTGCTCCGCAAGACCGTGAAGAAGATCGGCCTCGCGATGATGGAGGAGCCCGCCTACAAGCCGATCCTGCTCGATCCGCCCAAGATGCAGGGCGTCGTCGACATCAAGGACAATTCGGTGATCGTGCGCTTCAAGTTCATGGCACGCCCGAAGAACCCTACCGTGGTCCAGCGTATTGTGATCCGGCGAATGTACGAGCAGTTCCCGGCGCTCGGCATCCAGTTCGCGTCCGGCAATACCTATCCGTTCCCGATCCCCGCCACCCCCACCGTCCCGCCGGTCGCCGAGGCGAAGGCCGAGACGTCCGTCGCCGCGCCACCCAAGGCCGCCGAATAGTTCTCCAGAGGAGTCACACATGCAGAAGCGCAAACTCGGCAAGTCCGACCTCGAATTCGTTCCCATCGCCTTCGGCGGCAACGTCTTCGGCTGGACGGCCGACGAAGCGACGTCGCACAAGCTGCTCGATGCCTTCGTCGACCATGGATTCTCCTTCGTCGACACCGCCGACGTCTATTCGCGCTGGTTCCCGGGCAACAAGGGCGGCGAGAGCGAGACGGTGATCGGCAGCTGGCTGAAGCAGGATCCGTCGAAGCGCGACAAGATCGTGCTGGCGACCAAGTGCGGCATGGGCCTGCCGAGCGGCGCCCTTTCGGCCAAGAACATCAAGGAGTCGGTCGAGGCGTCGCTGAAGCGCCTGAACACGGACCGCATCGACCTCTTCCAGTCACACAAGGACGACAAGGACACGCCGCAGGAAGAGACGCTCGCGACCTACGGCGAGCTGGTGAAGGCGGGCAAGATCCGGTTCATCGGCGCCTCCAACTTCGACGCGCCGCGCCTCGCCGAGGCTGCGAAGATCTCGAAGGAGAAGGGCCTGCCGCGCTACGAAAGCCTGCAGCCGCATTATAACCTCATGGAGCGCGGCCTGTTCGAGGGCGCGCTGGAGGACGAGTGCCTGAAGCAGGGGATCGGCGTGATCCCCTATTATTCGCTGGCCAGCGGCTTCCTGACGGGCAAGTACCGGTCCGAGGCCGATGTCGGCAATGCCCAGCGCGGCGCCGGCGTGAAGAAGTACATCAATCCCAAGGGCATGGCCGTCCTGAAGGCGCTCGACGATGCCGCCGAAAAGAATGGGGCCACGCTGGCACAGGTGGCACTCGCCTGGCTGCTGCAGCGCAAGGCGATCACCGCGCCGATCGTGAGCGCGACCAGCCTGAAGCAGCTCGACGACGTGCTCAATTCGACGACCCTGGAACTCGATCCCGAGTCGGTCGCCGCCCTCGACAAGGCCAGCGCACCAGCCTGACAAAGGCCAGCCCGACAAAGGAGAGGCCGATGCTCGTCTTCCGCCAGCTCTTCGACCCGACCTCGTCGACCTACACCTACCTGCTCGGCTGCAGCGTCTCGAAAGAGGCGCTGCTGATCGACCCGGTGTTCGAGCAGGCGCGGCGCGATGCGGCGTTGATCGGCGAACTCGGCCTCACGCTCGCCTGGACGCTCGATACCCACGTCCATGCCGACCATGTCACCGGCGCCTGGCTGCTGAAGCAGCGGCTGGGCAGCCGCATCGCGCTGTCGGCCGCGTCGGGCGCGGCGGGCGCCGACCGGCTGCTGCAGGACGGCGACCGGATCGAGTTCGGCCGCCGTTCGCTCGAGGTCCGCGCCACGCCCGGCCACACCTCCGGCTGCGTCACCTACGTGCTCGACGATGAGAGCATGGCCTTTACCGGGGACTGCCTGCTGATCCGCGGCTCGGGCCGCACCGACTTCCAGCAGGGCGATCCGCGCGCCCTCTATCGATCCGTCCGCTCGCGCATCTTCGCGCTGCCCGAGAGCTGCCTTCTCTATCCCGCGCACGACTATCGCGGCCTCACGGTCAGCAGTGTGATCGAGGAGAAACGGTTCAATCCCCGGCTGGGTGGCGAGGTCGGCGAGAACGACTATGTCGGCTACATGAAGAACCTCGACCTGCCGCATCCGAAGAAGATCGACGAGGCGGTGCCGGCCAACCTGCGCTGCGGCCAGCCCGGGAACGGGACCCAGCCACCCGCAGAACCCGGCTGGGCGCCCCTGCGCTTCACCTTCGGCGGCGTCTGGGAGGTTGAACCGCATTGGCTCGAGGAGAATCTGGCCCAGGTGAACGTCGTCGACGTGCGCGAACCGGCCGAGTTCTCGGGCCCGCTCGGCCACATCCGCGGCGCGACGCTCGTACCCCTGGGTGAGCTGGCGGCCCGCGCCAAGGAATTGCCGAAGGACAAGCCGATCGTCGCCGTTTGCCGCGCCGGCAGCCGCTCCGCGCACGCTACCGCGATCCTGCAGAAAGCGGGCCTCGCCGACGTCGCCAACCTCCCCGGCGGCATGCTCCGCTGGCGCGCCGAAGGCCGTGCGGTCGAGGCCGGAATGGCTTAGGGCTCAGTGGGGAGGCGTTCCGGCACGTTGCCGAACGCCCGCCCAAGCGGCGTCCACGGCTTCGAAACCAAGCAGATCCGTGATGCCGTCCTTTCGCGCCGGATCACTTTTTGCGACCGATGTTTTGGCCAAATTGAGACTTTCTCGAAGCCTGCGCTCCGATGCTTCTAAAACCGCGAGACATCCAAGCCAAACGGACATTGCGCTGGGTGACATCCCCTATGGTCCTACAGAATTTGCTCCTGCATTGCCTGGTAGACCGTCCTCACGCTCGGTCGAAAGCCGAGGCTACGCGCAAGCGAACCGTCGACATGGAGATGCCAAGGGTTCGGCATGGCATCGGCTGATGGCTTCATTTCCGCGCCAACAAGCCCGATCAGTTCATAGATCGTCGTAGGCGCCTCGTCGGATATGTTGACGATTCGTCCGTCGAATTCCCCCGCCAGGGCCAGCTTCATTGCCGTGGCTATATCGCGATGGTGGATCGTGCTCATCCGATGGGCGGGATGAAAACCGAGCGCCTCCAGGTGCCGGGGCAGCATCTCCAGGTGTCCGTCTCCGTCGCCGTAGACGAACGGGAATCGAAGGATCGACCAGTTCAAGCCGCTGTCACGCAGCAGCTTCTCGGCCGCGACCTTGCTGGCCGGATATGCCTGTTCCGGTTCGACGCTGTCGCTCTCCCGGGCCGGCCGCGGAGAGTGCTTGTCATAGACGTTGGAGGTACTCGCCATGATGAACCGGGCGTCGGGCGCGCAAGTCTGGGCGATGGCGAGAAGGCGGCGTGTACCCTCCAAATTGCTTCTCCAGATCAGGTCGGCATCCTGCGTGCGGAATACCGCTGCGAGATGAATGATCGCTGAGACGCCGGAAACCGCCTCCACCAGTGATGCCGAATCGAACAAATCTCCTTCCATCGCCGCGACGCCCGCAGGGCCTTGCTTGCCCGGGCGTATAAGGGCACGGCACTCTTCACCCATCTCGACAAGACGCGGCAGCAGGCGCTCACCGACCAGCCCGGTTGCTCCGGTCACGAGGATCGTCATCGTAGGTTTCCTTTCAGTCGCTGATGCAGGCGTTCGGTCGCGGTCCTCAACACCCGCACAGTGGTCTGAATGTCGGCGTTGGAAAGGTCACCGAAAGCCACGTCCCGAATGCCGCCGAGGTCGGGTAGTTTGCCCCACAAGGTCTTTCCCGCTCGCGTCAGGAGAAGCAGTTTTTGGCGCTGGTCGACTTCATCGGGAACTTGTTCGACCAGGCCCTTCCTAACAAGCGCAGCGATGATGATACTCATCGTCGCGCGTTCGACCTGGAGCAGTCTCACCAGGTCGCGCTGCATTGTCGGGCCGACCGTCGCCAGTTGATGCAGAACATACCATTGTGTCGCGCCGAGGCCGTGCGGTCGCAACATTTCTTCCATCAGTGCGCGCCCAGCGAGGTAGCAGCGTTTCGCCCACACGCCCACCGAGCCGACTTCACGATCAAAATCGTTAGCCATCTAACAATTATGTTAGCAGACTAGCAATTCGTCAAGGGGGATCGTGTGCCCATTCCCCAGTGCGTGGCGAAAGCTCGATATTGCTATCGGATCTCGCCGGCCAGTGCTGCGAATGCCTCACGCAGCAATTGCTCAAACGATCGTTGGCCGTTTTCGCGGCTCAACGCATCGGCCGACAGGCGCAGTGCGCCGATCGACATCATGGCAACAAGCCGCAGGCTCAAATCCTGCTCAGGCGCAGGCCATTTCCGGCGCAAGGCGGCGTACAGAGCGGTTTCGTGCTCGACATAGCTAGCCAGCTTGCGCGCCTGAACCGCGGGACTTGCGCGCATCAGCCGGTCGATCGCCATCATCTCATCGGCAGGGATTGCGCCGCAGATCTCCAGAACAGCATCGCGAATGGCATCCAGCGGCGGCTTGTCGATCGGCTGGTTCTCCAGCGCCTGCAGGATCATGGCGCCCATTCCACTTTGCAGCGACAGCAAGATCTCGTCCTTTGATTTGAAGTAATAAAAGAACGTGCGCCTGGAGATGCCCGCTGCATGGGCGATTTCGTCGAGCGTTGTCGCGTCATAGCCGTGCGCGAGGAAGAGGCGGATGCCGACATCCGTGATCCGCGCCAGCGTTTCGCGGCGCTTCCGTTCACGCCTGCCCTCACGAATGGATGAAATCTTGCCGTCGCTGGTCATGACTGATTGATAATTACACTGAGTGCGAATATGTAATACTACACTCAGTGCGATATACGGGGAAGGCAAGTCATGACGCAATGGATGGTCGCGGACATGCCGCCGCAGACGGGACGAATTGCTGTCGTCACCGGCACTGGCGGGCTGGCCTACGAAGACGCGCTGGCCTTGGCGCGTGCGGGTGCGGAGGTTGTCGTCGCCGGCCGCAATCCAGGCAAGGGAGCGGATGCAGTTGCGCGTATCCGCGCCATGGCGCGAAAGGCGCAGGTACAATTCGAGGAATTGGACTTGGCAAGCCTTGCCTCGATCTCGGCGTTTGCCGAGCGGATGGCGACGCGACACGACCGGATCGACCTGCTCATCAACAATGCAGGCGTGATGGTGCCGCCGCAGCGACAGCAGACGGCGGACGGTTTCGAGCTCCAGTTCGGCACGAACTATCTCGGTCACTTCGCGTTGACTGGACGCCTCCTGCCACTGCTGCGGAACGCCGGGGCGGCGCGCGTCGTCTCGATTTCCAGCATCGCCGCGCGGAGTGGAGCAATCGATTTCAATGATCTCAACGCCGAGGCCAGCTACCGGCCGATGGCGGCCTACAGCCAGTCCAAGCTCGCATGCCTGATGTTCGCACTGGAGTTCAAGCGACGAAGCGAGGCCGCCGGGTGGGGCGTTGCCAGTATCGCAGCACATCCCGGGATTGCGCGCACCGATCTGCTGCACAATGCTCCCGGCCGCTGGAGTGCGATGGGGCTGACGCGCTCCTTGCTCTGGTTTCTATTTCAGCCGGTTGCGCAGGGTGCATTGTCGACGCTTTTCGCTGCGACGGCACCCGAAGCCTGCGCCGGCGGCTATTACGGTCCGAACCGGATGGGCGAGACGCGCGGCGCTCCAGCGCTCGCCATGTATCCGCCGCAAGCGCTCGACGAAACAGTTGCGGCCCGACTTTGGAACAGATCGGTCGAGATGACGGGAGTTTCGTTCAGCTGATCGACCTGCGATCTCCGCACGATCATCCATGCGATCCTGTATGGTATTGCCACCGGTGAGGCGGCCGCGAGCAACGACGATTCGCCCGGCTGTGGACAATATGAGTTTCAGAACCCGTAAAGCTTGGACGGCGTGTCGACCAATATGATGCGCCGCGACGCCTCGTCTGGCACCCAGTCCTCGAACGTCCTGAGCGTGATTGGATAGGTCGTGACGCGATTGAGGTCCGTATCCGTGTGCGGCCAGTCGCTGCCCCACATCAGGCGTTCGGGGCCGAAGGCATCGAGCAGCATCGGTGCCGCCATCCGCGCGCGCTCCGGGCCGACGCGATAGGCGCCGCACATCACGACGAAGACGCGGCCGGTGCGGGCGCTCTCCAGCAATACCTTGAAGCCCGGATCGCGCGCGGGCCCCAGGGTGCGGTCGAACAGGCCATAGTGCGGGATCACCACCTTGTGGCCACCGTCGAGCAGGAACGGAAGTATTTCGGGCAGGCGCTTGCTCTCGACGTATAGATGGATCGGCCAGTCCCGCTTCAACGCCTCGCCCAGCATCTCGTGATAGGCGGACCATTGCGGGGTCGGCAGGCCGAAGATCGGGAAGCGCAGGCCGCGCACGCCGATCCGCGCCATTTCCTCCCAGTCCTCGGGGCGCGTCTCGACCGAGGGCGAGATCCACGGCACGCCGCGGAAGCGATGCGGCGCGGCCTTGAGTGCATCGAACAGATAGGAATTGTCGTAGCCCAGGAACGACGGCTGCAGCAGCACCGTGCGGCCGACACCATTGGCCTCTGCCAGTGCCTGCAGGGTCTGCCACGAGGCGTCGTAGGTCGGCGCATAGCGCGCATCGACGGCGAGCTTCAGCCCGCGCACGAAGGCGTGGGCGTGCGCATCGATCCACGGTGGCAGGGCCGCCCAGGCCGGGAGCGTCGCTGCCGCCAGCGCCACGGGCGCCAGCGCGCGACGGGTGATCTTCACGGCGGCAGCGTCGCGTCGCGCGACGTCTCGCGGAAGGTGAGGAGGGTGGCGATGGAGATGGCGGCGGCGCCCATGAACAGCCAGGCCGGGCTCAGGTCCATCTCCGTGCGGGCGATCAGCCAGGCGGCGGTGAGGGGCGTCAGCCCGCCGATCACGCCGAAGGCGATGTTGTAGCCCAGCGAGATGGCGGTGCAGCGGACACGGCCCGCCACCGCCTCGGTCAGGAGGGAGGGGATGATGCCGAGGCCCATACCGGCCGGCACCACCAGAGCCAGCTGTCCCACCAGGATCAGCCTTGGATCGGGATGATGCATCAGCCAGAGGAGCGGCAGCGCGCCGACGAAGCCCAGGCCCATGGCGGCGAACATCAATGGTCGGCGGCCCAGCCGGTCCGACAGCCAGCCGGACACGAGCATCACCGGGAGCAGGAAGACCATGCTGACGGTGTTGATCTCCAGGGCGCGCGCTGGGGCGATGCCATCGACCGTCTGAAGCCAGGTCACCACGTAGAGGAACATCAGGTAGAAGCCGACGGCGTTGAAGACCGTGATGCCGGCCACGCGCATCACGGCGCGGCCATGATGACGTAAGGTCTCGATCAGCGGCGACCCGTGGCCCGACTTGGGCGGCGCCTCCTCGACGATGACCTGGCGGATCCACCAGCCGGCGACGCCGAGTAGCAGGCCGAGCAGGAACGGCACGCGCCAGCCCCAGCTCGCCAGTGCTTCCGGTGGCAGGAGAGCGGCGAAGGCCGCACCGATTCCCGAGCCCAGGAGGAAGCCTCCGGTGGCGGCCAGCGAGCAGAAGCTGCCGACGAGGCCACGGCGACCGGGCGGGGCCTGCTCGACCAGGAAGACCATCGAGGTGGTGGCCTCGCCGCCGACCGAAAGGCCTTGGATCATGCGCAGCAGCGTGAGCAGAATGGGCGCCGCCATACCGAGCGTCTCGTAGCCCGGCAGCAGGCCCACGAGGAAGGTCGGGAGCGCCATGGCGGCAATCGAGAAGGTGAGGGCGGCACGCCGTCCGAGCCGGTCGCCGATATGGCCGACCACAATGCCGCCCAGCGGGCGCATCAGGTAGCCCAGCGCGAAGATGCCGAAGGCGGCCAGGACCTGCGCCACTGGATTTTCGGCGGGGAAGAAGACGCGGCCGATTGTGGCGGCGAAATAGCCGTAGACCGCGAAATCGTACCACTCGAGCAGGTTGCCGATGGTGCCGGCCGCAACGATGCGGCGAGTGCTGGTAGGGTTCATCTCGCCCGACTATGCCACGAGACGAGCGGCAGGCATTACTTCTTCGACGCGTCCGCGGGCTGATCGTCGGGCATGCCTGTCCTGTCACGAAACGACGCCGTCGCGACCAGGGAAATCGCCGCCGCCCCCATGATGAGGAAGGCGGGGCTGAGGTCGTTCCCGGTTCGGTGGATCAGCCAGGTCGCCGCGAGCGGTGCGAGCCCGCCCAGAATGCCTGCCGGGAGATTGAAGCCCAGTGCCACCGCCGTGCAGCGGATCGGCGCGGGCGTCGCTTCCACCATGAAGGCCGGTTCGATGCCGAAGACGGTGCCGATGATCAGAACGAAGCCCAGTTCGCCGGCGAGGACCAGGAGGGGATCGGCGTGGTGCATGAGCCAGAACAGCGGTACGGCACCCACCAGGGCCGCCGCCATCCCGCCGAGGAGCAGCTTCCGCCGGCCGATCCGGTCGCTCAACCAGCCTGCGCAAAGGTAGATCGGGAGGCCCACAGCCATCGCAATCGAACTGAAGCCCAGGGCGCGCACCGGCGAGACGTCGTCGACGACCTGCAGCCAGCTCACCAGGTAGAGGAAGATGACGAAAAACGTCACGGTGCCCAGCGACCCCATGCACGCCAGGCGCGCCACCAGCCACAGATGGCGGTTGAACACCTCCCGCACGGGGGTTGCCACGATACCGGTGTCCCGGGGCGGCTCGGGCACGCCCCGGCGCAGCCAGAGGCCCATCAACCCGACCGGAAGGCCGAGCAGGAACGGCAGCCTCCAGCCCCAGTCCTGCAGAACCTCCGGTGGCATCACGGCGGTGAGGAGCGCGCCGGATAGAGATCCGAGGAGGAGGCCGGCCGCGTTGCCCCCGGTCGCCATCGCGCCGGCCAGGCCACGCCTGCGCGCGCCCGCATGCTCGATCATGAAGATGAAGGCGGTCGGGCACTCGCCACCGAGCGACAGGCCCTGCACCATGCGCAGGGCCGTCAGAAGCAGAGGCGCCGCCAAGCCCAGGGTCTCGTAGCCGGGCAGGATACCGACGAGGAAGGTCGAGAAGGCCATCGCCGTCATCGAGACGGTGAGCGCGGCGCGCCGGCCGTAGCGGTCGCCGATGCTGCCCGACAGGAGGCTCCCCAGCGGCCGCATCAGGCAGCCGATCGCGAAGACGCCGAAGGTGGAAAGCAGCTGCGCCACCGGATCCTGGTGCGGGAAGAAGGTCTGGCCGATGGTGATCGCGAAATAACCGTAGATCGCGAAATCGAACCATTCGAGAACGTTGCCGATGGCACCGGCGCCGATGATGCGGGTCTTCTCGGAGAACATCGTCGGCCCCGGCCTGATGGGCGTCAGTTGCCCTTCTTCTCGATGTTCCAGAATACCGGAACCGGGCTGGTCACGATACCGCTCAGTCGGTCCGAGCGCGTCGCCGTCGGCAGCGTGTACTGGCCGAGCGGAACGTGCGTCCCGTAGGTGATGGCCCGTGCCTGCAGCTCCGCCGCGATCTTCTTGCGGTTCTCGAGATCGGGTGCCCGCGCGAAGGCATCGCGCAGCCGCTCGACCTCGGCGTCGCAGGGCCAGCCGAAGTTGGCCTTGTCGCACGAGGCGGTGAGCATGCTGTTGGTCAGCGGGTTCATCATGTCGACCGACAGCCAGGCGGTCATGAAGCCGTTCCAGCCGCCATCCTGCGGCGGCGTCTTGCGCAGGCGCCGTGCCACGATGGCCTGGAAGTCGAGCGGCACCATCTGGACCTTGAAGCCGCCCTTTTCGAGCAGGTCCTTGGCGATCGGACCGGCATTGGTCAGCACGGCGATGTCGGTGGTGTGCAGCATCACGATCGGCGTGCCGTCGTAGCCCGCCTCCTTGAGCAGCTCCTTCGACTTGGCGAAGTTGCCGCGCACCAGACCGTCCATGCCGGCGTTGGACTCGAGCGGCGTCCCGCAGACGAACATGGCGTCGCAGGTCTGGTAATACTTGTCGTCGCCGATCACGCCCTGAAGGAAGGCCTTCTGGTCGAAGGCATATTCCGCGGCGCGCCGCACCTTCTCGTTGTCGAAGGGCGGGACGACGGTGTTCCAGCGGAAGACGTACTGGGCGCCGATCGTGTTGTAGACTTCGAGCCTGATGTTCTTGTCGGCCAGAAGCAGCGGCTTCAGGTCGTGCGGCGGCGCCTCGATATAGTCGATCTCGCCGGCCAGCAGCGCGTTCACCGCGGTCTGATGGTCGGGAATGGCGAGCCACTCGACTCGATCGACCTTCGCGACCTTGCCGCCGGCCAGGCCCGACGCGGGCTCAGGGCGCGGCTTGTACTCGGGGTTCTTCACATAGACGGTCTTGTCGCCGGGCTTCCACTCGTCGGCCTTGAAGATGAACGGCCCGGAGCCGATGAATTCGGAAATCTGCTTGGCGGGATCGGTGTCGGCGATGCGCTTGGGCATCATCAGCGGCGTCGAACCGCCCGGCTTGGCCAGCGAATCGATCAACAGCCCGTAGGGTTCCTTCAGCACGATCCTGAACGTCTTGTCGTTCACCGGCTCGAACGACGAGACGAAGCCCAGCATTTTCACGCCCGTCGA
Source organism: Reyranella sp. (assembly GCF_965227665.1). GTDB lineage: Bacteria > Pseudomonadota > Alphaproteobacteria > Reyranellales > Reyranellaceae > Reyranella. Next base: position 5,390,071 of record NZ_OZ245767.1, read on the forward strand.
ATCGCGAGCGCCCCAACGCTTCAGCGAGGCGATGCAGTCCTCCGGCGTGACCGGCTTGCCGTCATGCCATTTCAGCCCGTCGCGCAGCGTGAAGGTGTAGGTGAGCTTGTCGTCGCTCAGGGTCCAGGTGTCGACCATCTGCGGCTGCGGCTGCAGCTTCTCGTCCATCGCGAACAGCGTGTCCCACACCATGTAGCCGTGGTTGCGCACGATGTTGGCGGTCGTCCAGACGGGGTCGAGGACCTTGAGGTCCGAGTGCATCACCGCCTTGATGGTCTTCGTCTGGGCGAAGGCAGGCGAGGCAACGAGAAGGGCGGCGGCGGAGCCGGTCGCCAGCAAGTCACGAAGGCGCATCGGTTCAGGCCTGCCAGCGGGAGGTTGCGCGCTCGCCCGGCGCGATCTCGGTCTCGGACGGGGCCTGGACCTTCGACATGTGGCCGTAGCGCTGGGCGGCGAACCACAGCGCATAATCGCCGAACTTGATCGGTGGATACTTGGCCGGCTTCTCCGCCGATTGGCAGGACGGCAGGCACTCGATCATCGTGTCATGGTCGGGATCGCAGAAGAACGGAATGGCGTAGCGGAGTTGTCCCGAGACGTTGCGCACCCGGTGCGGCGTCGACAGGAAGCGCTCGTTGCTCCAGCGATGGAGGATGTCGCCGCCATTCACGACGTAGGCATCCTCGATGCCGGGCGCGTCCATCCAGCGCCCGTCGGGCAGCAGGATCGACAGTCCCTGCACCTTGTTGGGCGGCAGCAGGGTCATGAAGCCTGAGTCGGTGTGCGGGACCAGGCTCTCGACGCTCTCGTCGGCGCCGTCGATCTGCGGATAGCGCGACATGCGCAGGATCATGTGCGGCTTGGCGAAGCACGCATCGAAGTACGTCTCGGGGAGATCGAGCGCCAGCGCGTAGAGTTTCACCAGCTTCTGGCAGAGCTTCTCGAGCGTCGCGATGTATTTGAGCGTCGTGTCGCGGAAGCCCGGCAGGTCGGCCGGCCACTTGTTCGGTGCATGGAAGCGGCGGCCCGAAATCACGTCGGGATCGCTGGCGTCGCGCTCGCGGCGCAGGAAATAGGCCTCGTTCTGGCTGGGCTTCTTGCCCTGCGCGGCGGCATTGGGCGGCGCCTTCTCGGCGATCGGCATGTAGCCGATATTGTGCTCGTCGACCTTGAGCGCGAGCTTGGCCTCCATCGGCTGGGCGTGAAACCGCGCGGCTGCTTCATAGGTGTCGTCGATCAGCTTCCGCGGGACGCCATGGCCGGCGAGATAATAGAAGCCGACATTCTCGAAGGCGTAGCGCAGCTCGGCCGCGGCCTTTTCCGCCGCGCCGGGAACCCCTGCAAGATAGGCCGAGACATCGATCAGCGGAATCTCGCCGCCGATCAGCGGCGGGGCGACGGGTTGCCCACTGACGGGCTGGATGGATGGCTGCATCGATGTCCTCCGACTACGCTACGCGAACGCTAACATGCGCGCCGGAACCCCTGCAAAAAGCAAGCCGTGCCCGTTTCGCAGGAGTGCTAGAATTCCGCTGACCGCCAGTGCCCGGCGGTCCAAGGAAAGGTCGATTTCGTGCACTCCATCTGGATCTCGCTCGCGGCCTGCGGGGTCATGCTCCTTGGCGCGGCCATCGGCGTATTGCTGCGCCGGCTCCTGCCCGACCATCATCTCGACGACCATGCGCGGGACATCGTGCGACTGGGGGCCGGCCTCGTGGGGACGATCGCGGCGTTGGTCCTCGGCCTCCTCATCAACTCGGCAAGCAGCAGCTACGAGGCCCAGCGTGGCGAAGTCCGCCAGATTGCCGCCAACCTCATCCTGCTCGACGCGGTGCTCGATCAATATGGTCCGGAAGCCAAGCCGCTCCGCTCCCTGCTGCGGGAAGCTGTCGACCAGATGATCGACAGGATCTGGGGTGACCCGGAGGCGAGGGATAGTGCCGGGCTGTATGGCAGCGGCACGCTGGCGTCGAGGCTCTATTCAGGCCTTCACGCTCTGCCCATCGGAACCCCTGCGAAATCGGCCCTCGTTGGGGAGGCCCTGCAGCTGGCGGTCTCGACGTCGCAGGCCAGGCTCGCTCTGTTCGAACAGTCGAGGTCCGGGTTGCCCACACCGACCCTCATCGTCCTGATGTTCTGGCTCACCGTGTTGTTCGCCAGCTATTGCCTGTTCTCGCCGGTCAATCCGACATCGGCCGTGGCGCTCGTGCTGGTGGCCCTTTCGGCGTCGGCAGCTCTGCTCCTCATCCTCGAGATGGTCGAGCCGTTCTCCGGCTTCATGCAGATCTCGAGCGAGTCGATCCGCGCCGCCCTGCCGCCGCTCGCGCCGTGAGGCCCGCCGCCGGACCTCAGCGCTCCGGCTGCCTCAAGGCGCGCCGGATGAGCTCGGGAGTCGACGTCGCGCCCAGTTTCAGCATCGCACGGGCGCGATGGATCTCGACGGTGCGGTGGCTGATACCCAGCGTCCGCGCGATGGACTTGTTGGCGGCGCCTTCGAGCACCTGGACAAGCACCTCCGTCTCGCGTCGTGTGAGCGTTTCGAGGGCGGGCTGCGGAAGTCGCCGCAGCAGTTCAGCGCCGGTATAGGTCGTGGCCTGCAGATCGAGCGGCTTGCCGGCGATCTCCGACAGGCGCAGGCGCGCCGTACTCCCGATGATGCGACAGGCGGTGACGACCGGCTTGCCGCTGGTGCGCGCGACCTGGCGGGCCATCTCGCCGGTATAGCCGACCGAGTTCATCACGATCAGGTCGGCGCCGGAGACCCGGTCGATGGCCTGCGTGAGGTCGGAACTCTGACTGCTGCCGATGGTCGCGAGAGAACTCTTCAGCATGGTGCCGTAGTCGCTTTCGCTGGCGGCCGACTGCTGGCTCGCCAGGGGGAATATGATGCCGATCCGCGAATTGCTGGCGACCAGCGCGGAAATCCAGGCATCGAGCGCGTCCTGCCCGTGGACGAGCGGGGTGCGCGTCGCTAGCCGCGCGCGCATGCCGGTCATCGCCAGGATGAGAAGGTCATAGTTGCGACCATCGAGCGCCGCGACCAGTGTCTCGGTGCGGCTCGTCACGAAGCCGGCTTCGAGGATGACGTGCCGGCCGTCACGGAGCTGCGTCAGGTAGCTCAGCTCGTCGCCGCGCGGTGCCATTCGCACGATCGTCGACTCGGGATCGTTGTCGAGGGCTCCGAACTCATCGTATTCGGCTTCGCCGAGCAGGGGGCCTATTTCCTGCATCACGTCGGGGCGCGGCGCGTGGCCCATCGTGATCACGGCAATGCGCGGTGTGCGCCTGATCCCCACCTGTTTCTCCCCGTACGTGTTCGCACGTATTGATGCTTGCCTGTCCAATCCATAGACATGCCTCAACACGAGGCAACATGTCATGCAGGCTGGGACTCATCGCGCGACGAAGCGCGCCGCTTCGATGGTCCCGATCTTGCAGGGGCTCGCTCCGGCGGCCCTCGTCCGTCCCGAAAAGAGCGTACACGCCCGAGGCACATGCCCATGCCCCTGACCGACATCACTCTCGACGACATCGAATCGCTGGCTGTCGGTGCCTGGGTCCTCGGGACCGGCGGCGGCGGCAGCCCCTATCTCGGCCTGCTCAACATGCGGGCCCTCTACAAGGAGGGCTATCGGGTCCAGCTCATGCCGGCGTCCGAACTCGCGGATGACGACTGGGTCGCCGCGGTTTCCAACATGGGCGCCCCGCTGGTCGGGCAGGAGCGGCTCACAGACAGCCGCACCATCGCGCGCGCCGTCGACCTCATGGAGCGCCACACGCGCTACCGCTTCCGCGGAATCATGGCGCTCGAGATCGGCGGCGGCAATTCGATCCAGCCGCTGATGGCGGCGGCGCACCTGAAGCGCCCGGTGATCGATGCCGACATGATGGGCCGTGCCTACCCGGAGGCGCAGATGACGTCGGTCGCGGTTGGCGACCTCGAACCCTGTCCGCTGACCACCGTCGACGTGCGCGGTCTGGAGTCGGTCGTCGAGAAGGTGCCGACCTGGAAGTGGATGGAGCGGGTCAGCCGCAAGATCTGCGTCGAGTACGGATCCATCGCCTCGACCTGCAAGGCGCCGCGGACCGGCGCCGAGGTGAAGCAGTGGGGCATCCACGGGACCACGACCAAGGCGATCGCCATCGGCCATGCCGTGCGCGAAGCCCAGCGCCGGCATGAGGACCCGATTGCGGCGATCCTTTCCGTCGAGCCGGGCAAGGTCCTCTACAAGGGCAAGGTGGTCGACGTGGAGCGGCGCGCGACCGAGGGCTTCCTGCGGGGCCGCACCCGCTTCGACGGCATGGACGAATGGCGCGGCTCGGCCATGGAGATCAACTTCCAGAACGAGTGGATCGTGGCGTGGCTCGACGGCAAGCCCATTGCCATGTCGCCCGACCTGATCTGCGTGCTGGATTCCGTTTCGGGCGAGGCGGTCGGCACCGAGACCATCCGTTACGGCCAGCGCGTGACCGTGATCGCGCTGCCGCCGCCGCCGGTCTTCCTCAGCCCCAAGGGCCTGCAGCACGTGGGACCGAGGGCATTCAGCTACGACATCGAGTTCAAGAGCGTCTTCGGGTGAGTCGGCGGGACATCACCGAGGACGATATCGAATCGCTGGCCGTTGGCGCCTGGGTCCTGGGCACCGGCGGCGGCGGCAATCCCTATCTGTCGCTGCTCAACATGCGGGTGCTCTATCGCGAGGGCCGGCGGGTGCAGCTCATGCCGGCGTCGGACCTTGGCGACGACGACTGGGTCGGCGTCATCGCCAACATGGGAGCGCCGCTCGTCGGCATCGAGCGGCTGACCGACCATGAGACCATCGCCCGCGCCGCGCGCCTCATGGAGCGTCACACGAACCGGCGGTTCGATGCGGTGATGGGGATGGAAATCGGCGGCGGCAACGGCGTGCGGCCGCTCATGGTCGCGGCCCATCTTGGCGTTCCGGTCGTGGATTCGGACACGATGGGGCGCGCCTATCCCGAGGCCCAGATGACCTCGGTGGCAGTGGGCGGCCTCAAGCCCTGTCCCCTCACGGCGGTCGACGTGCGCGGCCTCGAATCGATCGTCGATACCGTGCCGTCGTGGAAATGGGCGGAGCGGATCGTGCGCAAGATCTGCGTCGAATACGGCTCGACGGCCCCGACCTGCCAGCCGCCCCGTACCGGTGCCGAGGTCAAGAAGTGGGGCATTCATGGCACCACCACCAAGGCGATCGCCATCGGCAGTGCCGTGCGCGAGGCGCAGCGGACTCACGACGATCCGGTGGGGGCCATCCTCTCCGTCGAACCGGGCCGTCTGCTCTACAAGGGAAAGATCGTCGACGTCGAACGGCGGGCGACCGAAGGCTTCCTGCGCGGTGTCGCGCGGCTCGAAGGTATGGACGACTGGCGCGGATCGGCCCTTCGCATCAACTTCCAGAACGAATGGATCGTGGCCTCGCTGGACGGCGCGCCGCTCGCCATGACACCGGACCTCATCTGTGTCCTCGACTCGGTGTCGGGTGAGGCGGTCGGAACGGAAACGGTCCGTTACGGCCAGAGGGTCACCGTGATCGCCTTGCCCGGCCCCGACATCTTTCTCACACCCGAAGGGCTGGCGCATGTCGGTCCGCGGGCCTTTGGCTATGATCTCGACTTCAGGAGCGTGTTCGCGTCATGAGACGAATCGGTATCGATGTCGGTGGCACCAACACCGACGCCGTCCTCATCGAAGAGGGCAGGGTGTCCGGGGCGGTGAAGGCGCCGACCAGCCAGGATGTGACGACGGGCATCCTCGACTCGCTGAAGAAGCTTGCCGCGACTGGCGTGCTGAAGGGCGCCGACGGCAAGCCCCGGAAGGTCGATGGCGTCATGATCGGCACCACGCATTTCATCAATGCCGTGGTGCAGCGGCGGCATCTCACCAAGGTGGCCGCGCTGCGGCTCGGTCTGCCGTCGGGCGCTTCCTTGCCGCCGTTCTGCGACTGGCCCGAGGATCTCGGCGAGCTGGTGCGCGGCGGGGTCTGGATGGTCGAAGGCGGCCACGAATATGACGGCCGCCCGTTCATGCCGCTCGACGAGGCCGCCGTCCTGAAGGCGGCGCAGGAGATGAAGGCGGCCGGCCTGCGCTCGGTCGGTATCTCGTCGGTCTTCTCGCCGCTCGATCCCAGCCACGAGAAGCGCGCGGCCGAGCTGGTGGCCTCGGTGATTCCGGATGCGGCGATCACCTGTTCGTCCGATCTCGGCCGCATCGGCCTGCTCGAGCGCGAGAATGCCGGGCTGCTGAATGCGGCCCTGGCCGACCTGTCGCGCGACACGATCGCGGCCTTCGAGAAGGCGATCCGCGATTCCGGCATCGATGCGCCGTTGTTCATCACCCAGAACGACGGCACCGTGGCGGAAGCGAGCCAGGCGCGGCGCCTGCCGGTCTACAGCTTCGCCTCGGGCGCCACGAACTCCATGCGCGGCGCGGCCTACCTGTCGGGGCTCAGCGACGCGATGGTGATCGACGTCGGCGGCACCACGACCGACGTGGGCCAGCTCAAGCTCGGCTTTCCGCGTGAAGCCAATTCGGTGGTCAAGGTCGGCGGCGTCCGCACGCTGTTCCGCATGCCCGACCTTCTGTCGATCGGCCTGGGCGGCGGCAGTCATGTGGTGCTCGATCCGCTCTCCATCGGGCCGGTCTCGGTGGGCTATCGCCTCCTGACCGACGCCATCTCCTTTGGCGGCACGCAGCTCACCACCACCGACGTGGCGATCGCCGCCGGCATTCTCGATCTCGGGGACAGGACGAAGGTCGCCCATCTCGACGCTGCGACCTGCGCGAAAGTCTTCTCCGAGGCGGCGCGCCTTGCCGAGGAGGCGGTCGATCGCATGAAGACCGAGGCGGGCGACGTGCCGCTGATCGCCGTCGGGGGCGGGGCCTTCCTGATCCCCGACAAGATGGCGGGCGTTTCGCAGGTCATCCATGTCGAGCATGGCGACTGCGCCAACGCCGTGGGCGCGGCCATCGCGCAGGTCTCGGGCGAATGCGACCAGATCTTCAAGGACATGACCCGGGTCGAGGCGATCGAAGCGGCGCAGCACATCGCCAACGACCGCGCCGTCGCGGCCGGCGCCGATCGCGCGACCCTGCACACGATCGAGAGCGAGGACATGCCGCTTGCCTATCTGCCCGGCAACTCGGTGCGCGTGCGCGTCCGGGTGGTAGGCGACGTCGCGGCCACGGCGTGATCGTGCCGACATGACGACCGCCGCCCGCCCATCACCGATCGCCTGGCTGATCGCCCCGGCCGGGCTGCTGTTCGTCCTGTTCTTCGTGCTGCCGTTCGCCGTGATGACGGCGATGTCGTTCTATTCGGGCAATCCCGTCACCAACCCGAATGCCTTTCTGACCACGCGGCACTATGAGCGCTTCATCTTCGACACGGCCGGCATCTTCCACGAGGCCTTGTGGTCGACGCTGCGGATCGGCCTGATCACGACGATCGTCTCGCTGCTGATCGGCTATCCGCTGGCGCACTGGATGGCGCGCATGCAGTCGCGGCTGGGGCACGCGCTGGTGCTGATGGCGGTGATCGCACCGATGCTGACCGGCATCGTCGTTCGCACCTTCGCCTGGATGACGATCCTGCAGGACAAGGGCGTGATCAATACGACCCTGATGCAGTGGGGCCTGATCGAGAAGCCGCTGCCGCTGATGTACAACGAGTTCGGTACCATCGTGGCACTGGTCCACATCTATGTGCCGTTCATGGTCCTGACCTTGACAGGCGTGATCGGCCGCATCGACGAGCGGCTGGAGCAGGCGGCGCGCAGCCTCGGTGCCGGCCGCCTGCGCGCCTTCGTCGAGGTGACCCTGCCGCTCAGCCTGCCCGGCATTCTTGCAGGCTCGCTGCTGGTCTTTGCGCTGTCGATCAGCGCCTATGTCACGCCCTCGCTGATGGGCGGCACCGACGTGCTGACCCTGCCGATGCTGATCGCCCAACAGGTCGGCACCAGCTTCAACCCGAACTTTGCGGGTGCGCTCGGCGTCATCCTGCTGCTGGTCTCGCTGGCCATCGTCGTGGCCTACAACCGCATCCTGGCGCGGCTGGCGGGCGGGCAGGGCATGGCATGAGCGCCGCTCCCAACCGCCGGCCGTTCGACCTGGGCCGCGCCGCCTATCTGGCGCTCAACGCGCTCCTGCTCGCGTTCCTGCTGTTGCCCATTGCCATCGTGCTGGTCTTCGCGCTCAACCCCACGCCGTACATCTCCTTCCCGCCGGTCGGCGTCAGCTTGCGCTGGTTCGAGAAGTTCTTCGGCAGCTCGGAGTTCATGAACGCGCTCTGGCTGTCCTTGTGGGTGGCCTCCGTGGTCCTGGTGCTCTCGATCGTGATCGGCGCCGCCTGCGCGCTCGCCCTGTCGCGGGGCAACCTGCCGGGACGCGCGGTCCTGACGGCCTTCTTCATGTCGCCGCTGATGGTGCCGGCGATCCTGACGGGCCTCGCGCTGTTCCAGGCCTATCTCCTGTCGGGGATCGGCCGCCCGGTCTGGGGCCTGATCGCGGCCCATACGCTCGTCGCGGTGCCTTATGTCATCCGCACGACCTTGGCGGTCCTGCACAATTTCGACCGCCGCATCGAGGAGGCCGCCGCCGTGCTGGGCGCCAGCCCGACGCGGGTCTTCTTCGAGGTCACCCTGCCGCTGATCCGGCCGGGTGTGTTCGCCGGCGGCGTCTTCGCCTTCATCGTGTCGTTCGACCAGTTCCCGGTCTCGCTGTTCCTGGTGGTGCCCAAAGGCGAGACCCTGCCGGTGGTGCTGTTCAACTACATGAAATTCGACCTCGACGGCGCCATTGCGGCCGCTTCGATGGTCTCGATCTTGCTGGCGTTGTCTGTGGTTCTGGTGCTGGAGAGGCTGATCGGCCTCAAGGCCTACGTTAAGCTCTAATGGGAACGAACAGGGGGTTGCCATGATTTCACGTCGCAAAGCGTTGCGTGCCGGTGCGGGTCTCACGGCCCTGGCCGCGGTCGGTGCACCGTCGATCCTCCATGCCCAGACCAAGACGCTCAAGATCACGACCTGGGGCGGCAAGTGGGGCGAGGTGATGAAGGCCACGGTGCTGCCGGCCTTCGAGAAGGAGTTCAAGTGCACGGTGTCGGCCGACCAGGCCTTCCCGTTCCTGCCCAAGCTGCAGGTCAGCCCGAAGAACGACCCGATCTACGACGTGCTGCACGCCAACTCGAACGAGCAGTGGAACGCCGTCGTCGAGGGGCTGGTGATGGACAAGATCACCGCCAAGGAAGTCCCCAACATCGCCGACGTCTATCCCTATGCGGTGAGCGACAAGATCGTGGGTGTCACGATCTTCACCAGCGCCATCGGCCTGGGCTACCGCACCGACAAGGGCCTCGCCAAGCCGACGTCGTGGAAGGACCTCGCGGATCCCAAGCTGGCCGGTTCGCGCGGCGGCTATCTCATTCCGGTGAACAGCCTCGGGCAGGCGCACCTCATGATGCTGGGGAAGGTCTACGGCAAGGGACTTACCGACCTCGACGCCGCCTACAAGGCGCTCGAGGCGCTGAAGCCCATCAAGCTGGTCGACTTCACGGGCCAGATGGAGAAGATGCTGCTCTCGGCCGAGGTGTCGATGGGCGTCATCCACGATTCGGGCGTCTATCGCTACGAAGGCCCGAACATGCAGCCGGTCGATTTCGCCAGCCCCTCCGAGGGCGTGCTGGCGCTGGAGCAGGTGCTGAACGTCACACCGGGTTCCAAGGTCAAGGAACTGGCTTTCGCCTATATCGACTACATGCTGCGGCCGGACGTGCAGAAGCTGCTGGCCGAAGCCGTGTGGTATTCGCCGGCCAACAAGAAGGTGAAGCTCGACGCCAAGTACGACGCCAAGCTCCTCACCACGCCCGAGAAGGTGGCGACCCTGATCCAGCCCGACTGGAAATGGTACAATGCGCGTCGCGAAGACATCGACGCCCGCGTCACCAAGATCCTGAAGGGCTGACGGACGGCATGCACTCGTGACCTCCGCGGCCATCAAACTCGACCAGGTGACCAAGACGTTCGACGGCCGCGTGATGGCCGTCGATTCCGTCACGCTCGATATCGCTGCCGGCGAGTTCTTCTCGCTGCTGGGCCCGTCGGGCTGCGGCAAGACGACGAGCCTGCGCATGATCGCGGGCTTCGAGCATCCCGATTCGGGCCGCGTGCATGTCGGCGGCAAGGATATCACCGACCTGCCGGTGCACCGGCGCGACATGGGGATGGTGTTCCAGTCCTATGCGCTGTTTCCACATCGGACGGTGGCCGAGAACGTGGCTTTCGGCCTGCGCATGCGTGACGTCCCGAAGCCGGAGATCGAGCGGCGGGTCGCGGCGGCGCTGGCGCAGGTGGCGCTGACCGGCTTCGAGACGCGCAAGCCCGGCCAGCTCTCGGGCGGACAGCAGCAGCGGGTGGCGCTCGCGCGCGCGCTGGTCGTCGAGCCGCCGGTGCTGCTCTGCGACGAGCCGCTGGGCGCGCTCGACCGCAAGCTGCGCCAGCAGATGCAGTTCGAGCTCAAGGAGCTGCAGAAGCGGCTGGGCGTCACCCTGGTCTTCGTGACCCACGACCAGGAAGAGGCTCTGGCCATGAGCGACCGCATCGCCGTGATGAACGGCGGCAAGGTCGAGCAGGTGGGCACACCCACCGAAATCTACGAGCGTCCGAGGACGCGCTTCGTCGCCGACTTCATCGGTGAGATCAACATTCTCGAAGAGGGCGGCAGGCTTCGTGCGCTGCGCCCGGAGAAGATCCGGCTCGTGGCCGCCGAGGGCGCGCGCCTGTCGGGCACGGTCGAGACTTCGAATTATCTCGGCGGCTCGACCTTGCTGCGCGTTCAGCCCGCGAACGGGCCGTCGATGCTGGTGCGCGAGACGCATGCCGGCGAGCGGGCATCGCGGGCGCCGGGCGATCCGGTGGGGCTCGCCTGGAGCGACGGCGACGCCGTGGCATTGGAGGGCTGAAACATGAGCACCCTGGGCATCGTCACCATCGGCCAGGCGCCGCGCGACGACATCGTCGACCTGTTCGCCGCCCAGGCGCCGGCTGGCACGAAGGTAATCCTGCGCGGCGCCCTTGATGGCCTCAGCGACGCCGAGGTCGATGCCCTACCGCCGCTGAGCGGTGCCGACACGCTTTACACGCGGCTGCGTGGCGGCCGCGACGTGAAGATTTCCAAGCAGGCGGTGATCGACCGTTCGCCCGATACACTGGCCAGGCTGCGCGCCGATGGCTGCGACGCCATCGTCTATGCCTGCACGGGCGAGTTTCCGGCGATGGACGGCGATGCCGGCGTGCTGTTTCCGTCGCGGGTCCTGAGCGGCATTGCCGAAGGCCTGCTGCCGCGCGGACGGCTCGGGCTGCTGGTGCCGTTCGCCGAGCAGGGCGAGAAGCTCGCCGCCAAGTGGGCGCGCAACGGCGTCGCCGTCACCGTCGAAGCGCTGGTGCCGAGTGCCGGGCCGGAAGAGGCTGCCGTGGTGGCCCGCAAGCTCGCGTCGACCAGGCCCGACCTCGTGGCGCTCGACTGCATGAGCTACGGGCCCGCGACCAAGGCCGCGGTGAAAGCCGAAGTGAAGGTGCCGACCTTGCTCGCGATCACAGCCACCGGCCGCGTCCTGCGAGAACTGCTCGACTGATCTTCAGTCGTTGCCGACGGTGAAGGGGATCTCGCCGTCGAACTGCGGTGAGCCGCCAACCAGCCAATGCAGACTGTAGCGGCCCGGCTGCAGGGTGGGCGCGCGGGCGAACAGCACGTCCGGCGCCGACTCCAGTCGAGGGTGCAGGACTTCGATGATCCGGCCGTCCCGCTTGATGGCGAGGCGGGAATCCTCATGGTCCACGGGCCGGTTGAAACGGACATAGAAGGCGCTGCTGCGGCCGCCGATCACCGCGTCCGCCTTGGGCGCGGAGTCCAGCACGCGCAGTTCATCGGCCTGGATCGGGCCGGCGAGCCCGAACAGGCCAAGCAAGGCCCCTGCGAGAACGGCCCGACGTCGCATGATCATCTCTCGCATCCTCATTGCATCCCGCCGCGTCGTTGCCCGGCGGCTAGCGGCCCCGCAGGATATCCGAAGCAGCCGCGATCAGCTTCCCGACGTCGCCCGGTTTGCCGACGGTGATGCGCACATAGGGGGCGGAGCGGGGCTTGCCGAAGTGCCGGACGAGGATTGCCCGATCGCGCAGGGCAGCGGCGAATTCCGCGCCGCCCAGCGAAGGATGCCGGGCGAAGACGAAGTTGGCGCTGGAGGGCAGGACCACGAAACCCAGCGCCGTCAGTTCGCGTGTCATGGCCTCGCGCGTTGCCACGATCCTGCTGCAACTTTCGCGGAACCAGGCATCGTCGCGCACCGAGGCCACGGCGCCGGCCTGGGCGATGCGGCCCAGGGGATAGGAATTGAAGGAATCCTTCACGCGGCGCAGCGCCTCGATCAGGCCGGCGTCGCCCAGCGCATAGCCGACGCGCAGGCCGGCCAGGCCGCGGGACTTTGACATGGTCTGTACGACGAGCAGGTTGGGGTGATCGGCGATCAGCGGCACCGCGCTCTCGCCGCCGAAATCGACATAGGCCTCGTCGATCACGACGGGAATGTCGCGATGCTCGTCGAGCAGCCGGGCGATGGTGGCGCGCGGCAGGGCGATACCGGTCGGAGCGTTGGGATTGGCGATCACAATCGCCCCGGCTTGACGGCGATAGTCCTCGACGCGCACGCCCATCGCGTCGTCGAGCGGTACGGTCTCCAGGATGATGCCGAAGAGCTGGGCCCACACCGGATAGAAGCTGTAGGTGATGTCGGGACAGAGAAGCGGCTGCTGCTGCTTCAGCAGGCCGGCAAAGGCGTGAGCCAGCACCTCGTCCGAGCCGTTGCCGACGAACACCTGAGCGGGCTGCACGCCGTGATGCTCGGCCAGCACCTGACGCAATTCCACGGCCTCGGGGTCGGGATAGAGCCGCAGCGACTCCGTCGCCTCCGCGCGCATCGCGTCTTCGGCGCGGGGCGAAGGGCCGAAGGGGCTCTCGTTGGTGTTCAGCTTCACCAGGTTGGCGATACGTGGCTGCTCGCCCGGCGTATAGGGCGACAGTTCGCGCGCGATCTGGCTCCAGAATGGGTTCATCATGGCGTCCGGCGTTGGGTAGGCGCGGCTTATGCCATCGCGTCCCGGGCGTCGCCAGTCCGGGCGTGCCTTAGTCGCGCTCCATCACGCGCTCCAGACGTCGGGTCAGGAACCAGCCCAGGGCGAGGAAGGCCACCAGCATGGCAATGCCGAACGCCGAGAGTGCATCGGTCATGGTCTTCTCCGAGACGAAGCCGAAGCCAAATCCCGCGGAGACGGCGATTCCGGCCCACAGCCCCGCGGCGATGAAGTTCAGCACCAGGAAGCGCGGCCAGCTCAGGCTCGACGCGCCATAGGCGAAGCCAGCGACGTTGCGGATGATGCGCGGATAGCGGTGGATCAGGATCATCCAGACATGGTGGCGGTCGGCCAGCCGGGCCGCCGTCTCGACCGCGCGCTGGAGGCGCGGAATGCGGCTCAGCCAGCGGGTGCCGAAGCGCCGGCCGACCCAGAAGCGCAGGGCGTCGCCCGCGAACGTCCCGGCCCAGCAGGCCGCCAGCGCCTGCTCGTAGCCGAGCGCCCCGGCCTGCGCGGCGTAGCCCGCGAAAAGGGCCAGCAGGAGACTGTTGGCCATCGAATAGAGGGCGAGGAAACTGTAGACGGCGTCGCCATGCCGGCGAATGAAATCCAGGAAGGAGGCAAGGTCGCCATCGATCATGGGCCCTGCCTACAACGAAAAAGGCGGCCCCGCGAGGGGCCGCCTTCTAGCGTCTGGATGACGGGTTTACGCCGGGCCGATCGGGCGGCCGGGCCAGCGATAGCCGGGGGCCGGCAGCGGGATCTTCGCGGAAATCAGCGCATCCTCGAGCGTGGGGATGCCACCGGCATAGTCGCCCGCTTCACACTTCGCGATGGCGGCAGCCTCGGGCGTGCCGATCACCGAGGTGCGATACTGGCGCCACTTGTCGCTGAGCGCCTTGCAGTAGGAGCGCGGATCGGAGAACACGGTGCTGACCGTGGTCTGGCCGCCCACCGAGATCTCGACGCGGCGGTTCTGCGGCTCGCGGACATTGTCGCCGGTCTGCACGAGCAGACCTTCCTCGCCACGGCCGTTGACGGTGATGGCGGTCGCCGGCACGCCCTCACGGACCAGCTGCTCCTTCACCGAATTGGCGCGACGGAGAGACAGCGCCATATTGTACTGCGGCGAGCCCGACGTGTCGGTATGACCGGTCGCCACGATGTTGGCGCTGCCACGGGTCTTGTAGGCCTGGGCTGCCTGACGGACCGTGTCGACGGCCTGGCTGGTCAGGTTGGAGCGGTCCCAATCGAAGAAGACCATGAAGGTCTGCGCCTGGACCGGCGGCGGCGGCGGGGGAGGCGGCGGCGGAGGCGGCTCCGACGCGCAAGCGCCCAACAGGAAAGTCGCCGCGGCGACGACCAGGAATTTTTTCAGCATGGATTGGTTTCCCTCGATTTTCGGATCTAACCCACGGCGGGTTCGTCCGAGGGCTTAAACGTGCAACCCCTGTGGAAGTTCCGCCGGCGTGCACAAACAACTTTCCGACGTCCGGATCAGTAATCCCACTCCGCCTTTACCCCCACTCGACCTGTGGAATTGGCGCCGATGTCGCCCTCGACCTTGATGTTGTCGAACACGTCGAGCTGCACCACGCCGCGGCTGGAATTGCCGGCGGCCCCCTGTCGCGCGCCGACATAGACGCCGGGCGCGACGTAGCGGCCGGCTTCGAGCGACACGCCGCTGGCCCCGGATCCCGTGGGTTCCCCTGTTCTGGCCGACGAGGATCCGATGCTGAGCTGATCGAGCCCGAGCCCCTTGCGCAGCCGGCTGAGGACACCCTCGCCCGGAGACTGGCCGGCCAGTTCGGCGAGCGCCTGGGCGACCTGAACCAGTTCCGACGCGCCGAGCTGGGAGGCGGGCTTGCCGAAGATGAGGAGGGCCATCGCCTCGTCGGGCGGCATGGACGGCGTCGAGGTGATCTCGAGCTTGGGTTCGCGGGCCGTTCCCGTGATCGCCACACCGATGGTGGAGGAGCTCGCCGTCGTGCTCGCGAGGAAGTCGAGGCGCGGGTCGATCGTGTTGAGATTGTCCAGGGTCACGATACCCTTGGAGAATGTGAGCCGGCGGCTGCCCAGGCTGAAGGTGCCGCGCCGCATGGTGAAGCCGCCGATCACGGCCGGTGCGCTGGGGCTCCCGGTGACGGTGAGCTGGCCGCTCATCTCGGCGTCGAGGCCGCGGCCGCGCACGAAGATCGCCTGCGGCGCCCGTACGTCGAGCGCCAGCGTGATCGGTGTGGCGTCGGGCGGGGGCGGGGCCTTCGGCGGCGCGCGACGCTGCGCCGCCTGTGGGGCCGCTGGGGCGCCCGGCCTGTTGATCTCTCGGACCTCCAGGGTCGGGAAGGAGGCGGTCTGACCGCCGCCAACGGAAATCTCCGCGCGGTCGATCGTGACCGGTCCGGAGACTTCGATCCCGGAAGAGGTGGCGCCCGTGATCTTCAGGGTGCTCGACACCGTTGCCACCATGTCGGGCCGGCTGACCAGGAGGGCACGCTGCGTCGTGAGGCCGAGATCGAGCACCAGACCGCGCTCGGCATCGACCCGAATCGAGCCGCTGCCGTTTACGGTACCGGTACCCGCCTGGAAGGTGAGCCGCTGCACCTGCAGCGTGTCACCCTCGAGGACAAGGCGGCCCTGGCCGCCGCTCAGTTTCAGGCCCGCTTCCGGCATGGCGAGGGCACCGCCCTCGAAGTCGATTGCGCCGGTGCCGGTGATCCGGGTGCCGTCGACCGACACCGAGAGATTGGGCCGGAGGCGGCCGGCGACGTTGCGGATATCGTTGCCGAGAAGGGGCGCGAAGGGGGCGATGTCGATCGAACCGCCAATGGCGATCCTGGCGGCGACAGGCCCGCCGCCCCGGGGAAGCGTCCCGTTGCCTTTCACTGTCAAGTTTGCGTTGCCGCCGGCGGTCAGCCGTGCGTCGAGGGTGGCCTGCTGACCCACGAGGGAGCCGGTCCCCTGGAGCGACAGCGGCGGGATCAGCGCCGCATCGGGACGCCGCACACGAATACCTGCGGCACTGTAGGTTGCCTCCAGCCTCGGCGAGGCCATCGCACCGGTCACGCGGACCTTGGCCTGGAGGGTGCCTTCGAGTCCCGCGCCGGGTGCGAAGGTATCCAGAAGGGCAAGCGGCAGCCCGGCGATCTCGGTCTGAAGGTCGCTTGCCGCGGGATCGAGCGCTCCCCGCACGGCAACCCGGCCGGCCCCGACGCGCAGGTTCGTGGGATCGATCACGATGCGTGCACCGGCCACGGCAACCTTCGTCGGCGCATTAAGACCTAGCGGGATGTCCCGGTATCGGCCGGTAAATCGCGACAGCGCCACCCGGATTTCCGTCGCCAGGAATTCCACTCTCGCCGCCAGGTCGGCTGAGAGGTCCGGGCCCGATCCCTGCAGGGTGACGTCGATGCCGGTCGCGCGATCGCCCTTGGCCGTCGCCTTCAGGGCGGAGAGACCGCCGGCGCCCCGCAGGCGGCCGGCATCGAGGGTGAGGTCGGTGCCGGCGCGGCCAGCCGGGTCGTCGATATGACCCTTGAGTTCGAGGGTGCCGGCTCCCACGCCCGGACCGGCGAGGTCGGTGCCCCTCACCGATACGTCGAGCCGGCCCTCGGGTGCGTTCGGATCGGCCGTGACTTCCGCGATCAGCGACCCCGCCAGGCCCAGCGCGGCCAAGGCGTCGATGTCCTTTAGCTGGGCGATGCTGAGGCGCGCATGACCCGTCGTCTTGGTCTGGGCAATGACAAGATTGGTGGCGTCGAGCACGGCCGTCGACCAGCGCCCTTGGACATTCGGAACCGACAGGCCTGCGGTCGCGTCGTACGCGAATCGCCCATCCAGCGACAGGGGCTGACCCGCCACGTCGCCCTCGGCCTTGAGAGAGCCGGTGAGACTGCCGCTGGTGGCCAGCGAGACCGTCGTATCCAGGGCCAGGCGCTGCGAGACGATGCTCTGGAAGGCCACGTCGCGGCTCTCGACCTTCAGATTGAGCGATGTTTCGGGCCCGCCGAACCCGATCGTTGCCTTGGCGGTCGCGGCGCCTTGGACGTCCGTCCGGAAGGCCGTCAGCCGTGGCAGGTCAAGGTCGAGATCGAGCGTGCCCGCCTGTTCGCGCCCCCGGCCGGACACGGTGAGCGTGCCACTCTCACTGCCGAGCTTCGCGTCGCGGATCGTCCAGGTTCCGTCGGGCGCCAAGGCCGCCGTTCCGGCCAGATCGACCGTGGCCACCAGATTGCCCGGAACGCCGGGAGCCCCGAAACCCTCCACACGACCCTGCCAGCGGGCGGAGAGGTTGCCCTTGTCGATCCCTGCCGTTACGTCGACTTGCGCCTTGCCCGAGAGCGCCCGCCCCGCCATCTCGGAAAGCGGTTCGAGGCTGGGGAGATCGACGGCGGCGCGCAGCTCGCCCCTGTCCGCCGAAGGCGCGTAGTCGCCGTCGCCCGTGATGCGCACCAGCGGCATGGCGACCTCGAACGACCGGATGGCAATCTTTTCGGCGAAAAGATCGGCGACCATGGCATCGACCGTGACTGTACCCGGCTGCGGTAGGCGAGGGTCCAGCGTCGCCAGCTTCAGATCCTGGACAGTGCCGCGCACGCGCACCGCGCCTGTGAGTTTGCCGTCGGCCTCGATATGGAGACCCTTCCACGCCACGCCCTCGGCCGGAACGTCGATGGGGCCGGCATCGAGAGCGGCCTGGAAACCGGTCTCGCTTCCGTCAGGCATCCAGCGGAGAATGCCCTTTGCCGTCGTCGCATCGCCGGCCTTTGCCGTCAGTTCGGCCGAACCTTTCCGTTCATCGCCGGCCGCCGAGAGCTTCAGCGAGATTTCCGGCAGGTCGGGTCGCTGCATGATTGCGGCGACGATGCCCCCGGATGCTTCGTCGAGCGTGATGTCGGCGGCAATCCGGCGCGGTGCGCGTTCAAGGCGGACATCGGCGGTGAGGGTGCCTTTGGGGCCTTCCAGACGATCGGCCGCGAGCTTGGCGCTGATCTCCCCGAGGTCGCGGGCCACGGCGGCCTGGCCGCCGATCTTCCAATGAGAATCGACTCCGCCAAGCGCGGCCGCCAGGTGGAGGTCGTCGATGCGCAGTGCCTGCAGGTCGATGTCGACGGGCAGCCGGAAACCACCGGCGTCGGGTGTGCTCTCCTTCTTCTTCTCCTGCGGCGCGCGCAGCACGGCGATCTTCGCGGCAGAGAGAAGGTCGATCCGCAGCCGGCGCTGCAGGAGCGATGCGAAGGACCAGGAGACGCGCGCGTCCTCGACCCGTAGCCACGGACCCGTGCGGTCCGCGATTTCGATCCGCTCCACCCGCAGATCGGTCGGCACGAAGCCGTCGAGGCCGCTGATTCGGATCTGCTGGTCGGGAGAGGAGGCCAGATTCGAGGCCAACTCGGCGAGCAGCCGCTTTCCCGGTGCGGTCTGCATGGCCGCGAAAGCGAGGCCGAGCACCACGACGACGGAAACCAGTACATAGGCCGCGATTCGAAGCGCGCGCATCAGAAGGCCTGCCCCAGGCTGACATAGAGGCCGAAGGGCGCGTCGCTTGGACGGCGGTTGAGCGGTATGCCCACATCGGCCCGGATCGGTCCGAAGTCGGTGTAGTAGCGGATGCCGACGCCGGCGCCGACCCTGGGGGCCAACTGCGAGAAGTTCGGCAAGTAGTCGGGGTAGGCGCTGCCGGCATCGACGAACGCCACGGCGCCGAACGCCTTCCCGATGCGCTGGCGCAACTCCACGTTCGCCTCGACCACGCTCGCGCCACCCAGTGGGTTGTTGTAGGCGTCGAGGGGGCCGGCGGTCTGGTAGACGAAGCCGCGAACGGAGCCGCCGCCGCCGGCATAGAAGAGTTTGTCGGCCGGAATGCCGGCGATGCTGCTCGCGGGTTCGGTGCCGAAGGATGCCCGCGTCGCCAGGACGGTGCGACCGGGTTCGGCAATGTCCCAGTAGTGTCGGCCCGTCAGGCGCAGGATGGTGAAGAAGTCGCCGCCGGGACCGGTGTCGATCCAGGGTTGGACATTGAACTCGACGCGGTAGCCTCTTGTCGGGTCGAGATCGCTGTTGGCGCGATTGTAGAGCACCGTTCCTTGCAGACCGAGCAGACGATAGCTTTGCGTCACGCCCTCACGGGTGATGTCGGAGATTTCGGCCGCCAATCCGATGCGAGCCTGCCAGCGCGGCGAGAAGATGCGGTCGAATCCGCCATAAAAGGTGGCGGCCTTTCTCGTGTAAGCGGGGACCACCTCTCTGAGCGCCGCCGCTTCCAGCCGCAGATCCTGTCCTGGCAGCCACCAGTCGGGCTTGCGGAACGCGGCACGGAAAGCGAAGCCCGTGTCGAGGATCGCATAGCCCTGGCCAATGTGATTGACCTCGCCGGACAGTCGCAGACTCTCGGCCTGGCCGAACAGGTTCCGGTGAACCCAGAATCCTTCGACCGCGAAGCCGAGTTGCGTCTCGTAGCTCACTCCGAAACCGATCGAGCGCGGGAGACGGTCCGTCAGCTCCGCCTCGATCGGCAGTTCGCCGTCGGCGTTGAGTTCCGTCGCGGGCTTCAGGCGTACGGCGTTGAAGGTACCGAGAGAGGTGAGCTTGCCGCGCAGCTCCTCGACCTTGGCCGGCGAGTACGGGTCGCCTTCCTTGAACGGAACGCGGCGCTGCAGCCAGGCCGTATCGACCTTCTCGGTGCCGGTAAAGCGGACCGGTCCCATTTTGGCGAGTGGACCGGGCTCCGCGACGAAGGTCACCTCCGCTTCCCGCGTGGCGTGATCGACGATGACTTCGCGATCCTTGATGGCGGCGAGCGCGTAGCCCTGCTTGCGCAATTCGTCCAGCAGCTTGCTCTGGGCGGCGATGATCGCGGCGGCGTCGGCCGGATCGCCGGGGGCGATGCCCAATTCCGCGCGGTCGATCCCCGGCAGGGACTGCTGCGCGCCGGGCGGACGGATGGCGATCGAACCGATCCGGAAGCGCGGTCCCGTATCGACCGCGATGTCGACCGTCGCCTCGTCGGCGTCAGGCCGCGCCTCCAGAGCCGCGAGGGCGGAAGCATCGGCGATCGGCTTTCCGTCGATCGTCGCGTTGATCGTCGCGTCGTAGAAGCCGCGTGATCGCAGCGCGGTATTGAACTGGGAGGCAACGGCTTGGGCGCCCTGCAAAATGGCCAGCGCATCCCCCGTCAGCGGCTGCTGCTTCTGGAAATCCTCAGAGAGTTCCTTGAGGTCGGTCGACATGCGGTCGTCGCCTTGGATCGCGAGCACGATCTTTCCCGTGCGCGCTTCAGCCAAGCGCGGAAACAGGCTTGCGATGCCGGCCGACGTCAGGGCGGCGAGGCAACATATGCGCGCCCACCGCAGGAACTCGTGTCTAAGACATGTCATGCCACGCAAGCCATACAACGCTCGGCGGCGAAAAGGGATGCCTCCCCGATCCCTGCTCAAGGGGCGTGATCGGCGCTTACGGAATCCAGATCGGGCTTGCCTGCGAAAAACGCTGCTGCTGGTCGGAGAAAACCACCATGAACAGTTCCCGGAACAGCTGTTCGATGCGCGGATCGGTGGGTCCGGTCGCCTGTGTCCAGGCGGTGGTAAAGGACAGGGCTTGGGCGTTCCGGCAGTAGATCGCATAGACGTAGAAGCGACCCGGCTTGCCCGCCTGGAAGCGCGGTGGCTCGCCCGCGCAGACGGGATCGGCGTTCAGATTGTTGGCCGGGTCGAACACCAGCACCAGCCGGTAGTCCGGGCTGGGCGGGGGAAGGGGCCGGTCGTAGGTAAACGTCAGAGCGGGGCGGGGCTTGGCCCTCTGCATCGCGGGCAGCAGGTCGCGCGCAACGACGGCGGGATCGACTCCGGGGAAAGCGGCCCCCGCGAGGATGACCGGAAAGTTCTTTCCATCCGTGGCGGCGAAGAACTCGCGATAATCGTATTGAGGCGCATAGTAGTTGCCGCCAATCGTGGCAGCGAGCGCCAGGACCGGAAACGCGACGAGGCTGGCAAGAACGGCGCCGATCCGTGTGGCAATGCGCATCGAAATCTCCCGTGGGCTGGCCGAAGCTAGGGGCGCCCCGGCGGTTCGGGCAAGTCAGGCCTTCGTGAGCGACACGGACCGTGGTTGCGGGGTTTTCGATTCCTTGCGTTCATGCCACAGAAGAAGGCGAAATCTTCTGGAGGACAGCTCAATGGCATCGCCGCTTTTCGACCTCACCGGCAAGGTCGCCGTCGTCACCGGCTCGAGCAAGGGCATCGGCAAGTCGATCGCCCTGCATCTCGCGCTGCAGGGGGCCAAGGTCGTGGTCTCGAGCCGCAAGGCGCCGGCCTGCGAGGAAGCGGCGGCAGAGATCAAGGCGGCCGGCGGCGAGGCCATCGTCATTCCCTGCAACATCTCCGACAAGGCGCAGTGCGAAAAGCTGATCGCCGAAACCAACAAGCAGCTCGGCCCGGTCGACATCCTCGTCTGCAACGCCGCCTCCAACCCCTATTACGGTCCGAACGAGAAGCTGCCCGACGACGTGTTCATGAAGGTCATGCACAACAACATCCTGTCGAGCATGTGGCTGATCAATTTCTGCCTGCCCGACATGCGCGCCAAGAAGGACGGCTCGATCATCATCGTCTCGTCGATCGGCGGCGTGCGCGGCACGCCGGTGATCGGCGCCTACGGCATCTCCAAGGCCGCGGACATGCAGCTCGCGCGCAATCTCGCCGTCGAATACGGCAAGGACAATATCCGCGTGAACACGATCGCGCCGGGCCTGGTCAAGACCGACTTCGCCAAAGCGCTGTGGGACGATCCCAATTATCTCGCCGTCCGCCTCAAGGGCGCGCCGCTCGGCCGGATCGGCGAGCCGGACGATATCGGCGGCATCGCGGTGATGCTGGCCGGTAAGGCCGGCGCCTTCATCACCGGCCAGACCATCATCGCCGATGCCGGCGTGACCATCGGCAGCGGCGGGTAACCGCGCCGTCCGGAATCGCGGGAGGGCTGGGGATGAGCCTCTACCAGGTCCAGAAGCTGATCTATCAGCTCAACCGCGACCCGCGCACCCGGCAGCGCTACGCCGAACGTCGCGACGCCGTGATCGGCGAATACGATCTCACGCAGGAGGAGATCGGCGCGCTGGTGAAGCCCGACATCGGGCTTCTCTACGTGCTGGGCGTCAACGGCCAGCTCCTGATGCACTTCGCGGCGCTGCATCGCATCGAATGGACCGACTATCTCGAACGGATGCGGCAGGGACTGCGGGACCACGGGCCGGTGCGCGAAGGCGTCTATGCCGCAACCGGCTACGAAGGCGTCGAGGCGCACGATGCCCGGCTCAAGGCCGAGCGGGAGATACGCTGATGCCCCTGGTCTATTGCGGCGCCTGCAGCCATGCCCCCGGAATCACCGGCCGCGCCGAGCGGGCCGACACCCAGACGCGGCAGGCACTGGAGGGCGCGTTCCGCCGCATGGGCGACGATATTCGCGCCACCCGGCCCGACGCGCTGGTCGTGATCGCGGCCGAGCATTTCGCAAACTTCTTCATGAACAACATGCCGGCCTTCGCCATCGGCATGGCCGACAGCTACGAAGGCCCGATCGAGGACGAGGCGTTCCTGCGCATCCGGCGCACGACCGTACCCGGCAACAGGGATCTGTCGCGTCGGCTGATCGAGACCGTCATGCAGACGGTCGACGTGGCCTATGCCGAGGAATGGCAGTTCGATCACGGCATCTCGGTGCCGCTGCACTTCCTGACGCCCGACTACGACCTGCCGATCGTGCCGGCCAACATCAACTGCCAGGGCCCGCCGCTCGCGCCGCTGGCCCGCGCCTGGGCGTTCGGCGAAGCGCTACGACGGGCTGCCGACTCCGTTCCGGAACGTATCGCGCTGATCGGCACCGGCGGCCTCTCGCATTGGCCGGCGACGCCGGACTCGGGCAAGATCAATCAGGAGTGGGACCGCGAGTTCCTGCGGCGCTGGGCGGCCAACGACCGCGAGGCACTGCTTTCCTACAGCGACGCCGAGACCTATCGCGAAGCGGGCCAGGGCGGCTTCGAGATCAGGACCTTCATCGCCGCCGCAGCCGCAGCGAAAGGTGCGAAAGGAACGGTGGATTTCTGCGAACCGGTCCCGATCTTCGCGGTCAGCTGCACACTCGGCAGCTTCCAACTGCTCGGTGCCTGACCGGCACCGCTACGGCTTCTTCTTGAAGGTGACCACCAGCACGTCGCGGTAGGCGGGCTGGGCCGGGTTTTCCGGCTCGACCGGGGTGACACCGTGATAGCAGCGGGAGTCGTCGACGAGTGCGGCGTCGAGCGGGTCGGTGAGGGTGAAGCTGCCCAGGGCGCGCTTGTCGAGATCGTGCACCGTCGTTGTACCACTGGCGATGTTGCGACGGTTGATCAGCAGCACCATCACATAGTCGACGCCGTCGCGATGCATGCCTTCCGGTGTCGGCTTGCCGGCCTCGCCGGTCTTGGCCTCGATGCGAAACTGGTGGATCTCGATGTGCCATTTCTTCGCCTCGGGTGCGAGGCGGCCGAACAGGGCGCGGCAATATTCGAGGATGGTGCGCATCGATGCGCCGTCGCCGATCTCGTCCCTGACCGGCTTGAACCAGCGCTCGATGCCACCGTTCAGGTTGTTGTAGTCGAGGCCTTGATAGTGCGGCTGATGCGGGCCGCGAACGATGGCGCCCTGGCGCTCGGCCGCGTAGACGCCGAAGCGGCGCTTCCGGTAGCGACCGCCATCGCCCATGTAGGTGTCGACGTCGAGATCGTTCCAGCTCTCGGCGAATACCGGCCAGTCGGCGAGCGAGCCGAAGCGGGCAAGGGCCGTCCGCATGTCGGAGGCTTCGACGAAGGCATAACCCGCTCGCTCGACGGCGGCGCGGATGCCCGATGCGTTCTGTAGGCCGGTACCGATTTCACTCATGTCAGTAACCTTAGCATTACGGCGCCATCATTCCGCATCTGAGGCGCATGAAGGTTTCTAGGGATTGGCCCACCGATTGCAGAGCGCGCTGCGACCCCGCTGCCCTGCCGCCTTCGCGGCTCATGGAGATTCACACATGTTGCGACGCAAGCTCCTCGCCACCGCTGCCCTCTCGTTTGCCGCCCCTGCCATCGTTTCGCGTGCGTCGCTCGGACAGAACCTTCGCAAGGTGAAGATGGGTTCGGCCTTCACCACCACGACCAACGCCGCCTTCCTGATGCCGGCGCTGCTCAAGCCCGAAGGTATCGACCTCGAGCTGGTCATGTTTCCCTCGCTGGTGCAACGCATGCAGGCCGTTGCCTCGGGCGATGTCGATATCGGCAATGGCGGTCTTTCCGCTACCATGCAGGTCGCGACCAAGGGCTTTCCGATGCAGGTGCTGGCCAATGGCTGCGATGGCGGCTGGATGGTGCTGGCCCAGCCGTCGATCAAGAGCTTCCAGGATCTCGTCGGCAAGAAGATCGCCGTGCAGAACGGCTCGATCGGCCTGGTGTCGCTGAACTGGAAACTGAAGCAGGAGGGCGTGTTCGGAAAGGTCGAGATGGCCTTCATGGACAACCAGGACCAGCCGATCCCGCTGATGCGCGGTGACGTCGCTGCCATCTGCGTGTTCGAACCCTATGCCGCGCTGGCCGAAGTCAACGGCTGGGGCAAGCGCCTGTGGGTGCCGTACGATTCCCCCATGGGCAAGACCAACCTGGGCTTCGTCGCGTCCTCGGCCTTCGTGAAGAAGGACCCGGATCTCACGAAGAAGATGGTGGCCGCCCACGTGAAGGCGACCAAGGAGATGGCGGCCAATCCCTCGATCGCGATCGAGACCACGATCAAGCAGTTCAAGATGACCAAGGAAGTGGCCGAGCTCTCGACCAAGAACCTGTTCTTCAGCGCCGACTCCGGCCCTACCTTCGTCACCGGCCTCAAGTCGCTGGCCAAGATGATGATCGACGACAAGATGCTGGAGAAAGAGCCCGACTGGGACAACTTCCTGAATCTCGGTTTCGTCTGATGCAGTTCCGACGGGCGCTGGGGCTTCTGCCCCTGGCGCTGCTGCTGCTCGCCTGGGAGCTGGCGGTGCAGGCCAAGGTCTATCCGCCGGTCCTGTTGCCGCCGCCGGCGAAGGTCCTGATGGTCTTCATCGACGATTGGGATACCGTGCTCGGCAATGCGCTGGCCAGCATCAGCCGCGTGGCCGTGGGCATCTCGCTTGCTTTCCTGTTTGCGGTGCCTCTCGGGCTGATGATCGGCCGGTACCGCCTGCTCGACACGATGACGGACTGGTCGATCCAGATCTTCCGCTCGATCCCGCCGATCGCGCTCATTCCTATGGCGCTGCTGTTCCTCGGAATCGGCGACAAGCCGGCGATCGCGCTGATCTTCCTGGCCGGTACCTGGCCGCTGCTGATCAACACGATCTTCGGCGTGCGCGGCATCGAGCGGACGCTCATCAAGGTGGCGCGGGCGGCACGCGCCAGCGAGTTCCTGGTGATGAAGGACATCATCCTGCCAGCCTCGCTGCCGGCGATCTTCACCGGCCTTCGCCTGGCGGTGGGCGGTGGCTGGCTCACCGTGGTGACGGCCGAGATGATCGCGGTGAAGTCGGGGCTGGGCTACATGATCCTGAATGCCCAGCTCACCTTTCGCTCCGACCTCATCATCGCGGGCATCATCGTGATCGGCGCCATCGGCCTGCTGGCCGACCAGGCGGTGCGTATGGTCCGTGCCCATGTCTGCCGCTGGCAGGAGGGCCTCACGGCATCGCCCGAATGAGCAAGTTCCTGGAATGCATCGGCGTCGGGAAGATCTATCCCGGGAAGACCGAACCCGTGGAGGCGCTGCGCGGCATCGACTTCGCGTGCGATGCCGGCGACTTCGTCTGCCTGCTCGGCCGATCCGGATGCGGCAAGTCCACCCTGCTGCAGATGGTGGCGGGGCTCGAGAAGCCGACCTCGGGGCAGATCGTGATCGCCAACCGCGAACTGGACGGCCCGTCGCCCGAAGCGGCTATCGTCTTCCAGGACCACGGTCTCTTCCCCTGGATGACGGTGCAGAAGAACGTCGAGTTCAACATGAAGGCGCGCGGCACGCCGGCTGCCGAACGTCGGGCCACGGCCACGCAGTTCATCGAGATGACCAGCCTCACGGGCTTCGCCGACCGCTATCCGCACGAACTCTCGGGCGGCATGCGCCAGCGGGTCGGCATCGCGCGCGCGCTGACGACGCGTCCGAAGGCATTGCTCATGGACGAGCCGTTCGGCGCGCTCGATGCCCAGACGCGCGGCAAGCTGCAGGACGAGGTGCTGCAGATCTGGGAGAAGCAGCGCACGACCGTGCTCTTCGTCACGCACTCGATCGACGAGGCGCTATTGCTGGCCGATCGCATCCTCGTCTTCAGCCCGCGGCCGGGCCGCATCGCGGCAGACATCAAGGTGGATTTGCCACGGCCGCGTACGTCACAATTGCCGGAATTCGTTGCCCTGGCCCGCGAGCTGCGCGGGCTGGTCGGCGCCGACAGGGAGATCGACTGATGCCTTATGCGACGACAGATGATGGCGTGAAGCTCTACTTCGAGGAGACGGGAGCCGGCGCGCCCATCGTGTTCGTGCACGAATTCGCCGCGGACCACCGCTCGTGGGAAATGCAGATGCGCCATTTCGGCCAGCGCTATCGCTGCATCACCTACGGCGCGCGCGGCTATCCGCCGTCCGATGTGCCGGAGAAGCCCGAGAGCTACAGCCAGACCCGCGCCACCGACGATATCCTGGCGGTGATGGATCATCTCAAGATCGAAAAGGCTCACGTGGTCGGCCTCTCGATGGGCGGCTTCGCGAGCCTGCATTTCGGGTTCCGGCATCCGACCCGGGCGCGCTCGCTGGTCGTGGCCGGCGTCGGCTATGGCGCGGAGAAGCACGAGACGGCGAAGTTCAAGGCCGAGGTCGGCATCGTGGCCAAGTCGCTGACCGAGGAGGGGATGGCAGCCTTCGCGGAAAAATACGCGTACGGCCCGACACGCGTTCAGTTTGAGAACAAGGACCCGCGCGGCTTCGCCGAATTCAAGAAGGCGCTGGCCGAGCATTCGGCGCTGGGGTCGGCCAATACCCAGCTTGGCTGCCAGGGCGAGCGGCCTTCTCTCTACGATCTTGTGGACAAGATGCGGGCGATGACGGTGCCGACCCTGGTGCTGACCGGCGATGAGGACTGGCCCTGCCTGGCCCCGTCGATGCTGATGAAGCGCGAGATCCCGTCGGCGGCGCTGGCCGTGATGCCGAACTGCGGCCACACGATCAATCTCGAGGATCCCGACCAGTTCAACCGCATCGTCGGCGACTTCATCGTCCAGGTCGAAGCCGGCCGCTGGCCTAAGCGCGACCCGCGTGCCGTCTCGGGCTCGATCACGGGGATGAAGTCTTGATTCATGCCTTCGTGGAGAGGTGCGGGCTCTCGCGCCTCTGAAGGCGCTGCCGCCCGCCAGCGCGTCTGAACGCGCTAAGCTGTCAGCCCACCATCGCAGACGAATTCCGAGCCGGTCGAAAAGGTCGACTCGTCCGACAGCAGGAACAGGATCATGTTCGCCACCTCGTCGGCCTGGCCGAGGCGGCCGAGCGGGTGGAGTTCCTCCAGCGCCTGGCGGCCGGTCATGTTGCCGACGTTGGAGTCGAGCCGCGGCGCGATCATCGGTGTGTCGATGTAGCCGGGATGCACGGAATTGCAGCGGATATTGTACTTCTGCTGGGCACAGTGCAGCGCCACATTCTTGGTGAGGGTGCGCACCGCGCCCTTGGAGGCGCAGTAGGCCATGGCGTAGGCCGCGCCGCGCAGGCCCAGCACCGAGGAGATGTTGACGATCGAGCCGCCGCCCGACTCCTTGATCGCCGGGATGGCGTGCTTGCAGCCGAGGAACGTGCCCAGCGAGTTGATGTCGTTGACCCGGCGGTATTCCGCGAGTGTGCAGTCCTCGATCGAGTTGCGCACGCCGACGCCGGCCGCGTTCAGCAGGCCGTGCAGCGCGCCGAACTTCTCGACCGTGGCCGCAACGGCGGCCTGCCAGCTCTCTTCCTGAACGACGTCGAGCGCCACGAAATGCGCCGCGTCGCCAAGCTCTGCCGCCAGGGCGCGGCCCTTGGCTTCGTCGCGGTCGGCCAGCACGGACTTGCCGCCCTCGCGCACGATCATGCGGGCGGTCGCCGCACCGATGCCCGACGCGCCGCCGCTCAGCAGGACGACCTTGTTCTCAAGACGGGGCAAGGAGCGACCTCCTCTGCAGTCCGGCGGTGATGCCGCCATCGGAAGTGAACTCCGCGCCGGTGACGAAGGAGGAGCGGTCCGAGGCCAGCCACAGGACGAGTTCGCCGAGATCCTGCGGCTCGGCCATGCGGCCGATCGGGTGGCGGGAGCCCAGGAACGCCTTGCCCTGGTCGCGGCCGACCGCCTGCCACAGCGGGTTGAAGATCGCCGTGTCGACGCCGCCGGGATGCACGGAGTTGCAGCGGATGCCGTATTTCTGTTCGGCGCAGTAGAGGGCGACGCTCTTGCTCAGCAGCCGCACCGCGCCCTTGCTGGCAGTGTAGGCCGTGGGTCCGGCGCCGCCGACCAGGCCGGCGATCGAGGAGATGTTGACGATCGAGCCCCCGGGGGCGGTCTTGCCCGCGCCGAGATGCTTCATGCCCTGGATGGCGTACTTGCAGCCAAGGAACACGCCCTCGGAGTTAATCGCCTGGACCTTCTGCCAGTTCTCGACGGTCGTGGTCTCGGGATTGCCGGGACCGCCGGAGACGCCGGCATTGTTGACCATGATGTCGAGCCGCCCTTCGCGCTGGAGGATGTCGGCCAGCAGGGACTGCCAGGACTCCTCCGACGCGACGTCGTGCATGACGAAACGGCCAGCCTGTGTCTCTTTCGAGTCCTCGGCCAGGTCGGCCACGATTACGGAGGCACCGGCTGCAGCGAGCAGGGCGGCCGAAGCGGCGCCGATGCCCGAACCGCCGCCGGTGACGACCGCCACTCTCCCGGAAAGTTCATCGCTCATATCGACGTCATCATAGCCGCTAGACGCGCGTTGCGTTAGCCTATCCTCGCGGAGGATTGCATGCAGAAGTGGACGAGTATTCTCGGATGTGTGGTCGCGCCGGCCGTTCTGGCCGCCTGCACACAGACTGCGGGTGGACCGCCGCCCGGCATGACGGCGGCACAAGGCGCGGCCTATTGCGCGAAGCTCACGACGGTCTACAGCGAATATGTCGCCGGCTTGGCCACGTCGATGGGCGGCGTCGGCAGGGGCGGTGGCCAGTCCGATATCGACGCCCGTGTCGCGGTTGCCCAGTGCCAGGATGGCAACACCGCCGCGGGCATTCCGGTGCTGCAGCGGGAATTGCGCAACAACAAGGTCGAGGTTCCGCCCCCGTGAGTGCCCATCGTCAGTTGGTCCGGCTTTCCGGACTGATTCTTCTGTCGCTGCTCGCGGGAGCCTGCACCCAGACGGCGGGCGGGCCGCCCCCGGGCATGACCGCGGCGCAGGCCGCCGCCTACTGCACCAAGCTGAGCTGGGCCTATGGCGAGTATGTCGCGAGCGGCATGGGCGACAGCGCGGGCGACGACGACAACACCGACGCCGACCTCAAAGCGCGCGTGGCGATCGCCCAGTGCCACGAGGGCCAGACCGGCGCAGCCATTCCGGTGCTGCAGCAGGAACTCCGCCGCAACAAGGTGCCGGTACCGCCGGTCTGACGCACGACCTGGTGGCGCCCAAAGAAAAACCCGGACGGTCGCCCGTCCGGGTTTCTTGTTTGTGGCAGGCGTGAAGGGCTAGAAACCCAGGCCTTCCTTGATGACGACCCAGCGTCCGTTCTTGACCTGCTGCACCTGCGTGATGGTGTTCGCGAGGTGGTTGGTCTTGGAGAACTTGCTGGGCGGGGAGCTGAAGATGTCGAGGTACGGGTCGCCCGACTCGAGCGCGTCGAGCATCTTCTGGCCGGTCAGGTCCTTGCCCGCGAGCTTGGCATAGTGCGCGAACGTCATGACGGCGTTGTAGCCGATGACGGACTGCGTGTTGGCGTCGGTGCCGAACATCTTCTTGTAGGCCTCGACCCAGTCCTTGACCTTGCCTTTGGCCGTATCGGCATAGGGTGTCTCGAAGGCGCCGGCGGCGTAGAAGCCCTCGACCACGTCCTTGCCGAGCGTGATCGTGTCGGGAATGTTGGTCGGCGTGGCGCCGAGGAAGGTGACGTCCCAGCCGAGCTTCTTGGCCTCGGCGATGGCGCCGATCGTCTCGCGCAGGATGGTGCCGAGCACCACCAGGTCGCAGCCGTCGGATTTCATCTTGGCGATCTGGGCGCTGAAGTCGGAGGCGCCGCGCTTGTAGGTCGTGACCGAGGCGGGCTTCAACTTCATGGCGTCGAGCTGCTGGGTGAAGCCGTCGAGCACGTTCTTGCCGTACTCGTCGTCCTGGTACATCAGGCAGGGCTTCGCGGGCTTCTTCCATTCGACCATGTATTTCACGGCCGCGCGGGTGCTCTCGACATAGGGCAGCAGGTTGCTGAACTTCAGCCGTTCCTGCGGCTTGCCGGCGTCGAACTTGTAGGTGAATTCGGCGGCGGTCAGGGGAAAGAGCTGGAGAACGCCCGCGTCGAACAGGATGTCCTGTGCGGCGATCACGGGCGCGGAGCCCATGCCGCCGATCATGGCGAACACCTTGTCCTTCTCGATCATCTTCTGGCTGGCGAGCACCGCCTTCTTCGGGTCGTAGGCGCTGTCCTCGATGATCAGTTTCAGTTTACGGCCGTTGATGCCGCCCGCCGCGTTGATTTCCTCGACGGCGAGCTTCATGCCGTTGGCGACGGGAACGCCCCAGGTCTTGATGGGGCCGGAGAGATCCTGATGGGTGCCGATCACGATCTCTGTGGGCGTGATGCCCTGGTTGGTGACCTTGGTCTGCGCGAGAGCCGGCATGGCCGCCAGCGTCGTCGTGCAGGCAAGCGTCACCGCGAATGCCTTGAGATGCATCGTTCGTTTCCTCCACTGCTGCGCTCTTTGTTTGTCAGGCGGGCGGCGCGCACGACCCGCTCCGTCGTCGCTTTGCGCGACTTGTGCGGAATTAGATCAGTTTCGCAGCGATTATGCACGGCGAAACGAACGATTCCGTCAGGCAAAAAAAGGCCCGGGACAAGCCCGGGCCTCTGCGATCGATGGGAAGTCTTCTAGTTCTTGAGGTCGCGCTTCAGGACGACCCAGCGCCCGTCCTTTACCTGCTGCAGGAGATAGACAGTGGCCGAGAGGTGCTCGGTGGGCGAGAACTTCACCGGCGGCGAATTGAAGATGTCCTGGAAGACGTCGCCGGACTCCATGGCCGCCAGGAACTTGGCGCCCGTCAGGTCCTTCCCTGCCAGCTTGGCATAGTGGGCGAAGGTCATGACCTCGTTGTAGCCCAGTGCCGACTGCGTGTTCGGCTCCATGTTGTAGAGCTTGTAGTAGGCCTCGGCCCATTCCTTGGCCTTGCCGGTCGAGGTGTCACGATAGGGGATCTCCATGCCGCCCACGGCATAGAAGCCTTCCGTGACTTCCTTGCCGAGCGCCGGGACCTCGACGACGTTGGCCGCGGTGCTGCCGAAGTAGATCGGCGAGAAGCCGATCTTGCGGCCCTCGGCCATGACGCCGACCGTCTCGCGCACGATGGTGCCGAGCACGACCAGATCGCAGCCATCCGACTTCATCTTCGCAACCTGCGAGGAGAAGTCCGACGCGCCGCGCTTGTAGCTGGTGACCGAGGCGGCGGTCAGCTTGGCGTCCTTGACGGCCTGGTTGAAGCCGTCGAGCACGTTCTTGCCGAACTCGTCGTCCTGGTAGATCACGCAGGGCTTCTTGCTGCCCTTCTCCTGCATCAGGTGGCGGGCGCCGGCGCGCACGCTCTCGGTGTAGGGCGGCACGTTGTTGAACTTCAGCCGGTCCTGCGGGTTCTTCGGGTCCATCTTGTAGGTGAACTCGGCCGACGTGACCGGGAACAGCTGCGGGACGCCAGCCTCGAGCAGGATGTCCTGCGCGGCGAGCACGGTGGGCGAGCCCAGCGGCGCCAGCATGGCGAAGATCTTGTCCTTCTCGACCAGCTTCTGGGTCGCGAGGACGGCGCGCTTGGGATCGTAGCCCACATCCTCGACGATCAGCTTCAGCTTGCGGCCGTTGATGCCGCCCGCCGCGTTGACCTCGTCGACGGCCATCTTCATGCCGTTGGTGACGGGCACGCCCCAGGACTTGATCGGGCCCGAGAGGTCCTGGTGCGTGCCCAGGACGATTTCGGTGGGCGTGATGCCCTGGTTGGTGACCTTGGTCTGCTGCGCCAGCACGGGCAGGGCGGCGAGGCTGAACACGCCGCCGAGAAGGGCGGCCTTTACGCAAAACGTACGCATCACTTCGATTTCCTCCACTAGGTTTTCTTGTTCCCCGATTCCATGAACTCGAACCGCCAGGCTCAGGCCGCCTGGGGCCGGTACATCGCGTCGATCTGGTCCTTGTACTTGGTGTTCACGAACGAGCGCTTGAGCTTCATGGTCGGCGTCAGCTCCTCGTCCTCGGGCGTGAGCTGCTGCTCGATCAGGAAGAAGCGCTTGATCGTCTCGACCCGGGCGAAGTTGGCATTGACCCGCTCGATCTCCGACCAGATCAGGTCCTGCACCTCCTTGGCGCGGCACAGGCTGGTGTAATTCGTGAAGGGCACGTCGATGTCCTGGGCGAACTTCTCGACCGTCTCGCGCTCGATCATGACGAGGCAGGTGAGGTAGGCGCGCTTGTCGCCGATCACGACCGCGTCGCTGATGTAGGGCGAGGCCTTGAGCAGGTTCTCGATCTCCGAGGGCGTGATGTTCTTGCCGCCGGCCGTGATGATGATGTCCTTCATCCGGTCGGTGATCTTGACGTAGCCTTCCTCGTCGATCAGGCCGACGTCGCCGGTGTGCAGCCAGCCGTCCTTGTCGACCGTCTCGGCGGTCTTCTCGGGCTGGTTCAGGTAGCCCATGAAGACCATGTCGCCCTTGATCAGGATCTCGCCGGCCGGCGAGATCGCGACCTGGCCGTAAGGCACGGATTTGCCCACGGTGCCGAGCTTGATGGCGTTCGCCGGCATGGCCGTCGCCAGTCCGCAATTCTCCGTCTGGCCGTAGACCTCGTACATGTCGAGACCGAGCGCCAGATACCAGCGGATCAGCTCGGGCGAGATCGGTGCCGCACCGGTGAACAACCAGCGGCAGCGGTCGAGGCCGATCATGCGGCGGATGTTCTTCAGCACCAGCCAGTAGGCGGCCTGGAAGTGCAGTTTCTCGAGCATGGTGGGCTCTCGGCGGGCCAGCCGCGCGTCGGCGATGGCGAGGCCGGCCGAGATCGCGCGCCGGTATGCCCATTGCTGCAGCGGCGTGGCGTCCTTCAGCGCGATCGTGATGCCGGCGTAGAACTTCTCCCACACGCGCGGCACGGCACCGAACAGGGTGGGCTGCACCTCGCGGATATTGTCGGGCACCGTCTCGGGGCTTTCGGCGAAGTTGCTGCAGACGCCGGTCGCGACCGAATAGTAGCTGCCGGCGATGCGCTCCGCGACATGGCAGAGCGGCAGGAAGGCCAGCCGCTCGTCGCCCTCGTACCAGGAGAGCGACAGTTCGGGATGCATGCAGTTCTGCATCGTGTAGACCACGTTGCGATGGCTGTGCATGGCGCCCTTGGGCGGTCCCGTGGTGCCCGAGGTGTAGACCAGGATCGCGAGGTCGTCGGGCTTGCGCGAGGCGACCAGCTCCTCGAACAGCGCGTCCTTGCCCTGGCCGTAGTTGCGGCCCGCCGCCATGAACTCGTCCAGCGAGACCACCATCGGGTCGTCGAAGGTGCGCAGGCCCTCCATGTCGAACACGACGATCTTGCGCAAGGTGGGGCAGCGCTCGCGCACGTCGAGTGCCTTGTCGAGCTGCTCGTCGTCCTCGACGAACAGGACCGAAGTCTTCGAATCGTTGATCAGGTATTCGACCTGCTTGGCCGAGTCGGTTGGATAGATGCCCGAGGAGACGCCGCCGGCGCACAGGATGCCGAAGTCGGCATAGTTCCATTCCGGCACGGTGTTGGCCAGCACCGAGGCCACGTCACCGGGCCGAAAACCGATCTCGTGCAGGGCGAAGGTGATCGATTTCGACCGTTCCAGCCACTGGGTCCAGGAGATCGCATTCCAGATACCGTAGAGCTTCTCGCGCATCGCCGGCCTGTCGCCGCGCGTCCGGCAGGAGAGCAGGAAGCTCTTGGGCAGGGTCTCGGCAACCGTCAGCGTCGCTTTGGTGGGCATGGTTTCCTCGTTCCCGTCAGCGCCAGTTCTTCTTCTTCTTCCAGCGGCGCTCGCCGCGGGCGCTCTCTTCCTTGGCGCCGAGATAGAATTCCTGGATGTCCTTGCTGCCCATCAGCCGCTCGCAGGTATCGTCCATGACGACGCGGCCGACTTCGAGCACATAGCCGTAATGGGCCGTCTCCAGCGCCATCTTGGCATTCTGCTCGACCAGCAGGATCGACGTGCCTTCCTCGGCATTGACCCTGCGGATGATGCTGAAGATCTCCTTAACCAGCAGCGGCGACAGGCCCAGCGAGGGCTCGTCGAGCAGCAGCAGCTTCGGCCGGTTCATCAGCGCGCGGCTGATCGCCAGCATCTGCTGCTCGCCGCCGGACAGCGAGCCCGCCGGCTGGTCCATGCGTTCCTTGAGGCGCGGGAAATAGGCGAAGACCTTTTCGAGGTCGCGGGCGACCCCGTCGCGGTCCTTGCGCAGGAAGGCGCCCATCGCGAGGTTCTCGCGGATCGAGAGAAACGGAAAGACCTCGCGGCCCTCCGGCACGTGGCTGAGGCCCAGCCGCACGATCTTGTCGGCGTCCATGCGCTGGATCGCCTTGCCTTCGAACTCGATCGTGCCCTTGAGCGGGTCGAGCACGCCGGAAATGGTCTTGAGGATGGTGGTCTTGCCGGCGCCGTTGGCGCCCAGCACGGTGATGATCTTGCCGCGCGGCACGGCCAGGCTCACGCCGCGGATCGCCATGATCGGGCCGTAGTAGCTTTCGATGTTGGAGACCTTGAGGATCGGGTCGTCGCTCATGTCCGCTCCTCTCAGGCGCCGAGATAGGCCGCGATGACGTCGGGATGCGCCTGGACCTCGGCGGGGGTGCCGGAGGCCAGCACCTTGCCGTAGTTCAGCGCCAGGACGCGGTCCGACACGCGGTTCACCAGGGTCATGTCGTGCTCGACCATCAGCACCGTGACGCCGAGTTCGGTCCGGATGTCGCGGATCCAGAACGACATGTCGTCGGTCTCCTCGACGTTGAGACCCGAGGAGGGCTCGTCCAGCAGGATCAGCTTGGGCTCAGAGCAGAGGGCGCGGGCGACTTCGACCACCTTGCGCACCCCGTAGGGCAGGCCTGCGATCAGCTTGTCGCGATAGGCCTGGAGGTCGAGGAACTCGATCACCTCCTCGACCTTGCGGCGGTGCTCCTTCTCGGCGCGCCGCACCGACGGCAGGAACAGGATCTCCTGCCAGAGCTGCGTGGTGGCGTGGCAATGCCGTCCGACCAGCAGGTTGGCCAGCATCGTGGCGTTCTCGAACAGCTCGATGTTCTGGAAGGTACGGGCGATGCCGAGCTTGGCGATCTGGTGCGACGGCACCTCGGTGATGTCGCGGCCTTCGAAGAACAGCTTGCCCGAGGTCGGGTCGTAGAGCCGCGAGATCAGGTTGAAGATTGAGGTCTTGCCGGCGCCGTTGGGGCCGATGATGGTGAAGATCTCGCCCTTCTCGACGCTGAAGCTGACGCTGTCGACCGCCTTGAGGCCGCCGAACTGCAGCGAGATGCCGTCGACCGTGAAGAAGCTCATCGGTTGCGCTCCGACTTCACGTAGGTCTTCTGTCGCTTGAAGGTGGCCTTCTTGTAGAGCGGGAAGAGCTGGAAGAAGAGCTTCACCTTGAGCCAGCGGCCGTAGAGGCCGTAGGGCTCGAACAGGATGAACATCATGATGATCAGGCCGTAGATCGCGCCCTTGAGGCCGGCGGCCGACCCGATCGCCGACATGGTATCGCGCAGCTTGCCCGCGGCGTCCGGCGCCATGCCGAGCGTGGTGGCGAGGCTCGCGCCCAGCACCGGCACGTCGTCCTTCAGGGCCGTCAGGAAGGGATCGACCATGACGATGAAGATCGCGCCCAGCACCGCGCCATGCACCCCGAAGGCGCCGCCGATGATGATCACCATGATGAACTCGATCGAGAGCAGGAGGGTGAACATCTCCGGCGAGATGAAGGACATCTTGTGGGCGAACAGCACGCCCGCCATGCCGGTGAGCGCGGCGCTGATGGCGAAGGACTTCACCTTGTAGCCGGCGAGGTCGATGCCCATGCTCTTGGCCGCGGTCTCGGAGTCGCGGATGGCGATGAAGGCGCGGCCGGTCGGCGAGCGCAAAAGGTTCTGCGCCAGCAGGATCGATCCCACCAGCACGAGCAGGCAGAGGAAGTAGAAGGCGTCGCCATCCCGCGGGATCGGCTGGCCCAGCAGATCGATGGTGCGGACCCGCATGCCCTCGTTGCCGTGCGTCACCGATTCCCAGCGCGCCAGAATCTCCTCGACGATGAAGGCGAAGGCGATCGTGGCGATCACCAGGTAGATGCCGCTGAGGCGTAGTGCGGGAAAGCCGACCATGGCGCCCACTGCGCCTGTAATGATCGCCGCTGCCGGGAAATAGACGATGAAGGATATGCCCTGGCTCTGCAGGAACCCGGCGGTGTAGGCGCCGATCGCCAGGAAGGCGGCATGGCCCAGCGAGGCCTGGCCGGTGAAGCCGGTGAGGATGATCAGGGCCACGCCGACGATGGCGTAGATGAAGACGAAGACGATCTGGCTCTGCAGGTAGCTGCCGACGAGGTAGGGAAAGGCGATCAGCACCGCCAGCAGCACGCCGTAGGACCACCAGTAGCCGCTGTGCTTCAGCAGGCGGATGTCCTGGTTGTAGTCTGTCTTGAAGACGAAACGCATGGGCTCAGACCTTCTTGCGCATGCTGGGGCCGAACAGCCCATGCGGCCGGACCAGCAGGACGATCAGCAGCACGACGTAGGGGGCGACGTCCTTCCAGCCCTGCGGCAGGTAGAAGCCGGCCAGCGTCTCGATGACGCCGATGATCAGGCCGCCGATGAGGGCGCCGGGGATCGAGCCGAACCCGCCCAGCACCGCCGCCGGGAAGGCCTTCAGGCCCAGTGCGAGGCCGACATTGGAATGGATGAAGGTGATGGGTGCCAGCAGCACGCCGGCGGTCGCTGCCACCGCGGCGCTGATCGCCCAGATCAGCGACACGACCCGTTTTACCGGGATGCCCATGTAATAGGCCGCCAGCATGTTCTCCGAGGTGGCCCGCATCGCGGTGCCCATCCGCGTGTAGTTGAAGAAGGCGTAGAGGACGGCGCACAGGATGACGGTGGCCACGATCACCGACAGCTTGTCGTGCGCGATGACCAGGTCGCCGAACTTGAAGACGCCGGTCGAGAAGGGCGTTTCGATCTTGAGGTCGTCCGTGCCCCAGATCATGCCGGCGACCGAGCGCAGGAAGTATCCCAGCCCGATCGTGGCCATGACGATGGAGAATTGCGGATAGCCCAGGATCGGCCGGATCAGGATTCGTTCGGTGGCCATGCCGAACACCGCCATGGCGCAGACGGCGAACAGGAAGCCCAGCCAGTAGTCGAGGCCCATCAGGCCGATGAAGGTGAAGACGAAGAAGCCGCCCAGCATCATCAGGTCGCCCTGGGCGAAGTTCACGACTTCCGTCGCCTTGTAGATGAGCACGAAGCCCAGTGCGATGAGGCCGTAGACACAGCCGAGCGCGATACCGCTCACCAGCTGCTGGATGAAGTCGAGCATTCCCTAACCCTGTAAACCGGCCGTTTGGTGGCTTCGCGTTTAACGTGAATCATAAGACATGGCGGCGCGGCGGAGAGTCAATGGATTTTCAACGGGCGCGCTGTACTGTTGATCGACCCAACGCTCGTTACCGGAGAAATTCATGTCGCTCGCCGAGCAGGCCATCCTGTCGAGCCGGCCGCCGTCGCCGTTCTACACCGAGGAGCATGAGGCGTTCCGGCGTACCGTCCGCCGCTTCGTCGATCGCGAGCTCATGCCCCATGTCGACCAGTGGGACGAGGCCGAGGAATTCCCGCGCGAACTCTACCGCAAGGCCTCGGCCGCGGGCCTGCTGCAACTCGGCTTTCCCGAAGAGTATGGTGGCGTTCCCACCGACCCCTTCTTCGGCATCGTCAAGGCCGAGGAGATGGCGCGCCACGGCAGCGGCGGCCTCAACGCCAGCCTCAACAGCCACACGATCGGCGCGCCGCCGATCGCCGCGCTGGGTCCGGAATGGATGAAGCGCAAGGTGCTGCCCGAGGTCCTGGCCGGGGAGAAGATCAGCGCGCTGGCCATCACCGAACCCAGCGGCGGATCCGACGTCGCCAACCTCAAGACCACGGCGCGGCGCGAGGGCGACCACTATGTCGTCAACGGCTCCAAGATGTTCATTACCTCGGGCATGCGCGCCGACTACTACACCGTCGCGGTGCGCACCGGCGGGCCGGGTGCGGGGGGCGTCTCCCTGCTGCTGATCGAGCGTGACCGGGAAGGCTTCGCGCGCACCAAGCTGAAGAAGATGGGCTGGTGGGCGTCCGACACCGCCCAGCTGTTCTTCGACAATGTGAAGGTCCCCGCCGAGAACCTGATCGGCGAGGAGAATCGCGGTTTCATTGGCATCATGCTCAATTTCAACTCGGAACGGCTGGGCATGGCGGCCGGCGCCTGCGGCTACGCCA
Organism: Reyranella sp.; assembly: GCF_965227665.1. GTDB lineage: Bacteria > Pseudomonadota > Alphaproteobacteria > Reyranellales > Reyranellaceae > Reyranella. The sequence goes on from NZ_OZ245767.1 coordinate 5,429,013, forward strand.
GGGTCTGCCTCGACGAGGCCATCGCCTATGCCCGCGAGCGCCACACCTTCGGCAAGCCGCTGATCGCCAACCAGGTCGTGCGCCACCGGCTGGTCGACATGGCCATGCGCATCAACGCCGCCAAATCGACACTCGAACTGCTGGCGTATCGGGTCGGGCAGGGCGAGAAGCCAGTGGCCGAGATCTGCATGCTGAAGAACCTCGCGACGTCCACGATGGAGTATTGCGCCAACGAGGCGATGCAGATATTCGGCGGCGCCGGCTACCTGCGCGGCGCCAAGGTCGAGCGCATCTATCGCGAGACCAAGGTCATGTCGATCGGTGGCGGCTCGACCGAGATCATGAAGGATCTCGCCGCCCGCCAGATGGGGTTTTAGATGGAAAAGGACGCGCGCATCGCGCTCTTCCAGCAATGGTTCTCGGACAATATCCCGCACAACAAGGCGCTGGGCCTGAAGGTGATCGGCGCCTCGCGCGGTTTCGCCTCGATGCAGCTCGAGTGGCGTGAGGAGCTGGTGGGCAATCCCGAGACCGGCGTGCTGGCGGGCGGTCCGCTCACCGCCATGCTCGACGGCTGCTGCGGCATGTCGGTGGCCACCATGCTGAAGGCGCCCGAGCCCTTCGCGACCCTCGACCTGCGCATCGACTATGTGCGGCCAGCGGAGCCCGGCAAGCCGGTGATCGCCGAGGCCGAGTGCTATCGCATCACGCGGTCGGTGGCCTTCACCCGCGCCTTCGCCCATCACGGCGATGCCAAGGACCCGATCGCGGCCGCCGCCGGCACCTTCATGCTGGGCACCAAGGGCAAGCCGACCCGGCCGCCGCTGGGGGACAAGTCATGAGCGCGCTGCTCACCCGCCTCGCCGAGTCGCGAAAGGAAGGCAACGTCGCCCGCCTGGCCGAGGCCATCCCCTATGCCCGCTGGATGCAGATCGCCCCGGAAAACGGCACCGGCGAGCTGTTGACCCGCATGCGCTATCATCCGGAGCTGATCGGCAACACCTTCCTGCCGGCAATCCATGGCGGCACCCTGGGCGCGATGCTCGAGATGGCCGCGATCTTTCATCTGCTTTGGGAGACGGAGACCGAGACGGTGCCGAAGATCGTCAACATCACGGTGGACTACCTGCGCTCGGCCCGTCCGGTCGACGTGATCGCCTGCGCCAAGGTGACGAAGCAGGGCCGCCGCATGGTCAACGTCTTTGCCGAAGCCTGGCAGGAGGACCGGTCGCGTCCCGTTGCCACCGCCAATGCCCACTTTCTGGTCAAGTTCGACGCCGACGCCCCGCCATCGCTTTAGACATTCGTTCCTCTCCCCCGCTGCGTGGCGGAGAGGACGAAGAGGAGCCAATCACCCCCGCGGATTGCTCAGGTCGACGCCGTACTGCCTGGCGTTGCGTGCCATGTAGTGATCGCGGCTGTGGACGGGCTCGCCGCGGACGGCGGCGTCGACCATGTCGACGAAGGTGTGCCAGCCCATGGCGTTGAGCTTCACGAACGATTCCAGCACCGGGAGGTGCTCCAGCGTGAGCAGGGTGCCCTCGACGGTGGCTGCCAATGTCAGGATGACGTAGGATTCGGGGTAGGGCGAGGTGGCGTCCCCCGGATTGTACACGTTCCATGTGTAGGCGAGCCGGCCCGGCGGTTGCCATTGCGTGACCACCCCTCGGATATGGCCGCCCATCAGCGAGACGGCACCGCCCACCCTGGGCTCGATTCTGCCCTCGCCATACCAGCCGGGCAGGCGGCCGGGGTCGGACAGGAAACCCCACGCCTGCGCGGGCGGGCCGGGAAGGTGCCGCTCGAAGCGCACCATATGCGCATGGGTGAATTGCGCGCCGTCGCTCATGGACTTTCCTGCCTCTTGCCTTAAAGAAAACGCCGCACATGGATTACGAATCCCTCAAGACCCCGGCCGACGACGTCGTTCGTGACGATGCCAGCTTCGAGGCCTATCGGCTCCCAGGCGACTTGATCGATTCACATCACCCGATAATCGTGGCCTACGCAAGGCGCGTGGCTGGGGACGGTAGTGACCAAGAGAAGGCTCTGCGCCTTTACTACGCCGTCCGCGACGAGCTGCGCTACGATCCCTACAACACGCCGATGAAGCGAGAAGCCTATCGCGCCAGCACCACCGTGGCGGCCGGGCATGGCTACTGCGTGAACAAGGCGGGCGTGATGGCTGCCGTCTGTCGCGCCGCCGGCATCCCGGCCCGGCTGGGCTATGCCGATGTGCGCAACCACATGACGACACAGCGACTGTCAGAGCTGATGGGCAGCGACGTCTTCTACTATCACGGCTACACGGATGTCTGGCTGGACGGTCGCTGGGTCAAGGCAACACCGGCCTTCAACCGCGAACTCACCGACAAATTCGGCCTGAAGCCGCTCGACTGGGACGCCGTGGGCGATTCGATTTATCACCCGTTCGATCTCAGCGGCCGCCGCCATATGGAATATCTCGCCTATCGCGGTGTCTTCGCCGACATCCCGTTCGACGAGATCCGCGGCGCCTTCCGCCATTACTACCCGAGAATGACGAAGGCCCAGGAAGAGATGGCGCTGGGCGGGGATTTCGGCGCGGAGGGTGCGGCAGAGGCAACCGGCGGGGCGAAGAGCAAGTGAACCTGGCACCGCGGTCGCCCGCCTACATTGCCCTTCTGGTGGCGCTGGGGAGTTTCGGCCCCCTCACCATGAGCATCTACACGCCGGTGATGCCATCGGTCGGGCACGAGCTGCTGGCGACGCCGGACAACGTGAAGCTGACGCTCACCACCTACATGCTGGGCTTCGCCGTCGGGCAGCTGTTCTACGGCCCGCTCAGCGACCGCTACGGGCGCCGGCCGGTCCTGCTGGGCGGCCTGCTGTTCTTCACCATCACGAGCTTTGCCTGCGCCTTCGCCCCCTCGATCGGCGGACTGATCGGTCTGCGTATCCTGCAGGGGCTGGGCGCTGCGTCCGGATCGGTGCTGGGCCGCGCGCTGACCCGCGACGCCTATACGTTCAAGGAAATGCCTCTGGTCATGAGCTGGATCTCGCTCGGCCAGAACATCGCCCCGTCGCTGGCGCCGACGATCGGCGGCTTTCTCGGCGAATGGTCGAGCTGGCGGGCGACCTTCTGGTTCGTGGGCGGCTTCGGCGCGATCCTGTTTCTGGTGACGCTGGCGGGCCTGCGCGAGACCAACAAGTTCCGCAGCGAGCGGATCGACCTGTCGAGCCTGTTGCGCGGCTCGGGCGAGATGCTGCGCGACCGGCGCTTCCTCGGCCACATCCTGCCGCTGGGCTTCGCCTTCGCGCTGAACTTCGGGATGCTGGCGGGCGTACCCTTCGTGCTGCAGGAGAGCATGGGCTTCAGTCCGCGCGAATTCGGCCTGATCGTGCTGCTTTCGGTCGGCGGATTCACGCTGGGCACCTTCGTGAACAACCGTCTGGTCGGCCGCGTCGCGCCCGTCGACATCATCATGTTCTCGGGCTGGTTTCACGTCGCGGCATTGGTCGGCATGGCGGCTCTTTCGCTCTCCGGCATCGTGACATGGTGGGCGATCGTCGGCCCGCACATGTTGCTGAGCTTCGGCACGGGCATGATCGTGGCCAACGCCAATGCCGGTGCGGTGGGCCTCTATCCGCGCCTCGCCGGTACGGCCTCGTCGCTGGCCGGCCTGGCGCAGATGGGCATGGGCGCCATGGGCACGGTCGCAGTCGCGGCCCTGACCGTGGTCGGCAGTCGCTACATCGCGATGCCCATGGTGATCGGGCTCGCGCCATTTGCGATCGCGACGGTGCTGAGCGCCCGACTGTTGCGCGGTGAGCCGCGCGCCCCGAAACTGGATCGTTAGAAGAGGGAGAGAGAAGACAATGGCGAACATGTTGAAGGACAAGGTCGTGCTGGTGACCGGCGCGGGCGGCGGCATTGGCCGCGAGATGGCGCTGCTGGCGGCCCGCGAAGGCGCGAAGGTCGTGGTCAACGATCTCGGCGGTGCGGTCGACGGCGAGGGCAGCGGCAGCGCGACGGCAGCCGAGAAGGTCTGCGAGGAGATCAAGGCGGCCGGCGGCCACGCCGTCCCGAACGGCGACAGCGTGTCCGATCCCGCCGGCGCAGAGCGCATGGTGAAGGCGGCGGTCGAGAATTTCGGCCGCATCGACGGCGTCATCAACAATGCCGGCATCCTGCGTGACCGCATCTTCCATCGCATGAGCCACATGGACTGGAAGATGGTCATCGACGTCCATCTCAACGGCTCGTTCAACACCAGCCGCGCGGCCGCCAACTACTTCAAGGAACAGAAGTCCGGCGCCTTCGTGCACTTCACCTCGACGTCCGGCCTCGTCGGCAACTTCGGCCAGGCCAACTATTCGGCCGCGAAGATGGGCATCATCGGCCTGTCGCGCTCGATCGCGCTCGACATGGCAGCGTTCAACGTCCGCTCCAACTGCATTTCGCCGTTCGCCTGGACCCGCATGATCGGCACGATCCCCGCCGACACCGAGGCCCAGAAGGCGCGCCTGGAGCGCTCCAAGAAGATGACCCCGGCCAAGATCGCGCCGATGGCCGTTTACCTCCTGTCGGACTCGGCCCAGGAGCAGGGCATCACCTCGCAGATCTTCGGCGTGCGCATGAACGAGATCATGCTGTTCAACGCCAACCGCCCGGTACGGTCCGTGCATAACTCCGAAGGCTGGACCCTGGAGGACATCGCCGAGCACGCGGTGCCGTCGATGAAGCCCTACTTCACCGACCTGAAGCGCTCACCCGAGTACTTCACCTGGGATCCGATCTGAGCCGGAAGGACTGAGACAATGGCTGCCGAGCAAATGAAGAACGAGCCCAGGATCGATCCCAAGGAGATCCTGGAGGGTATCGTCGAGTGGATCGAGATCGAGAGCCCGAGCCACGACGCGAAGGCAGTCAATCTCATGGTCGACAAGGTCGAGGGCCAGTTCCGCGACCTTGGCCTCGACCTCGATCGCACGCCGGGGCGTGACGGTTTCGGGGACATCCTCGAGGCCAGGACTCCGGCGGAGTGGAGCACGGGGCAGGGCAAGGGCATTCTGGTCCTTGCCCATCTCGATACGGTCCATCCGCTCGGGATGAAGGAGAAGGAGTTGAAGATCCGCCAGGAAGGCGACAGCGTCTTCGGTCCCGGCATCTACGACATGAAGGCGGGCGGCTACATCGCCTACTACGCGCTCCGGCACCTGGTCCGTCAGGGCAAGCGCACCAAGCTGCCGGTCACCTTCCTGTTCATCCCCGAGGAGGAGGTCGGCAGCCCGACCTCGCGCGCCCGCATCGAGGAGGCCGCGAAGGGCCACAAATACGCGCTGGTCATGGAGCCCGGCCGCGACGGCGACAAGGTGGTGACGTCGCGCAAGGGCGTCGGCCGCTTCACCCTGACCGCCAAGGGCCGCGCCGCCCATGCGGGCGTGCGTCACGAGGACGGCCGCAGCGCCATCCTGGAGATCGCCCGCCAGATCGTGCGTATCGAGGAGAAGACCGACTATGCCCGCGGCATTACCTGCAATGTCGGCCTGATCCGTGGCGGCTCGGGCGTCAACGTGACGCCGGCCGAGTGCTCGATCGACGTCGACCTCCGGGTGCCGAGCATGCAGCTGGCCGAGGAGATGACCCATTGGTTCCTGAATCTCGAGCCAATCGGCAAGGAGGTCGAGCTCATCGTCGAAGGCGGCATGAACCGGCCACCCTATCAGAAGGATGCCGGCATCACCGATCTGTTCCAGAAGGCCCAGGCGATCTATCGCGAGATCGGCAAGGAGCTGAACGACGTGCCGCTGACCGGCGGCGGCAGCGACGGCAACTTCACGGCCGCTCTCGGCATCCCGACTCTCGACGGGCTGGGCGCTGACGGCAAGGGTGCCCACGCCATCACCGAGCAGATCTACTACTCATCGCTGCAGCCGCGCACTTACCTCTGCGCGCGCCTGCTGGAGACGCTGGAGTAGGAGTTGCATGTCGTCCTGAGCGCAGCGAAGGACCTCACATAGCGGTCAGACGACCGCACGGCGGCCGTAAGATCCTTCGCTGCGCTCAGGATGACAACATAGCTCAGTAGGCCGCCGTGAAGCGCTTGTGCAGGTGCTTGGGCTTCTCGATCTCATTCACGATGGCGACCGCGAAATCCTCGCGGCTGATGGCGCTCTGGCCATCCTCGTCCTCGAGCAGATGATCCTTGCCGAGGCGGAACTTGCCGGTGCGGTCCCCGGGCTGGATCGATGCCGGGGGCGAGATCGCGGTCCAGTCCAGGTCCTTGGCCTTGCGCACTTCTTCCAGGGCGAGCGACGCGGGCTTCGAGGTCGGGGGCTGAATGCCGCGGTCGGCCATGTGGTCGAGATGGGTGCGGCCGTCCGCCCTCAACAGGCTGCCGGCGCCAACCACGAACAGCACGCGTTTTACACCGCTCTTGCGCACGGCTTCGAGCACGTGATGGACGCTGGCCTCGTTCCACTTCACCGAAGCTACGATGATGTCGTGCCCCTTGAGGATGGCCGACATCGAGACGACGTCGGTCGTGCTGCCCTGCCGGATGGTCATGCCGGGGCGCGGCTTCAGCTTGGAGGCATCGCGCGTGATGGCCGTGACGCTGTGCTTGCGGGCGAGCGCCTCGTCGAGGACACGGCTGCCGATATTGCCGGTGGAGCCGATCAGGGCGATGGCGGTCATTGCGGAATTCCCTTCATGAGGTCGCGCAGGGCGGCCACGGTCTCTGCCGGCGCCTCCTGCGGGACGTTGTGGCCGATGCGTGGCAGCATCCGCCGCTCGTAACCGCCCGTGAACTTTTCGGATTGGCCGTCGCGATCCGACGCCGGCCCGACGCCGTCGGCGGCGCCGTGGAGATTGATCGTGGGCACAGTGATGGTGGGTTGCTTCGCCAGTCGGGCCTCGAGCGGCTCGAGGGCGGGATCGCCCTTGGCGTAGCCATAGCGGTGGCGGTAGGACTGGATCACCACGTCGACGAAGTCCGGGTTGTCGAACGAGGCTGCCGTCGCCTCGAAGGTCGCCTCGTCGAACTTCCATTCCGGCGACCACAGGCTCCACAGCAGCCTGCAGACGTCGTGGCGGTTTTTGGTGAGCCCGGCGCGGCCCCGCTCGGTGTTGAAATAATACTGGTACCAGAGCCGGTGCTCGGCGGCGGCGGGGGCGGGCTCGACCGAAGCCGCGATGTTCTGCAGATTGTAGCCGGTGCAGCTCACCAGACAGCGCACGCGCTCGGGCCGCAGCGCCGACACGATGCAGGCGGCCCGGCCGCCCCAGTCGTAGCCCGCGAGCGCGGCCCGCTCGATGCCGAGAGCGTCCATCAGCTGGTGCAGGTCATGACCCAGCGCCGCCTGCTCGCCCGACCGCGGTGTGGCGGCGGACAGAAACCGGGTGGGGCCGTAGCCGCGCAGATAGGGCACCAGAACGCGATGGCCGTCGGCCGCCAGCGCTGGAGCGACCTCGTCGTAGGCGCGCACGTCGTAGGGGAAGCCGTGCAGCAGGATCACCGGCGCGCCGTCGGCCGGCCCGTGCTCCTCGTAGGCGACGTCGAGAACGTCTGTGCGGATGGTTTTGCGTAGCATGTCGCAACGTATAGCGGCCCTGGGGCAGCGTTGACAGCCGCCCGTGTCGCGACCAGCCTCGAAGGATGAGGCGGATCGGCGATTTTCTGACCCTGGAGCAGACGCGCAGGCTCGGCGCGAAGTCCAATTTCGTCGGTGCTCTGCTCGTTCTGCATGCCTGGGGGCTGATCGCGGGCAGCATGGCGCTGTTTGTCTGGTGGCCCAACCCCTTCACTTTCCTGCTGGGTGTCATGGTGATCGGTGGACGCCAGCTCGGTCTGGCCATCCTGATGCACGATGCAGCCCATGGGCTCCTGTTCGCCGACCGCCGGCTCAATGAGAGGGTGGGAAGCTGGCTCTGCGCCTTTCCGGTGTTCACGAGCCTGGCGCTCTACAGGCCCTATCATTTGCAGCATCACCGCTTCACCCAGCAGGCGGAGGACCCCGATCTCTCCCTGTCGGCTGCGTTCCCGACCAGCCGGGCCAGCCTGCGCCGCAAGATCGTGCGCGACCTGACGGGGCAGACCGCGTTTCTCCGGCGGGGCGAACAGATCCGCGGCGCGCTGGGTTCAGCCGATGCGCCGCTCGGGACGCAACTGGGTAACCTTTGGCGCAAGGAGAAGGGACCGCTGATCGCGAACCTCGTTCTGTTCGCAGGGCTCTCGGCCGCCGGATACTGGTGGCTCTACCCGGTGATGTGGCTTCTGCCCCTCGCCACCTGGTACCAGCTCGTGAGCCGCATCCGGAACATCGCCGAGCATGCCGTCGTCCCCGACAACGACGATCCGCTGCGCAATACGCGGACCACCTACGCGAACCCGCTGATGAGGCTCCTGGTGGCGCCCTACTGGGTGAACTACCACCTCGAACATCACCTGTTCATGTTCGTGCCGTGCTGGCGCCTGCCGCAGGCGCATCGCGCCTTGCTCGATCGGGGCCATCGTCTGTCCATGGAGCTGAAGCCCGGCTATCTGGCCGTGCTCAGGGCCGCGACCACCGGGGCACAAAGTGGCGGGCGTAGCCCGGGCGCACGAACCGCGCAGCACATCTAGCCTTGCCGTCTTTGTCATAAAGAAAAGGCGGCCCCGCGGGACCGCCTCTTGTCTCGTTCTGTCCGACCGCCTGCTTACTGAGCCGGGCAGGCGTAGATGTTCATCTCGGGGCCGAGATCGTACGGCGGCGGCACCTGCGAGAGGGCCGTGACCTTCGGATCCATCGCCCAGTCGAAGGCGCGCTTGCCGCGGCTGCAGAATTCCTTGTCGGTCGGTGCGCGCTGCGCCGTGCGGTTGGCGACTTCGGTCACGAACACGTCCGTGTTGAAGCGCTTGCGGGCAGCGATCTGGGACAGCGAGCGGGCATTGGTCGCGAACTCGGTGCGGAACTTGCCGACGAAATCGGCATAGACCTGCTCGTAGGCGCGGCGTCCACCCGGGCCCTGGCACTGCAGAGTCACGACCTGGAGTTCCTGCTGGACCATGCGGGAGCGCACGATCTCGAGATCCGCTGCGTTGTAGCAGATCGCCCGGATCTGGCCCGCGGGAGGCGCAGGCGGAACGGGAGCCTGATAGTCCGCCGCCGGCGGCTTCACCGGCGCAGCCGCTGTCTTGGATTCGCCGAGCGTACAGGCGCCCAGGGCGAGCATACTCCCCGTAAGAATTGCCGCCTGTGTAAGCCTCTTGAACATCCGCAAACTCCCAACGCCGTTGGCCGGAAACCGCCAGCGGGTACAACAGTTAGCCGCCCGTTTCAAACGCTAATACCAATTGCGGGGCGAGATGCGCCCATTTCCCGCAATTCTCGGTGTAAAGCTTTGGTGAGGGCCCGGTCGAATACCCAACCGCAGGTCAATCTAGGCCTCGCCACCGTAAGCGGTGGCGCGATCCGGAAAATCCCGACGCGGCCGCAGGCGGGGCGGGCCACCATCCGGGCGGGGGCCCCAAACCGTCAGGCGGGCATGGCCTCGAGCTTGGCCTTGATGAGCGGCATACGGTCGTTGCCAAAGAACATGTCGCCGCCGACGAACATCGTCGGGCTGCCGAAGCCACCGCGGGCGATCAGCTCCTCTGTGTTGGTGCGCAGCCGCGCTTTGCACGAATCAGTCTCGATGCCTGCGAAGAAGCGCTGCCGCTCGATGCCGGCCCTGGTGGCGATGTCGGCGAGCACATCTTCCTTGGACAGGTCGCGATCGTCGCCCCAATAGGCCTCGAAGGCGGCGGTGGCGTAGGCGGGAAGCTTGCCCTGGTCCAACGCCACAATGGCGCCCCGCATGCACTTCACGCTGTTCACGGGGAAGACCGTCGGCGGGAACCGGATGGCGAGCCCGTAGAGGCGGGCCCAGTCCTGCATGTCCTTCTGCATGTAGGCCTGCTTGCGTGGATTGGGCTTGGCGCGGCTCTCATAGACGGTCTGGTTGACCGCGTTGAACACGCCGCCGACCAGGATCGGCTTCCAGATGATCTCGGCACCGGCTTCCTGCGCCAGGGGCTGGATCGCGTGGAAGGCGAGATAGGTCCACGGACTGGAGCAATCGAAGTAGAAATCGAGTTGTCGCGCCATTTCGTCCTCCAGAAGCCGTCCGCCTTGTCGTTGCCATACATGGCGCGTATCTTGCAATTCCATGACGGTACCGACCGGCCAGTGTAGAGAAATGGGCCCTAAAAAGATCGCCATCGTCGTGCATCAGCAGCACTCGCGTCCCGGACGGGTCGGCGCGCTGCTCGAAAAGCGCGGTTACGAACTCCACAGATTTTGCCCCAATCTGGGCTGCAACCTGCCTGAGGACATGTCCGACTATGCGGGGGTCGTGGTCTTCGGCGGCCCGATGTCGGCCAACGATTGCGGCACCCTGGCCGGCATCAAGTGCGAGCTCGACTGGATTCCCAAGGTCGTCGATGCCGGCGTTCCCTTCCTCGGCCTCTGCCTCGGCGCCCAGCTTCTGACACGCGCGGCCGGCGGCCGGGTCGGACCGCATCCCGAAGGGCTGGTCGAGATCGGCTATGTCGAGGTGGAGCCCACCGAGGCGGGCCGTGAATGGTTCAGGGCTCCGATGAAGGTCTACCAGTGGCATCGCGAGGGCATGACGATCCCGGACTGCTGCGAGCTGCTGGCCACAAACGACCGCTACCCGGTTCAGGGGTTCCGGTGCGGCCCCAACGCCTTCGGCTTCCAGTTCCATCCCGAGGTCACCCTCGAGATGAAGGGCATCTGGACTCTTTCGGCAGCCGAGCGTCTCAAGATGCCGGGCGCGCAGCAGCGCGGCGTGCATCTCTCGATGCATGCGCTGTACGATCCGCCGCTCGACCGCTGGATCAATGGCTTCCTCGACCGGTGGCTCGCCACCGACCAGCGAGTCGCTGCAGCGTCGGGGGAGTCCCGCAGTCCCGCCGTCGAGTTCGCCGCCGCCGCCGACTAGCGGCGCCATGGTTCGGCAACCTGTCATGGGCTAGTGTCTCCGCCAACAAGAGGAGACGCTGAATGATATCGGGTGCGCTGATTTTCGTCCTTGCCGTCGTCCTCGTGGCGCTCGTGCTGATCTTCGCCGGCGTCAAGACGGTGACGCAGGGCACCAACTGGACGGTCGAGCGGTTCGGCCGCTACACGCGCACGCTGGCGCCCGGCCTGCATTTCATCGTGCCCTTCATCGACACGATCGGCCGCAAGATGAACATGCAGGAGAATGTCTTCGACATTCCGGCGCAGAAGGTGATCACCAAGGACAATGCCACGGTGCAGGTCGATGCCGTAGCCTTCTATCAGGTGGTTGACGCCGCCCGCGCCGCCTATGAGGTCCAGAACCTCCACCAGGCCATCACCAACCTGGTGCTGACCAACATCCGCTCGGTCATGGGCAACATGGCGCTCGACGAGGCTCTGTCGAAGCGCAACGACATCAACAACACGCTGCTCGCGGTCATCGACCAGGCCACCGGCCCCTGGGGCGTGAAGGTGCTGCGCATCGAGGTCAAGGACATCGCTCCGCCCGAGGACATCGTGGTGGCGATGGGCCGCCAGATGAAAGCCGAGCGCGAGAAGCGCGCGACCATCCTCGAGGCCGAGGGCATTCGCGAATCCAGCATCCAGCGCGCGCAAGGCGAGAAGCAGTCGGCGATCCTGACCGCCGAGGGACGCCGGGAAGCAGCCTTTCGCGACGCCGAGGCGCGCGAGCGCATGGCGGAGGCGGAGGCCAAGGCGACCTCGGTCGTGGCCGAGGCGATCGCCGGCAACGGCGTGCAGGCGACCAATTACTTCCTGGGCACCAAATACGTCGAGGCGCTGTCGAAGATGGGCTCCAGTCCCAATGCCAAGGTTTTCTTCCTGCCCGTCGAGGCGGCCGGCGTCATGGCCTCGATCGCCGGCATCGGCGAGCTCGCCAAGGAAGCGCAGGCACGGGGCGTCGACGCCACGCGGCCGCGCGGTTCCGTTCCCCCCGCGGGCTGATCAGCGATGTTCAAGGTGGTCTTCTGGTACTGGTGGGCGGTCGCGGCCGTGCTGCTCGTCTTCGAGATGATGCTGCCGGGCGTCGTCTTCCTGTTCCTTGCCATCGGCGCGGCGGCGGCAGGTCTCTTCCTGCTGGTCGTCTCCGACCTCTCGATCGAGCTACAGCTCCTGACCTTCGCGGTGATCTCCGTCGTTGCGGCCGTCGGGCTGCGGCGCACGTTGCGCCGCCTGCAGCATGCCGACAATCCGCGGACCTCGACGCTCAATGCCCGCGGCGAGGCCCTGATCGGCAGGATCATCGTGCTCGACGAGCCGATCCTGAACGGACGCGGCCGCGTCATCCTCGGCGATGGAAGCTGGAGCGTGACAGGGCCCGACATGGTCAAGGGCGCCAAGGTGCGTGTGAAGTCGGTGAGCGGCACCGAACTCGTGGTGGAGCCGGCGCCCTGAACCTCGGGATTCCGACGGGCGTTCCATAATCCGCCCCAGACTTGTCTATGGTTAACTAATAGGTTAACTATAGGCCTGCTTCGGGAGGATCGCGATGGAACGGTCTTACGGCTGGGTGATCGTCGGCGCCGGCGCGCTGATGGGATGCGTGGCGATCGGGGCGCTGTTCTCGCTGGCGGTCTTCCTGCAGCCCATGTCCGAGGCGACCGGCTGGTCGCGCACCGGCATTTCGAGCGCCATGACGCTCGATTTCCTGGCGATGGGCGTGGCGGCCTTCGGGTGGGGGGCGCTGAGCGACCGCTTCGGACCACGCATCGTCGTGCTCTCGGGCGCGCTCCTGCTGGGCCTCGGTCTGGCGCTGGCCAGCCGGGCCTCCAGCCTGCTCGAATTCCAGCTCATCTACGGGATCGTTGTGGGCATTGCGGCCGGGGCGGTGTTCGCGCCGATGATCGCCACCGTGACCGGCTGGTTCGAGCGGCACCGCAGTCTCGCCGTCTCGCTGGTCTCCGCCGGGATGGGCGTGGCGCCCATGACCATCTCGCCCTTCGCCCAGTGGCTCATTTCCACCCACGACTGGCGGACGGCCATGTTGACGATCGCGATCGGTGCCTGGGCGCTGCTGGTGCCGGCCGCCCTGCTGGTCCGCCGTCCGCCGCAGGCCACGGCCTCATCGCCGGGCATGCCCTCGGAAGGCGGGGAGGGCATGAGGGTGGGCCAGGCGCTGCGCTCGCCGCAGTTCATCGTTCTTTCGCTCACGTTCTTCTGCTGCTGCGCCGCCCATTCCGGCCCGATCTTCCACACGGTGAGCTATGCGCTGGCCTGCGGCCTGCCGGCCATGACGGCGGTCACGATCTACAGTGTCGAGGGGTTGGCGGGCCTCGGCGGCCGCATCCTGTTCGGTCTGTTGGGCGACCGGTTCGGCGCGCGAAGAGTGGTTGTCGTGGGGTTGATGGTCCAGGCGGTGGGCGCCGGCAGCTACTACTTCACGCGCGATGCGGGGGAGTTCTATGCCGTCGCCATCCTGTTCGGGATGGCCTATGGCGGGGTCATGCCCCTCTATGCCGTGCTGGCCCGCGAATACTTCCCCATGCGCATCATGGGGACCGTGTTCGGCGGCGCGGCCATGGTCTCCAGCCTCGGCATGGCGCTGGGCCCGGCGGTCGGCGGCTGGATCTTCGATACGTTCCACGGCTACGGCTATCTCTACATCGCGTCGTTCGGCATGGGCCTGGCGGCCGTCGCCATCGCGCTGGCCTTCCCGACCCCATCCTCGGCCCAACGTGGGCCGCAGGCGCAGCCGGCTTAATCTGCGCAGGCTACGCAACGGCGGGGCCATCTTTCGAGTTGTTCCGGTAACAGAACCCGGAGAGTGCGATGAAAGTGGCCTTGCCTGTCCTGCTCGTCCTCGCGGTCGCCGGCGGCGCCGCTCTGGCCCAGCCCCAGCGTTTCAATTCAGACTTCAGCACGATGCAGGAGTCCGGCCCGCCGGTCGCGGGAGGGAACGGCGCCACGGTTGGGCCGAACTGGAAGAACCAGGCGATCCTGCCGATGCCCGGCTCCACCGAGATCAGCGAAGTGCCGCGCTACCCGATCACAGAGGAGCCGATCGCGACGAAGCCGACGGCGCCCCCGGTTCGGCAGCCGTCGCGCCGCGCCCAATAGGTCCGTTAGATGATGGCGTCGCCGTCCTTCAGGAAGGCTTCGAGGGCGCGCTCGTGCGGCTCGAGGTCCAATCCCTGCGCCGCCACCCACTCGTCATTGTAGTAGGTGTTTCCGTAGCGTTCCCCGCTGTCGCAGATCAGCGACACGAGGGACCCCGTGCGGCCCTCCGCCTTCATGCGCGAGGTGAGGATGCACAGCGCCACGAAGTTCGTGCCGGTCGAGCCGCCCACCTTGCGGCCGAGCAGGCGCGAGAGGACGCGCATGCCGGCCAGCGACTGGGCGTCCGGAACGCGCATCATGCGATCGATCATGTTGGGCAGGAACGAGGGCTCGACCCTCGGCCGACCGATCCCCTCGATGCGCGAGCCGCGCTCGCAGGTTGCCTGGAGATTGCCTTTGGCGAAGGCTTCGAAGAAGGCCGAAAACTCCGGGTCGGCGACGCAAAGCCTCGTGGCGTAGCGCATATAACGGATGTACCGGCCGAGCGTCGCGGTGGTGCCGCCGGTCCCCGCGCTCATCACGATCCAGGTCGGTACCGGATGGGGCTCGCGGCTCATCTGCTCGAAGATCGACTCGGCGATGTTGTTGTTCCCGCGCCAGTCGGTGGCACGCTCGGCATAGGTGAACTGGTCGACGTAGACGCCCCGCAACTCGGTCGCCAGAGACTCGGCGGCGGCGTAGATGCCGCGACCGTCGGCGACGAGATGACACTTGCCGTGCTGCCGCTCGATCTCGGCGACCTTCTCCGCCGAGGTCGATGCCGACATCACGGCGTGGAAGGGCAGGCCCAGCAGGCGGGCGAAGTAGGCCTCCGAGATCGCGGTCGAGCCCGACGAGGCCTCGACGATCGGCGTGTCCTGCCGGATCCGGCCGTTGCAGATCCCGTACAGGAACAGCGAGCGGGCCAGCCGGTGCTTGAGGCTCCCCGTGGGATGAGTCGATTCGTCCTTGAGATAGACGTCGATCCCCTCGAGCATCGGCAGGTCGAGCCGCAGCAGGTGAGTATCCGCGGAGCGACGCTGGTCGTTGCGGATCAGATCCAGCGCGCGGCGTGACCATTCGGCATCGTTGTTCCGGGCGACCGCCTCGTCGAGAAGCTGCATGTGCGTCATGGTCCGCTCGCCCGTTTCCGCCGATGCCCTCAGCCGCCGATGATCTTCTTTTCGATCATGCAGTGGATGCCCTTGTTGCCGTCGACCGTCTGCGTGACGTGCAGGTCGGCCTGCAGACTGCAGAGCATGTAGGCGTCCTCGGGCTTCAGGCCGGTCTTGGCGGTGATGAGCCGGATCATGTCGCGCAGGGCTTCCTTGGCGGCGTCGTCGAGATCCTGGTCGAAGCCGTGGGTGATCCAGTGGGTCGCCGTCTCGGCGCGCGGATTGTTGAGCTTCATGCCCTTGTGCAGCGTGAACTTGAAGGTGCCGCTCAGGCTGGTCTCGAGCGCCGTCAGGTTGACCTCGCCGTCGCCCTGCACGCCGTGGCCGTCGCCGGTCGAGAACAGGCCGCCATCGGCGAAGACGGGGAAGTAGACCGTGGTGCCGACCCGGAAATGCTTGTTGTCGATGTTGCCGCCGAAGGCGCGCGGCTCGACCGAGCTGCACTGGCCCCATTCCGGCGGCGGGGCGACGCCCATGATGCCGAAGAAGGGCTTGAGCTCGATCTCGGTGCCCCAGGGCATGGTGCAGACGCCGCGGTTGGAATCGATCGGGATGTGGGTCAGGCGGTAGAAGGGGAAGTCCTCGGGCAGGGTGCCCATCAGCGGCCGCTGCACGTTCCAGCCCCAGTTGGTGCGGAACTTGATGTCGAGCACCTCGACGGCCAGAACGTCGCCGCGCTCGGCGCCCTCGACATGGACGGGCCCGGTCAGGATGTGCCGACCGATATGCGGCGTAAGCTTGGCGATGATCTCGCGATGCTCGGGCAGCACGTTGTAGGGCTCGCCGGGCAGGATCTCGGCGGCGCCGGACACGCAGTGGATCGTGGCGGTGTCGCCCGACTTGATGCGAAGCTGTGGCGGGAGCTGGCTGTCGAAATAGCCCCAGTGGCAGGTCTCGGGCGAAGAATGCAGCTCGTGGTTGGCCATTTCGATCCTCAATTGTAGTGTCCTGCGCCCGAAGCACATACCGTGCCCGGGGAATCATCTCAAATCGGACCAGAAAGTCTTCCGTGAACTATCGCCACGGCTATCACGCCGGCAATTTCGCCGACCTGCTGAAGCACACCGCGCTCTGCGAGCTGCTGCGCCTGCTGACGGCCAAGGACAAGAAGCTGTTCGTGCTCGACACCCATGCCGGCGCCGGGGGCTACGACCTCGCCGGCTCTCAGGCGCGCCGTACGGGCGAGGCGGAGACCGGAATCGGACGCCTGATGAGCGAGAGCCGAACCGGGATGCCCGCCGCCATCGGCCGCTATCTCGCGGCAGTTCAGGCCTACGATCGCAAGTTCGGGCCGCCGGGCGGTGCGCTCCATCGCTATCCCGGCTCGCCGCGACTGGTCCGGGTGGCCCTGCGGCCCGGCGACCGCTTCATCGCCTGCGAGAAGCATCCCGAAGAGGCGTTGCTGCTGAAGCGTGAGTTTGCCGGCGACCGGGCCGTCGAAGTTCGCCAAGCAGACGGGTACCATGCGATCAAGGCGACACTGCCGCCGGTCGAGCGCCGCGCCCTGGTGCTGATAGACCCGCCCTTCGAGGCGACCGACGAGTTCGAGGTGCTGACGCGGGCGGTTCGCCACGGGCTACGCCGCTTGGCCACCGGCTGCTTTGCGATCTGGTATCCGATCAAGGACGAGGCGGCCGTCGCCTCCTTCTTGGCATCGCTGGCGGAAGGGAATTACCTGCGCCTGGAACTCGACCTGGGCCCTCGGACCCCCGAGGGAAAGCTCGCAGCCTGCGGGCTCATAGTGATCAATCCGCCCTGGAAGTTCGAAGAGGCCATGCGGGAGGCACTGCCCTGGATCGCCGCGCGTCTCGGGGACGGCGCGAGATCGAACGTCTTCGCTTCGCCGACCGAGGCGCCGGCCCAGGCATGATGCAACGAGGGCAGGGCTATTTCTTGCCGTCGGCGTTCTTCTCCGGCCGCCATCCCCAAGTTTCGTAGGCGGCTTCGAGAATTCGCGGGTCCAGCGCGCGGCTCTCGATCTTGACGCCTTCACCCAGCCGGTCCGCGATGATCTTCAGGCCCTCGAGCCGGGCATGCATCTTCTCGTCGCTGGCGACGACATGCCAGGGAGCGTGTTCGGTGTCGGTGCGTTCCAGCATGTCATCGTAGGCATCGAGATACTGCTTGCGCTTGGCGATGTTGCGGAAATCCTCGAGGCCGATCTTGTAGTGCTTGCTGGGCTTGCTCAGTCGCTCGATCATCCGCCGCTTCTGTTCCTCGGCGCTGACATGCACCAGCAGCTTCACGATGCGCACGCCATCGTCGGCGAGTTGGCGCTCGAATTCATTGATCTCGCGGTAGGCGCGCTCCCAGGCGGACTTCTCGCAGAAACCCTCGATACGCTCCACAAGGACCCGACCGTACCAGGTGCGGTCGAAAATCGCCCAGTTGCCCGGGGCCGGCAGCCGGTTCCAGAAGCGCCAGAGGTAGTGGTGGCCCTGTTCTTCGGGAGTGGGCGCGCCGATGCGCCAGACCTGGACCGATTTCGGCTCCAGTCCCGCCACCAGCCGCTCGATCATGCCGCCCTTGCCGGCGGCGTCCCAGCCGTCGAGACAGATCAGCGCCCGTCCCCCGGTCCGCAGGTCGTGAATCTGCAAGTCGAGCAGCCGATCCTGCAGTTTCTTGATCTGGCGTTCGTAGCTCTGCTTGTCGATCGGACCGTCGATCATCTCGATCTTGTCCAGCCGTGGCCATTTGCCCATCCGGTCCTCCCGCCAGGATCGTGACAGCGGCGTGGCGTCGAGGCAATGCACGGAGATTGACAGCGGTAACCTGCGCGACGACTAATCTTCGCCGATGGCCGAAGCGGAACCCACAATTCGTTACACCGAGCGGGCGGGCAAGCCCGTCATGGAAGTCGGCGGCACCTGGACGGTGTTCAGCGTCCGCGGCATCCGCAAGAAGGCCGAGAGCGCTCTTGCGGGCGCCGGCCTCCGCTCGAAGGATCGTCCCGCCATCGATGCGACCGGGGTCGGCCGCGTCGACACGGCCGGGGCGCTCGAGATCCTAGAAATCTCCGGGTGCGGGCCCGATGCCGAGGTGCAGACCCGGAACGAGGCGCAGGCCGCCCTCTTCAAGGTTGTCCGCGAAAATATGTGCCAGGCGCCGCCCGACCGTCGGGTCAATTGGCTGGCACACTGGCTGGACGAGATCGGCCACGGAACGATCGACTTCTACAAACAGGTCCTCAATCTCTGCGCCTTTTTCGGCGAGATCCTCGTCGTCTTCGTCGAGGCCGTGCTGCAGCCCAAGCGTTTCCGGCCGAACGCCATCATCCGGCAGATGTACGAGGTCTGGATTCGCGCCCTCGTGATCGTGGGCGTGCTGTGCTTTCTGATCGGCGTGGTCATCGCCTACCAGGGCGTGCAGCAGCTTCGCCAGTTCGGGGCCGAGACCTTCACCGTCGAGGCGGTGGGCATCGGCATGTTCCGCGAGCTGGGGCCGCTCCTGACCGCGATCATCGTCGCGGGCCGCTCGGGCAGCGCCTTCACGGCCCAGATCGGCACCATGCAGGTCAACCAGGAGGTCGATGCGATGCGCACGATCGGCCTCAATCCCGTCGAATGGCTGGTCCTGCCGCGCATCAGCGCGCTGCTGATCTCGATGCCGCTGCTCGCCTTCTGGGGAGACATGGCGGGCCTGCTCGGCGGCGCGGTCGCCTGCACCATCTATCTCGACTTCACCTTCGTGCAGTTTTTCGACCGGCTGCGCGACACTGTGGGTGCATGGCATTTCTATACCGGCATGATCAAGGCGCCGGTTTTCGGCGTCGTGATTGCCACCATCGGCTGCTTCGAAGGGCTGCAGGTCCGCGGCAGCGCCGAAAGCGTAGGCCAGCTCACGACCAAATCGGTGGTGGAATCGATCTTCTGCGTGATCGTGCTGGACGCCGTGTTCTCGATCATCTTCCTGCTCGCCGGCGTCTGATGCCCGAAGGCGCCAAGCTGGAAGGGGGGCAGATCGTCGATCACCGCGATGGCCGGGAAGTCGTGCTGCGCCTGCGGGGCATCCGCACCCAATTCGGCGACAAGGTGATCCACGACCATCTAGATTTCGACGTATTCCGCGGCGAGATTGTCGGTCTGGTCGGCGGTTCGGGGACCGGCAAGTCGGTCCTTCTTCGAACCATCATCGGCCTGAACCAGGCGCGCGAGGGCAAGATCGAGATGCTCGGGGTCGATACCAGCACCCTGCAGGGCAAAGCGCAGCGCCAGATGCTGGCCCGTACCGGCGTCCAGTTCCAGGATGGCGCGCTGTTCTCCTCGCTCAGCGTCACCGAAAACATCATCGTCCCGATCCGGGAGCATGCCGAGCTCGAAGAGCAGACCATGCGCGACATCGCCGCCCTCAAGGTGGCCTTGGTCGGTCTTCCGGGCGATACTGGCGAGAAGAAGCCGTCGGAACTTTCCGGCGGCATGCGCAAACGTGCCAGTCTGGCCCGGGCGCTGGCGCTCGATCCGGAACTCCTGTTCCTCGACGAGCCGACGGCCGGTCTGGATCCGATCGGCGCCTCGCATTACGACGAGCTGGTGAAGGGCCTTAGCCACAATCTCGGCCTGACCGTCCTGATGGTCACGCACGACCTCGATAGCCTCAATGCAATTTGCGACCGCATTGCAGTCCTTCTCGACAAGCGCGTCGTGGTGGGTACGATGGCGGAGTTGCTGGAATACGACCATCCTTGGGTCCGGGAATACTTCCACGGACCGCGTGGGCGCGCAGCGCGGCGGGAGCAGAAGTAGTATCGGATGGAAAGAAAATCGCCCTACGTGCTGATTGGCGCGGCGATGATCCTGTTCGTCGCCGCCCTGGCCGGATTCGTCATCTGGAAGCTGCGCGCGGGCGATCGCACGTCGTATGCCTATTATGACATCCTCTTTTCCGGCGACGTGCAGGGACTGACAAAGGATTCGCCCGTCTTCTATCGCGGTCTGCGCGTCGGACGCGTTGCGGACATCCAGCTCACGTCGAGGGCGGAGACCCAGCGGTCGACCGGCCGGGAACGCCTCACCGAAAAGATCGAAGTCACGGTGGCGGTCGATTGGTCGATCGACATCCGCGACCGCTCCTATGCCGTTTTCGAGAAGCCGTTCATCGCCGGCGCCCCCTTCATCCAGATCGTGGGGCGCCTCGACGTCGATCAGGTGAAGCCCAAGAAGAAGCTCGGCGACAAACCCTATCCGGAGATTCGCGAAGGCGCCTCGTTCCTGCAGGCGACTTCGACCTCGGCCCAGGAGCTGCTGACCAAGGCCAGCACCACGGTCGACCGGCTGAACGACCTGTTGAGCCCGGACAATATCGGCGCTGTCACGGACACGCTGCGCAACTTGCAGACGGCGACGAACGCCTTTGCCAAATCCGATGGAGCCATTCAGACGACGCTGGCTGAACTGCCGGGCGCGATCGCCGATTTCCGCAAGACCTTCACCAAGCTGAACGAACTTTCCGAATCGTTCACGCTGATTGCGCAGGAAATCGGCCCCCAGGATGCCGAAACGCGCAAGGCGCTGGCCGGCAAGGACCCGGGTGAACTTCGCAAGACACTGAACGAGACCCGCGCTGCGCTGGCCAACATCAACGCCGCCGCCAACCAGCTGAACAAGCTGGTGACGGACAACAGCCGCCCGATCAAGAATTTCACCGAAATCGGGCTCACGGAGTTCTCGCTCGCGCTGCGGGATCTGCGCCAGCTCACCGCCAACCTGAACGTCATCGCCACACGACTGGAGCGCGACCCGGCCAACTTCGTGTTCAGCGGCAAGCAGGGATACACGCCGAAATGATCCGTTGCCTGGCTGCCTGTGCGGCCGCCATCGCCCTCCTGTCGGGCTGCTCCTTCGTCAGCGCCGTCGATTCGGTGGGCGATCCGACCGACCTCTACACCGTCTCGCCCAAGAGCACCTTCGACGCCGATCTGCCCTCGGTCTACTGGCAGCTCGCGGTGGAGGCGCCGGTGGCGGCGGCGAACCTGGATACCGGCCGCATCGCCATCGCCATGACGCCGACCTCGACGGACTACTATGCCAAGGTGGCATGGACCGACCGGGCGCCGCTGATGGTGCAGACCCGGATCGTCGATTCCTTCGAGAATACACGCAAGATCGTCGCCGTGTCGCGCGAGTCGATCGCGCTGCGGGCGAACTACGTGCTGCAGCCCGACCTGCGCAATTTCGAGGCGATGTACTTCTACGGCATGCCGCCGATCGTGAAGGTTCGCATCATTGCCAAGCTGGTGCGCATGCCCGACCGGCAGATCATCGGCGTCGCCTCATTCGAACGCTGCGTTCGGGCGCGCGCCGACAAGGTGCCGAAAGTCGTCGAGGCCTTCGACCAGGCCCTTGGCAGCGTGATCAAGCAACTGGTGTCCTGGACGCTTCGGACGCCCCCGACGCAGCCGCCGAGCGAGTTCGCGCCCTACGACATTGCGCGCTATCGCAATCCGGCCAACGCCGTCATCGACAGCGCCAATTGCCCGAAGGGCCACGACGCCTCGATGGTGCCGTATACGGACGAATAGGAGGGGAGAAGCGCGCTCAGGCGCGCTTCTCGACCATCGACCAGGCTAGGTCGGCCATCGCGCGGGCGCGGTTGCCGTATTTCGTCGCCGTTTCCGACGAGGCGTTTCCGTCGAGTCCGCGCTTGTAGACGCCCTGCACGATGGCGGCGAGGCGGAACAGGGAAAAGGCGAGATAGAACTCCCAGCTCGGCACTTCCTTGCGGCCGGTCCGGCGGGCATAGGCGGCGAGATATTCCTGCTCGGTCGGGATGCCGAACGCCTTCAGGTCCTGGCCGGCATAGCCGCCGGAAGCGCCGAAACCCTCGCCGAAATGGTACATCATGCAATTGTAGCCGAGGTCGGCCAGCGGATGGCCGAGCGTCGAGAGTTCCCAGTCGAGCACGGCGATGACGCGGGGCTCGGTCGGGTGCACGATTGTATTGCCGAGGCGATAGTCGCCGTGGTTGATGCGCGTCTCGTCGCCGGGCGGGATGTTCTCCGGAAGCCACTTCTTCAGCGCTTCCATCGACGCGATCTCTTCGGTGCGGGCGAGATCGTACTGGCTCGACCAGCGGGCGACCTGGCGCTGGATGTACTGACCTTCACGGCCGTAGTCGCCGAGACCGACCGCGCGATAGTCGACATTGTGCAGACGCGCCAGCACGTCGTTCATCGAGTCGAAGATCTTGCCGCGATCGGCCGGCGAGACGCCGGGCATGCGCACGTCGGCGAAGACCCGGCCCGGGAGGAACTGCATGATGTAGAAGGCCGTGCCGATGACCGAATCGTCCTGGCAAAGCGCGTAGGGCTTGGGAACGGGCACGTCGGTATGGTCGGACAGGGCCTTGATCACGCGGTATTCGCGGTCGACCTGGTGGGCGGAGGGCAGCAGCTTCCCTGGCGGCTTCTTGCGCAGCACGTACTGGTTCCCCGCGCCGTCGGTCACGTGGAAGGTCGGGTTGCTCTGGCCCCCCTCGAACTGGAGGATGCTGATCGGGCCGCGATAGCCCTCGACATTGGCCTTCATGTAGTCGGCGAGCCTTGCTTCGTCGAAAACGTGGGCCTGGCGGACGGGCGTGAGATTGTCGGGCAGATTGGACATGGGACTCTTCTAGAACCGTGGCATCGGGAATTCGAGACGCGTTTGTGGCCGGGTCCGCAGGGCGGTCACGTCAGACGGTCAATTGATGTTGCGCTGCCGGCCTTCCCAGTAGGGCTTGCGCAGCTCGCGCTTCAGGATCTTGCCGGTCGGGTTGCGGGGCAGGGCGTCGATGAAGTCGACCGATTTGGGCAGCTTGTAGCCGGCGATGCGCTCCCGCGCCCAGCCGATCAACTCGCCGGGGGTGGCGTCGGTCCCGGGCTTGCGCACCACGACCGCCTTCACCGCCTCGCCCCAGCGCTCGTCGGGAACACCGATCACCGCCACGTCGGCGACGCCGGGATGGCCGAACAGGGCGCTCTCCACCTCCGCCGGGTAGATGTTCTCACCGCCCGAGACGATCATGTCCTTCACGCGGTCGTGGATGAACAGGTAGCCCTTGTCGTCGAGAAAGCCCGCGTCGCCGGTGAACAACCAGTCTCCCTGGATGGCACGGCGGGTGGCATCGGGCAGGCGCCAGTAGCCCGCCATGACCTGCGGCGAGCGGACCGCGATCTCGCCGACCTTCCCGGCGGGCAGGTCCGCGCCGGCGTCGTCGACGATGCGCAGCTCGACGCCCACCTGGGCATAGCCGCAGGACAGGAGTTTTGTTGCGTCGGACGGATCGTGATCCTCGGGCGGCAGCAGCGTGATGGCGCCGGTCGTCTCGGTGAGGCCGTAGACCTGCTGGAAGCCGCAGCCGAAAATCGACAAGGCCTGCTTCAACAGCTCGCCCGGGATCGGCGCCGCGCCGTAGACGATCAGGCGCAGGCTCGACAGGTCGGTCTCGCGGATCTGCGGTGCCTGCACCAGGAAGAGGATCATCGCCGGCACCAGCAGCATGACCTCGATCCGGTCCTGCTCGATGATCTCCAGCACGCGCGCGGGCACGAACTCCCGGACGACATGGTTGGTCGCGCCCGCGTAAAGACCGGCGATCGCCCAGCCCGCGCCCCCGATATGGAACATCGGCAGGCAGACGATGTTCTGGGTCCCGGGTTTCAGGAGCCAGCTCCGTGTCCATTGCTCGAACATGAAGGCGAAGTTGGCGTTGGTCAGTTCGGCGCCTTTCGGCAGGCCTGTGGTGCCGCTGGTGTAGAACTGCACGGCTGTGTCCCGTGGGCGCGCGGGCAGGCGTGGATCGCTGGCGGGGTGCCGGTCGCGCCAGTCCACGAAGGCCTCCCAGTCGCCGTGGCGGGGGCCCAGCGATACGATCCTGCGCACGCTCTTCAACCGATCGCGGATCGCCTCGACGATTGGGAAGTACTCCTCGCCGACGAACAGCATCTCTGCCTCGGCGTCGTTCACGATCTGCAGGACCTCGGGGGCGGCGAGGCGCCAGTTCACCGAGACCATGACGGCGCCCGCCTTGGCGACGCCGAACAGCAACTCGAAGAAGAGGTCGCTGCTCTTGTCGAGATGGGCGACGCGAACCTGCGGCTCGATGCCTTCGGCGAGCAGGCCGCTGGCAACGCGGCTGGAGGCACGATCGAGTTCGCCGTACGTCGTGGGCCGGCCTTCGTAGACGATCGCCACCGTGTCCGGACGTGCCGCACCGTGGACGCGCACGATGTCGGCCAAGCCGACCATCTCGATGCTCATAGGACGCTTCCCCTGCGATATTGGCCCGGTCCCCCTAGCGGTCGGGCAGCGTCATCCTTCGGTGATTTTGAAGTGAATTCAAGAGCTTGATCGCCTAGTGTCGAGCGCGACGTCAGAGGCGATTCCGAGAGGCACCATGGGCAAGCGGATACTGGTCACCGGCGGGGCGGGCTTCCTCGGTTCGCATCTCTGCGAGCGCCTGCTCGAGGCCGGACACGACGTGCTCTGCGTCGACAACTACTTCACCGGCAGCAAGGCCAACGTGCTGGCCTGCCTCGACAATCCGCGCTTCGAGCTGATGCGCCACGACGTGACCTTCCCGCTCTATGTCGAGGTCGACGAGATCTACAATCTCGCCTGCCCGGCCTCGCCGATCCACTACCAGCACGATCCGGTGCAGACGACCAAGACCAGCGTGCATGGCGCCATCAACATGCTGGGGCTGGCCAAGCGGGTGCGGGCCAAGATCTTCCAGGCCTCGACCAGCGAGGTCTATGGCGACCCGACCGTTCATCCGCAGGTCGAGAGCTATCGCGGCAACGTCAATCCGCTGGGGCCGCGCGCCTGTTACGACGAGGGCAAGCGCTGCGCGGAGACCCTGTTCTTCGATTATCACCGCCAGCACGGGCTGCGTATCAAAGTGGCGCGCATCTTCAACACCTACGGTCCGCGCATGCACCCCAACGACGGGCGCGTCGTTTCGAACTTCATCGTGCAGGCGCTGAAGGGCGAGGACATCACCATCTACGGCGACGGCATGCAGACCAGGGCCTTCTGCTACGTCGACGACCTGCTCGACGGCTGGCAGCGCCTGATGGACCATACGCCCGACGACTTCACCGGGCCGGTGAACATCGGCAACCCGGTCGAAATGCCGATCCGCCACCTGGCCGAGAAGATCCTCGACAAGGTCGGCGGCAAGAGCCGGCTCGTATTCGCGCCGCTTCCGGTCGACGATCCGATGCAGCGCTGCCCGGATATCACGCTCGCCCGCGAGGCGCTCAAGTGGGAGCCGAAGGTCGCGCTCGACGACGGGCTGACGAAGACGATCGCCTTCTTCGACGAGCTGCTGAAGAGCAACCGAGGCGTGAGCGGGATCGGCCGTTAGCCCAAATGCAAAGCGCCGCGAAGTTTCCTTCGCGGCGCGTTCGTCGTCCTGCTTCCCTTGGGCCTTACTGGGCCGCGAGGGCCTGCTTCGGCAGGGCGTTGACGACCGAGGCCTTACCCGAGGTCATCTCGTCGTAGATCCACTTGTAGGTCTTCTCCATGCCGTCCTCGAGACGGACGGACGGGGCCCAGTTCATCAGCTTCTTGATCAGCGTGTTGTCGCTGTTGCGGCCGCGGACGCCCTTCGGCGCGTCGAGCTTGTAGGTGCGCTTCAGCTTGATGCCGGCGATCTTCTCGACCATGTCGACCAGGGTGTTGATGCTGACCAGCTCGTCGCTGCCGATGTTCAGCGGCTCGATGATGTCGCTCTCGGCGAGCTTGATCGTGCCCTCGGTGCAGTCGTCGATGTACATGAACGAGCGGGTCTGCTCGCCGTCGCCCCAGATCTCGATCTCATGCTTGCCTGACAGCTTGGCGGCGATGACCTTGCGGCACATCGCGGCCGGAGCCTTCTCGCGGCCGCCGTCATAGGTGCCTTCGGGACCGTAGACGTTGTGGTAGCGCGCAACGCGGGTGGCGATGCCGAAATCCTCACGGAAGTGGCGGGCCATGCGCTCGCTGAAGAGCTTCTCCCAGCCGTAGCCGTCTTCCGGCAGGGCGGGGTAGGCGTCTTCTTCCTTGAGCGCGGTGACGTTGGCGTCGGTCTGCTTGTCGCCGTTGTAGACGCAGGCCGAGGACGAATAGAAGAAGCGCGGCACGCCGGCTTCCTTGGCGGCAACCAGCATGTGGGTGCTGGTGAGCACCGACAGCATGCATTCGGCCTTGTGGGTCTCGATGAAGCCCATGCCGCCCATGTCGGCGGCGAGGTTGTAGATCATCGCGGCGCCCTGGGCGGCCTTGCGGCAGGGTTCGAGCAGGGCGAGATCGCCCACCTGGTTCTCGACACCCGGGATCTTCTGGTACCACTCATCGAGCGGCTTCACGTCGACCGCGCGAATCCTTGTGTGGCCGCGTTGCTGCAGGACCTTCACCAGATGGCCGCCGATAAAGCCACCGGCGCCGGTCACGACGACGAGATCATTCTTGGACATGCACGAGAGCCTTTCGATCGAAGCGAGGGGTTTTATCCGACTTGTCAACGACTTGCGAGGGTTGCGACGCGCCTCGGTCGAGCACGCGATCGGGGCCCCGGGAACCGAGGGGGCCGCTCGAGGCTGTCCGTTTGATCGGAAGTGCCGGCCTCGTCAAGCCGTCGACGCGCCGCATGGGCTATGCATGGTCTGCAGACGAAGACGCCTTCGTGGCCGCAAGGCCGGTGAAAAAGGTGGTCCCTCGCAAAAATTGATCTATACCAACCACATAGGCGTAGTCTTTCGAATGTCCAACCTGCCCGCATGACCTATATTCTCGGCCTCAACGCCTATCACGCCGATGCGGCCGCCTGCCTGGTGAAGGATGGCGAACTGGTCGCGGCGGTGGAGGAGGAGCGGTTTCGCCGCATCAAGCACTGGGGCGGCTTCCCGAGTGAGTCGATCCGATATTGCCTGGCCGAGGCCGGCATCTCGCTGGCCGAAGTCGACCATGTCGCGGTCAACAGCGACAACACCGCCAATCGCTGGCGCAAGCTCGCCTTCGCGCTGACGTCGCGCGTCAGCCTGAACTACGTGATGAGCCGTTTGCGCAATCGCGGCGAGCGCGCCGACATCGCGGGCAACCTCAAGCGCCATCTGCCGGACCAGGAGTTCCGCGGCACGGCGCATATGGTCGAACACCATCTGTGCCATCTCGCATCGGCCTTCCTGGTGTCACCCCACGAGCGGGCGGTGGCCGTGTCGGTCGACGGCTTCGGCGATTTTTCCTCTGCGGCCTGGGGGATGGGCGAGGGGGGAAACCTGTCGGTCGACGGCAGGGTCTATTTCCCGCATTCGCTAGGCGTTTTCTACGAAGCGATGACCCAGTTCATCGGGTTCCCGCACTATGGCGACGAGTACAAGGTCATGGGCCTCGCGCCCTACGGCCAGCCGGCCTTCGTCGACCAGATGAAGGAGATCGTGCGTCTCAGGAACGACGGTACTTTCGCGCTCGACCTGCGCTACTTCCGCCATGCCTCGGGGGAGGGCGCCAACTATCAGGTCAAGGACGGCATCCCCTCGGGAGGCCGCCTGTGGAGCGACGCACTCGTCACGCTGCTGGGACCCGCGCGGGACCCGGAGGCGCCCCTCGAGGACAAGCACCGCGACATCGCGCGTTCCGCACAGGTGACCTATGAGAACGCCTTCTTCAACCTGCTGAACGCCCTGCATGCCCGCTACGGGACCGACGCCGTCGTGCTGGCCGGCGGCTGCGCCTACAATTCGGTGGCCAACGGCAAGGTTCTCGAGCGTACCCCGTTTCGCAAGCTCTACGTCCAGTCGGCCGGCGGCGATGCCGGCGGCGCGATCGGGGCGGCCTTCGCGACCTGGCACAGGACCGGCGGGGCGTCGGCCAGGCGCCACTTCGTGATGGACCACGCCTATTGGGGCCCGTCGGCGACGCCGGACGAGATCGCGGCGGCCATCGCCCGGCGCCGGGCAGATTTCGACGCAGCCGGCTGCCGCATCGAGCGCATCGCCGACGAGGCGACGCTGTGCCGACACACCGCGCAGGCGATCTCCGAGGGCAAGGTGATCGGCTGGTTCCAGGGGCGGCTGGAATGGGGGCCGCGCGCGCTCGGCAACCGCTCGATCCTGGGCGATCCGCGCCGTGCCGACATGAAGGACATCCTCAATCTCAAGATCAAGCGGCGGGAATCCTTCCGGCCCTTCGCGCCTTCGATCCTGCGCGAAGCCGTGCCCGACTGGTTCGAGACCGACGACGACGTGCCGTTCATGATGCAGGTCTTTCGCATCCGGGAGGAGAAGCGCAAGGAGATCCCGGCCGTCACTCATGTCGACGGGACCGGCCGCCTCCAGACCGTCACCTGGTCGGGCAATCCGCGCTATGCGCGGCTGATCACGGCCTTCCGCGAACTCACGGGCGTGCCGATCGTGCTGAACACCAGCTTCAACGAGAACGAGCCCGTGGTCTGCAAGCCCGAGGAGGCGATCGACTGCTTCCTGCGGACCAAGATGGATGTCCTCGTGCTCGGCGACACGCTTATTCAGCGCTGACCGTGCAATTGGGCTATCCTGCTCTTCAGAGCATTCGAGCGGGGGGAACGGCATAGTGCGTGTACTGGTGGCGGGGGGTGCGGGCTATATCGGCTCGCATACATGCAAGGCGCTTGCACGTGCAGGCCACCTGCCGATCGCCTACGACAACCTGCATACGGGCCATCCATGGGCCGTGAAGTGGGGCCCGCTGGTCCAGGGCGACATCAACGATCCCGTGGCGCTCGCAGCGGCGATCCGCGAGCACAAGCCCGATGCGGTCATCAATTTCGCGGCGCTCGCCTATGTCGGGGAGTCGATGATCGAGCCGGTGCGCTACTATCGCGCCAATGTCGGCGGCATGATTGCGCTGATCGAGGTCATGCGTGCGCATGGCGTCGGCTCCATCGTGTTCAGCAGCAGTTGCGCGACCTATGGCGTGCCCGATGTACTTCCGGTCGTCGAAAGCACCGTGCAGCTGCCAATCAACACCTACGGCCGCACCAAGCTGATGGGGGAGCAGATCCTGCGCGATGCCTGTAGCGCTCACGGCCTGGGGGCGATCGCGCTGCGCTACTTCAACGCCGGCGGCGCCGATCCCGAGGGCGAGATTGGCGAGGAGCACGATCCGGAGACGCACATCATCCCATTGGTGCTGCAGGCAGCGCACGGCATTCGGCCCGACATTTCCATCTTCGGGACGGACTACGATACGCCGGACGGCACCTGCGTCCGCGACTATGTGCATGTGACCGACCTCGCGGCGGCGCATGTCGCCGCGCTGTCGCGCTGCGAGGCCGGTAATTTTCAGGCCTACAATCTAGGCGGCGGACAAGGTGCCAGCATCGGCGAACTTGTCGACCGCGCGCGGCGCCTCACCGGCCGCGAGATCCGGACCGTCGCGGCACCGCGGCGGGCAGGCGATCCTCCGGTGCTGGTGGCCGACGTCTCGCGGGCGCGGCAGGCGCTGGACTGGACGCCGGTCCATTCGGCGATCGACGACATCATCGGCAGCGCCTGGATGTGGATGACGGACAGCCGCAGCCGCGCGATGCAGGCGAAGGCCCGCTAGGGACGCCCCAATGGATCGCGACAGCATCACCCCGCTGCTGATCACCTTCAACGAGATCCAGAATATCGGGCGGACGCTGGCAAAACTCGATTGGGCGCGGCGCATCGTCGTGATCGACAGCGGCAGCACCGACGGCACGCTGGACGTGCTGGCCGCAAATCCGCGTGCGGAGATCATCCACCGCCCGTTCGACAGCTTCGCCGAACAGTGCAATTTCGGCCTGGCGCAGATCCGCACCGACTGGGTCCTCTCGCTCGATGCAGACTACGAGCTGAGTGACGCCTTCGTTTCGGAACTGGCAGAGCTGCAGCCGGGGGCGCGAGACACAGGTTACAAGGCGGCGTTCATCTACCGGATCCACGGCCACCCGCTGCGCGGCACGCTCTATCCCCCGCGCACCGTGCTCTATCGTGTCGCAGGCGCGCAATACGAGAACGAGGGGCACGGCCATCGCATCCGCCTGCAGGGCCGCGTCGCGGCCCTCGAGGGCAGGATCTATCACGACGATCGCAAGCCGCTGTCGCGCTGGCTGGGCTCGCAGCTCAAGTACGCCGCCCGCGAGGCCAGTCATCTTCTCGAGGCCCCGCGCGACCGGCTGGGCCGTGCCGACAGGATACGCCTGATGGGCTGGCCCGCGCCGATCCTGGTGCTGGGCTATGTGCTGTTCGCGAAGGGCGCGATCCTCGACGGAAAGGCCGGCTGGTTCTACGCCTTCCAGCGCCTGCTTGCGGAAGTACTGGTGGCGCTCGAGCTGTTGGACAAACGTCTGTCGGCGCTGACGCGGTCCGATTGAGTCAAGGGATGAGTGGAGAGCCTTTGAGGTCCTTCTCCGTCCCGGCGATGACCACCCGAATCGGCATTTTATCCACCGGCAGGCCCGCCGGTAAGCAAATCTCGAAGCCGCCAACCCCGTGGGGCGTCATCTTCTTCAGCCAGGGTAGAAACTGATCGGCGTAGCAGCGCTGAACAGCTTGCCCGCCGACCCGGACTTCGATCGTTGCCATCTGGTTCGGATCGTGCGCCACGGCCCAACCGCTGAGGGTGCCTTCTTTCGTCCGATACACTCTGCCTCTGGCAAGCTTGGAGCTTATGCTCAGGGGACGACCGCGATGGTTCGTGAAGTAGTCCAGGTTGGCCTCGACATGACCATAGAGGCACACATCGTCCTCGTTGAGCGCAAGTATGCGGGAGCGGGTGCCTGCATCTATTTTGGGTCGGTGAGAACGGCCGGCGTTATTGTCGTGGCGCGTCTGAAGCTCCAGGCCAAGGTGCCGGGACAAGGCTTTGAGCATGTCTGGCATGAACTCAACCAGCCCGACAAAGCCCAGGTGGTGCAGGTCCACTCCCTGCAGCTTCCGGCACTGAACATTGATTTGGTCCTGCGACTCATAGAATTCGGCGAACGAACCGGTGAAGCTTTTATCTCTGACCTGCATCCGATAGATGGACTCGACGCGATCGACGGGATCGCGCAGGAAAGTCACGACCGATGCAGGGTGAAAGGCAGAGGTCCAGTGACGGATAGGCCAATGGCTGCTGACCAGAAATCGCTGACCCCGAGGCGCTTCACCTCGCAGCGCGGCGATCTTCTCGGGCGTTCGGATGCCGAACGCATAAGCATCTATGATGTCGCCGGGCCCCGTTGCGGCGCTGGCCCCGCCATCCACAGCACCCACGGTGATTTGCGGCGCGGGGATCAGCGTGCCCGTGTCAGCTCCATACTCGAATAACTTCGTGGCAGTCGGCAGGGCCGCCGAGAGCATATTGCGCATCGACGTGCCGGCGGTTTTGGGGATGTGGACGAACACCACATCTTTGATTTTCGGTTCCAACTCGGGGCGGCATGCTTTTATCGCATTGTCGTCTTGGGGGACCGCCGCCGCCGAAGCAACACTCGTCGCCGAGGCTGTTGGTGCGAACCACCGAGCGGGCCAAAGACTGCGGCTCATGGTCAGGATGGGGCCGCTCGTTGAATGCGCATCAATCTGGCGATTGGCTGTTTGCAACTCTGGTTGACTAACAACATGCAGGGTCAACCAGAATTAAAAAAGCGGCTCGTGCCTTGCTGGTTCTGATCTGCCGTTTCGCGGCGGCTGTCCCGCAGGACCGCCACAGCAAGGTCCAGAAAAAGGCTGGTGCCGGGTGAGGGGATCGAACCCCCGACCTTCGGTTTACAAAACCGCTGCACTACCGCTGTGCTAACCCGGCCCTCAGGCTGCCTTCGGCGGATAGATAACCGAACTCCGCGAAAGTCGCATCATTTCGGTTGCTGACGTGCCCATTCGTAGGCGGCGACGGCGGCGGCGTTCGAGACGTTGAGGGCCGAGAGCGCGTCGCTCGTGGGGATCGTCACCAGCCGGTCGCACTTCTCCGTCGTCAGCCGGCGCAGCCCTTCGCCTTCGGCCCCCAGCACGATGCAGGTCCGGCCCTTGAGATCGAGGTCGCCGATGCGCGTGTCGCCGCTTTCTGCCAGCCCGTAGGTCCAGAAATCGGCCTCCTTGAGCTGGTCGAGGGCGCGGGCGAGGTTGACGGCGCGCACCAGCGGGACGACCTCGAGGGCGCCGGAAGCGGCCTTGGCCAGGGTGCCGGTGTCCGACGGGGTGTGACGGTCGGTCACGATCACGCCGGCGGCGCCGAAGGCCGCGGCCGACCGCAGGATGGCGCCGACATTGTGCGGGTCGCTCACCTGGTCGAGGGCCAGGACGAGGGCATTGTCGCCGCAGCGCGCCAGGATATCCTCGAGGGCGGGCTCTTCCAGGGGCGCCACGAGGGCCGCGATGCCCTGGTGAACGGCGCCGTTGGGCAGGCGCTGGTTCAGGTCCTCGCGAGAGGTGATGGTCTTGTCCGTCTTGCCGATCTCGGCGGCATGGGCGTCGGCCATCTCCTTCGTCACGAACACCCGTTCGATCCGGCGGTCGGGGTTGGCGAGGGCCGCGAGCACGGCGTGTCGGCCGAAAATCCAGATGGACTGGTTGCCGGTGCGGGACTGGCGATGGGGACGGT
Source organism: Reyranella sp. (assembly GCF_965227665.1). Lineage (GTDB taxonomy): Bacteria > Pseudomonadota > Alphaproteobacteria > Reyranellales > Reyranellaceae > Reyranella. Next base: position 5,461,816 of record NZ_OZ245767.1, read on the forward strand.
TGGGGCGAGGAGGCATGGCGAGCCTTGTATGGCGCGGAGCGGGTGCGGGCAAATCCCGTGTCGCGGGTGTCATATCGGGACAACGGGCGCGACCGGCTGCCGCGCGTTTTGTTTCCACCGCAAGGAAGTGCTTGCTAGTCGCGGGAAGCCACTGTATCTCCCCGCGCCTACAGGCTTTTTCCGTTTATGCCGGTTGGGACGGAGGGGTGGCCGAGCGGTCAATGGCAGCAGACTGTAAATCTGCCGACTTCGCGTCTACGAAGGTTCGAATCCTTCCCCCTCCACCAGCGGTCCATGGCGAGAGTGGTTCTGTTTGGGTGTTGCGGGTGTAGCTCAATGGTAGAGCAGAAGCCTTCCAAGCTTACGACGAGGGTTCGATTCCCTTCACCCGCTCCAGGTTTGGCTAAGTCGGCCAGTTAAGTACGGTCTGTGTAGAAGCTGAAGCATCACGAGGGTCGCGACACCATGTCGAAGGCAAAGTTTGAGCGGAACAAGCCGCACTGCAACATCGGAACGATCGGTCACGTCGATCATGGCAAGACGTCGCTGACGGCTGCGATCACGAAGATCCTGGCGAAGACGGGTGGCGCGACGTTCACGGCCTATGACCAGATCGACAAGGCTCCGGAAGAGCGCGAGCGCGGCATCACGATCTCGACGGCGCATGTCGAGTACGAGACGCAGAACCGTCACTACGCGCACGTGGACTGCCCGGGCCACGCCGACTACGTGAAGAACATGATCACGGGCGCGGCGCAGATGGACGGGGCGATCCTGGTGGTTTCGGCGGCCGACGGCCCGATGCCGCAGACGCGCGAGCACATCCTTCTGGCGCGCCAGGTCGGCGTTCCGGCGCTGGTGGTGTTCATGAACAAGTGCGACATGGTCGACGACCCGGAGCTTCTGGACCTGGTCGAGCTGGAAGTGCGCGAGCTGCTGAAGAGCTACCAGTTCCCGGGCGACGACCTTCCGGTGGTGCGGGGCTCGGCGCTGATGGCGCTGGAGGACAAGAACCCGGAGCTGGGCGAGCAGGCCGTTCTGAAGCTGATGGAAGAGGTCGACAAGTACATTCCGCAGCCTGCGCGCGACAAGGATAAGCCGTTCCTGATGCCGATCGAGGACGTGTTCTCGATCTCGGGCCGCGGCACGGTGGTGACGGGTCGCGTGGAGCGCGGCATCGTGAAGGTCGGCGAGGAAGTCGAGATCGTGGGCCTGAAGGCCACGACGAAGACGGTGGTCACGGGCGTCGAGATGTTCCGCAAGCTGCTGGATTCGGGCGAGGCGGGCGACAATATCGGCGCGCTGCTGCGCGGCGTGGGCCGCGAGGACGTGGAGCGCGGCCAGGTTCTGTCGAAGCCGGGCGCGATCACGCCGCACACGAACTTCGAGGCGGAAGCCTACATCCTGACGAAGGAAGAGGGCGGCCGTCACACGCCGTTCTTCACGAACTACCGTCCGCAGTTCTACTTCCGGACGACGGACGTGACGGGCGTGGTGACGCTGCCGGAAGGCACGGAGATGGTGATGCCGGGCGACAACGCGCGGCTGGTGGTCGAGCTGATCCAGCCGATCGCCATGGACGAGGGCCTGCGCTTCGCCATCCGCGAGGGCGGCCGCACCGTCGGCGCCGGCGTCGTCACCAAAGTCGTAAAGTAGTGCTATAAGAGGATCGCCGCCGGCACCAATCCGGCGGCGATGGTCTGCAGGAGTGTAGCTCAGTTGGTAGAGCATCGGTCTCCAAAACCGAGGGTCGTGGGTTCGAGTCCCTCCGCTCCTGCCATTTTTTGAAGATTGGCGATCATGACGACGAAGAATCCGATCGAGTTCGCCCGAGAAGTCAGAGCCGAGGTGGCGCGCGTCACCTGGCCGACTCGGCGCGAAACCATGATCACCACCAGCATGGTGTTCATCTTTGTCGTAATCTCCTCGCTGTTCTTTTTGGTGGCCGACAAGGTCATTGGCTTCGTCGTGAAGCTTCTCCTCGGGGTTTCCTGACATGGCTCATCGCTGGTACGTCGTTCACGCCTACTCGGGCTTCGAGAACAAGGTCGCCCAGTCGATCCGTGAACAGGCCGGAAAGAAGGGTCTGGACGACGAAATCACCGAGGTCATCGTTCCGACCGAGGAAGTCGTGGAAGTCCGCCGCGGCAGCAAGGTCAATACCGAGCGCAAGTTCTTCCCGGGCTATGTGCTCGTGAAGATGGACCTGACGGACGACTCCTGGCATCTGGTCAAGAACACGGCCAAGGTCACGGGCTTCCTGGGCGGCGGTGGTCGCGGCAAGCCGGTACCGATCTCCGAAGCCGAAGCCAGCCGCATTCTGAAGCAGGTTCAGGAAGGCGTGGAGCGTCCCAAGCCCGCCGTCAGCTTCGAGATCGGCGAGCAGGTCAAGGTGGCCGACGGTCCGTTCGCTTCCTTCAACGGTACTGTCGAGGATGTGGACGAGGAACGGGCACGCGTGAAGGTGGCCGTCTCGATCTTCGGCCGGTCGACCCCGGTCGAACTCGACTACGCACAGGTGGAAAAGATCTGATTCGTTCCCATATCGGTGGACAAGATCAGGGTTGTGGCGGGCGATCTTATTTGGTAGATCGCGCGCCCTTGGGAGGGCTGGCCGTGCGCCGGCCTTTTCTCATGAGGTGGATTGAGGCCGAAAATCCTTTGGGATCAAGGACTTGATCATTTTCTGGTGCGGGAGGCCTGCCATGGCCGGACCGCGCCGCCCACAGGAAAGGGGCATGCATGGCTAAAAAGATCCAAGCCTACGTCAAGCTGCAAGTGCCGGCTGGCAAGGCCAATCCGTCTCCGCCGATCGGGCCCGCGCTCGGTCAGCAGGGCGTCAACATCATGGAATTCTGCAAGCAGTTCAACGCGAAGACGCAGAAGATGGAACCGGGGATGCCGATCCCGGTGGTCATCACCGTGTTCCAGGACCGCAGCTTCACGTTCGTCACCAAGACGCCGCCGGTGACCTACTTCCTGAAGAAGGCAGCCGGCATCGAGTCGGGCGCCAAGACGGTCGGTACGCAGATCGTCGGCAAGGTGACGACGCAGCAGGTTCGCGAGATCGCCGAGCAGAAGATGCCCGATCTCAATTGCGATACCGTCGAGTCGGCGATGGCCCAGGTGGTGGGCTCGGCCCGCTCGATGGGCCTCCAGGTGGTGGAGTAGGACCATGGCCCAGGGCAAGCGTTACAAGACGGCGTCCGCCACGGTCGACCGCGAGAAGATGTATCCGCTCGAAGAGGCGGTGAAGATCGTCAAGGCCAATGCCAAGGCGAAGTTCGACGAGACCATCGAGGTCGCGATGAACCTCGGCATCGATCCGCGTCACGCCGACCAGGCGGTGCGCGGCATGATCGAACTGCCGAACGGCACCGGCAAGTCGGTGCGCGTCGCGGTGTTCGCGCGTGGTGCCAAGGCGGAGGAAGCCAAGGCCGCCGGGGCCGATATCGTCGGCGCCGAGGACCTGGCCGAGAAGATCAACGCCGGCGAAATGAACTTCGAGCGCTGCATCGCCACCCCGGACATGATGGGCGTGGTGGGTCGGCTGGGTAAGGTCCTGGGCCCGCGCGGCCTGATGCCGAACCCGAAGCTCGGTACGGTCACGCAGGACGTGCCCGCCGCCGTCAAGGCCGCCAAGGCCGGCTCGATCGAGTTCCGCGCCGAAAAGGCTGGCATCGTTCATGCTGGTGTGGGCAAGGCCTCGTTCAGCGAGGAGGCGATCACGGCCAACGTGAAGGCGCTGATCGCGGCGATCAGCCGGGCCAAGCCCAGCGGCGCCAAGGGCACCTTCATCAAGAAGGTGTCGCTGAGCTCGACGATGGGCCCGGGCATCAAGCTCGACCTGACCACCGCGATCGCCTGATCGCTGTCGGGAAATTTTGAGAGATTCCGCCGCGGGCCGTGAGGCCGGCGGCGGGAGGAGCGAAGAGGCCGCAAGGCTTCCAGCTCCACCTGTCCGAGACCACCGGTACTTGACCCTTCGGGGCCGGGTGTAATGGGGAAACCCGCCAGTGCAGACGGGGGCAAGGGAATCGACGCTGCACCTCACAAGGTGCGCGCACGTGCCCGAACTTCCGGGGCAGGCGAACCGGACCGCGAGGTCTCCGTGTCGCGCTAACCCGCTAACGGAGGCTGCGCAGTCTGTAACGCAGCCGGTCCGATCCGGATCCTCCGGGTTGGACCATAGTTGGAGAAAGCCGTGAATCGTTCGGAAAAGGCCGAAGCGATCGTCGAGCTGAACCAGATCTTCAAGGACGCCAATCTGATGGTGGTTACCCGCCAGTCAGGTCTGACCGTCCAGGAAGTGACGGACCTGCGTCGCAAGATCAGGGCAGCCGGCGCAAGCTACAAGGTCACGAAGAATCGGCTCACGCTGCGTGCCCTCGAGGGTACGCCCTTCACGGCGCTCGGCCCCATGTTCACGGGACCGACCGCCATCGCCTATTCCAAGGATCCGGTCGCAGCGGCGAAAGTCGTCGCGGCCTATGCCAAGGGCAACGAAAAGCTGACCATCGTCGGCGGTTCTCTGGATGGTGAGACATTGGACGTCGATGGCGTCCAGGCTCTCGCCACCCTGCCGTCCCTCGATGCTCTGCGCGGCAAGATCATCGGTCTTCTACAGGCCCCGGCGACCAAGGTCGCTGGCGTGCTCGTGGCGCCCGCCGGTCAGCTGGCTCGTGTGTTCGGGGCTTATGGAGCCAAGGAAGACGACGCGAAGGCAGCGTAAGTCTTTTATCAATCGACATCACGTTTATCGAAGTTCGGGTTACAGGAGACTAAAATGGCTAATCTCGAGAAGTTGGTCGAAGAACTGTCGGCCCTGACGGTCCTCGAGGCCGCTCAGCTCAGCAAGCTGCTGGAAGAGAAGTGGGGCGTCAGCGCCGCCGCTCCGGTCGCGGTTGCCGCCGCTGCTGGCGCGGCTGCCGCTCCGGTCGAGGTGAAGGACGAGTTCACCGTCGTTCTCGCCGCCGCCGGCGACAAGAAGATCAACGTCATCAAGGCGGTCCGCGAGATCACCGGTCTCGGCCTCAAGGAAGCCAAGGACCTGGTCGAAGCGGCGCCGAAGGCGGTCAAGGAAGGCGTGCCGAAGGCCGATGCCGAGAAGCTCAAGGCGAAGCTCGAGGCCGAAGGCGCCAAGGTCGAGCTCAAGTAGGACTTTTTACCGGCCGGGCCGGCTTCCTTCGGGAGGCCGGCCCGCTCGGGCCTCTTCTCCGAACGGACTTCCCCGAGGGGTCCGTTCCGACAAGTGGCCCTCTGCAACGGATGGGGCGAACGGCTGGCGGGCCGGGAGCTCCGAGAAAGCAGCGGGTGTTTATCACCGCCCTTGAACCTTCGAGGACGCAGGATGGCCACGGCCTTCAACACGCGCAAACGGATTCGTCGTTTCTTCGGCCACATCGAATCGGTGGCGCCGATGCCAAACCTCATCGAGGTTCAGAAGAGCTCCTACGAGAGCTTCCTTCAGCGCGTCACGCCGGCGGCCAAGCGCACCCAGTCGGGTCTCCAGGAAGTCTTCCGCGGCGTGTTTCCGATCAAGGACTTCGCCGAGCGCGCCAGCCTGGAATTCGTCAAGTACGAGTTCGAGGAGCCCAAGTACGACGTCGAGGAATGCCAGCAGCGCGGCATCACCTATGCCGCCCCGCTGAAGGTCACGCTGCAGCTCGTGGTGTGGGACATCGACGAGGAAGCCGGCTCGCGCTCGATCCGCGATATCAAGGAGCAGGACGTCTACATGGGCGACATGCCGCTCATGACCGACAACGGCACCTTCATCGTGAACGGCACGGAGCGCGTGATCGTCTCGCAGATGCACCGTTCGCCGGGCGTCTTCTTCGACCACGACAAGGGCAAGACCCACAGCTCGGGCAAGTACCTGTTCGCCGCCCGCATCATCCCCTATCGCGGTTCGTGGCTGGACTTCGAGTTCGACGCCAAGGACCTGATCCACGTCCGCATCGACCGTCGCCGCAAGATTCCGGTGACGACGCTGCTGCTGGCGCTGGACAACGACGCCACCTGGAAGAAGCGGACGTCCGCCATCGCCAAGGGGCAGACACTTGACCCGTCCGACGCCCAGGGCATGTCGCCGGAAGAGATTCTGGCCGCCTTCTACGGGCAGGTCGTCTACACGCGGGGCGAGGACGGCTGGAACACGCCGTTCGACGCCGAGTCGATGCGCGGCGTGAAGCTGACGCACGACCTGGTGAACGGCAAGACCGGCAAGTCCGTCGCCGACGCCGGCACGAAGATGACGCCGCGCCTGCTCAACAAGCTCAAGGAAGCGGGCCTGACGGACATCCGCGTCCTGCCCGAGGAGCTGATCGGCCGCTACGCGGCGGTCGACGTCATCAACGAGAAGACGGGCGAGATCTACGTCGAAGCCGGCCAGGAAATCACCGAGGCCGTGCTCGAGATGTTTGCCGAGAACGGCATCGACGAGCTTCCGACGCTCGCCATCGACCACGTCAACGTTGGCCCCTACATCCGCAACACCCTGGCGGCGGACAAGAACTCGAACCGCGAAGAAGCGCTGCTCGACATCTACCGCGTCATGCGCCCGGGTGAGCCGCCGACGCTCGAACAGGCGGAGACCCTGTTCCAGGGCCTGCTGTTCGACATCGACCGCTACGACCTGTCGCCGGTCGGCCGCGTGAAGATGAACATGCGCCTCGATTTCGAGAACGTGCCCGACACGCAGCGCACGCTGCGCCGCGAGGACATCCTGGCGGTCGTCAAGGTGCTGCACGGCCTCAAGGACGGCCGCGGCGAGATCGACGACATCGACCATCTCGGCAACCGCCGCGTCCGCTCGGTCGGCGAGCTGATGGAGAACCAGTACCGCGTCGGCCTGCTGCGCATGGAGCGTGCGATCCGCGAGCGCATGAGCTCGATCGACATCGACACGGTGATGCCGCACGACCTGATCAACGCCAAGCCGGCGGCGGCGGCGGTGCGCGAGTTCTTCGGCTCCTCGCAGCTCTCGCAGTTCATGGACCAGACCAATCCGCTGTCGGAAGTCACCCACAAGCGCCGCCTGTCGGCGCTTGGACCGGGCGGTCTGACGCGCGAGCGCGCCGGCTTCGAGGTGCGCGACGTGCATCCGACGCATTACGGCCGCATCTGCCCGATCGAGACGCCGGAAGGCCCGAACATCGGTCTGATCAACTCGCTGGCGACCTATGCCCGCGTGAACCAGTACGGCTTCATCGAGAGCCCGTACCGCAAGGTCGTGGCCGGTCGCGTGACCGACGAGGTCGTCTATCTCTCGGCGATGGAGGAGGGCCGCTACACGGTCGCCCAGGCCAACGCCGAGATCGACGCCAAGGGCAAGTTCGTGTCCGAGCTGGTGCAGTGCCGCAAGGGCGGTGAGTACATTCTCGGCCGGCCGGAGACGATCGATTTCGTCGACGTCTCGCCCAAGCAGATCGTCTCGGTCGCCGCGGCGCTGATCCCGTTCCTCGAGAACGACGACGCCAACCGCGCGCTGATGGGCTCGAACATGCAGCGCCAGGCGGTGCCGCTCATCCAGGCCGAATCGCCGCTGGTCGGCACCGGCATGGAAGAGGTGGTGGCCCGCGACTCCGGTGTCGCCATCTCGGCACGGCGTACAGGCATCGTCGACCAGGTCGATGCGATGCGCATCGTGGTGCGCGCCACGGACGACATCGGCCCGAACCGTCCGGCCGTCGACATCTACAACCTGCTGAAGTTCCAGCGTTCCAACCAGAGCACCTGCATCACCCAGAAGCCGCTCGTCCGGGTCGGCGATCATGTGAAGAAGGGTGACATCGTGGCCGACGGGCCGTCGACGCAGAACGGCGAGCTCGCGCTCGGCCGCAACGTGCTCGTCGCGTTCATGCCGTGGAACGGCTACAACTTCGAGGACTCGATCCTGCTCTCCGAGCGCATCGTGCGCGATGACGTCTTCACCTCGATCCACATCGAGGAGTTCGAGGTCATGGCCCGCGACACCAAGCTCGGCCAGGAAGAGATCAGCCGCGACATCCCGAACGTCGGCGAGGAGGCTCTCAAGAACCTCGACGAGGCGGGCATCGTCTATATCGGTGCCGAGGTGAAGGCGGGCGACATCCTGGTCGGCAAGGTGACGCCGAAGGGCGAGAGCCCGATGACCCCGGAAGAAAAGCTGCTTCGTGCCATCTTTGGCGAGAAGGCCGCGGACGTGCGCGACACGTCGCTGAAGGTGCCGCCGGGCGTCGAAGGCACTGTCGTCGAGGTGCGCGTGTTCAATCGCCGCGGCGTCGACAAGGACGAGCGCGCGCTCGCCATCGAGCGCGACGAGATCGAGCGTCTCGCCAAGGACCGTGACGACGAAAAGGCCATCCTCGAGCGCAGCTTCTACAGCCAACTCCAGGAAATGCTGATGAACCAGGTGGTCGCCGGTGGGCTCAAGGGCCTGAAGCCGGGCACCAAGATCGCCGACAATGTGCTGGGCGAGTACACGCCCGGCCAGTGGCGCCAGATCGCCGTCAAGGCCGACAAGAAGCAGGCCGAGATCGAGGCTCTGAACAAGCAGTTCGACGAGTCGATGAAGCGCCTGCAGGACCGGTTCGACAGCAAGGTCGACAAGCTGCAGCGCGGCGACGAGCTGCCGCCGGGCGTGATGAAGATGGTCAAGGTCTTCGTCGCGACCAAGCGCAAGCTGCAGCCGGGCGACAAGATGGCCGGCCGTCACGGCAACAAGGGCGTCATCTCGCGCATCATGCCGCTTGAGGACATGCCGTACCTGGAAGAGGGCGGTCCGGTCGACATCGTGCTCAACCCGCTCGGCGTGCCGTCACGCATGAACGTCGGTCAGATCCTCGAGACCCATCTCGGCTGGGCCGCGTCGGGTCTCGGCAAGAAGATCGGCAAGATGCTTGAGGACGCGCGCGAGATCTCGGTGTCGCAGATCAAGAAGCAGCTGCGCGAGATCTACGGCGAGAAGAGCTTCAAGGCCGACATCGCCGATCTCAGCGACGAGCAGACGATCGAGCTCGCCCGCAACCTGAGCAAGGGCGTGCCTTTCGCATCGCCGGTGTTCGACGGCGCGCACGAGCCCGACATCGTCGAGATGCTGGAAATGGCCGGTCTCGACCGGTCCGGCCAGGTCACCCTGGTCGACGGCCGCACGGGCGAGCCGTTCGACCGCAAGGTGACCGTCGGCTACATCTACATGCTGAAGCTGCACCATCTCGTGGACGACAAGATCCACGCGCGTTCGATCGGACCGTACAGCCTGGTCACCCAGCAGCCGCTGGGCGGCAAGGCCCAGTTCGGCGGACAGCGGTTCGGCGAGATGGAAGTGTGGGCGCTGGAGGCCTACGGCGCCGCCTACACGCTGCAGGAGATCCTCACCGTCAAGTCGGACGACGTGGCCGGCCGCACCAAGGTCTACGAGGCCATCGTGCGCGGCGACGACACCTTCGAGGCGGGCATCCCCGAATCCTTCAACGTGCTGGTCAAGGAGCTGCGCTCCCTCGGCCTCAACGTCGAATTGAACCAGTCGGTCACCTGAGGGTGATCGGCCTCCCGACTTCGAGAATGACGTCCACAGAACAGTAGGACAACAATGACCGACCTTATCAACGTACTGGGCCAGCCGCAGGGCACCCCGACCTTCGACGAGATCCGCATCTCGATCGCCAGCCCCGAGCGCATCCGCACCTGGAGCCACGGCGAGATCAAGAAGCCGGAGACCATCAACTACCGCACGTTCAAGCCGGAGCGTGACGGCCTGTTCTGCGCCCGCATCTTCGGGCCGATCAAGGACTACGAGTGCCTGTGCGGCAAGTACAAGCGCATGAAGTTCCGCGGCATCACCTGCGAGAAGTGCGGCGTCGAGGTGACCCTCACCAAGGTGCGCCGCGAGCGCATGGGCCATATCGAGCTGGCCTCGCCGGTGGCGCACATCTGGTTCCTGAAGTCGCTGCCGAGCCGCATCGGCCTGCTGCTGGACATGACGCTGCGCGACCTCGAGCGCATCCTCTATTTCGAGAACTACGTCGTCAGCAATCCGGGCCTGACCCCGCTCAAGTACCGTGAACTGCTGAACGAAGAGCAGTACCTCAACGCGCTCGATGAGTACGGCGAGGGCTCCTTCGAGGCCGAGATCGGTGCCGAGGCGATCCGCGGCATGCTGCAGGCGATCGACCTCAACGAGGAGCGTCCCCGCCTGCGCGAGGAACTGCGCGAGACGACGTCGGAGGCCAAGCGCAAGAAGCTCGTGAAGCGCCTCAAGCTCTGCGAGAACTTCATCGAGTCCGGCGCCCGTCCGGAATGGATGATCCTCGAGCTGGTGCCGGTGATCCCGCCCGAGCTGCGCCCGCTGGTGCCGCTCGACGGCGGCCGCTTCGCGACCTCGGACCTGAACGACCTCTACCGGCGCGTCATCAACCGCAACAACCGCCTGAAGCGGCTGATGGAGCTGCGCGCGCCCGACATCATCGTGCGCAACGAGAAGCGCATGCTGCAGGAGTCGGTCGACGCCCTGTTCGACAACGGCCGTCGCGGCCGCGTCATCACCGGCGCCAACAAGCGTCCGCTGAAGTCGCTCAGCGACATGCTGAAGGGCAAGCAGGGCCGCTTCCGCCAGAACCTGCTCGGCAAGCGCGTCGACTACTCGGGCCGTTCCGTCATCGTCGTCGGTCCGGAACTCAAGCTGCACCAGTGCGGCCTGCCGAAGAAGATGGCGCTCGAACTGTTCAAGCCGTTCATCTACTCGCGCCTGCAGAACTACGGCATGGCCAATACGATCAAGGCCGCCAAGCGCATGGTCGAGAAGGAGCGGCCGGAAGTGTGGGACATCCTCGAGGAGGTCATCCGCGAGCATCCCGTGCTGCTGAACCGCGCGCCGACGTTGCACCGCCTGGGCATCCAGGCGTTCGAGCCGGTGCTGATCGAGGGCAAGGCGATCCAGCTGCATCCGCTGGTCTGCACGGCCTTCAATGCGGACTTCGACGGTGACCAGATGGCGGTGCACGTGCCGCTGTCGCTGGAAGCCCAGCTCGAGGCGCGCGTGCTGATGATGTCGACCAACAACATCCTGTCGCCGGCGTCGGGCAAGCCGATCATCGTGCCGTCGCAGGACATCGTTCTCGGCATCTACTACATCACGCTGGAGCGCGAGGGGGAGCCGGGTGAAGGCTCGCTGTTCTCCCAGATCGGCGAGCTGGAGCACGCTCTTCACAGCCGCACGCTCTCCATGCATGCGCGCATCAAGATGCGTCTCGAGGCCTATGACGACAAGGGCGTGTTCGCGACCCGCGTCGTCGAGACCACGCCGGGCCGCATCCTGCTGGCGCAGATCCTGCCCAAGCACGAGAACCTGCCGTTCTCGCTGATCAACCGCCTGCTGACCAAGAAGGACCTGCAGAACGTCATCGACTCCGTCTACCGCCACTGCGGTCAGAAGGAGACGGTGATCTTCGCCGACCGCCTGATGGGTCTCGGCTTCTATCACGCCTGCCGCGCCGGCATCTCGTTCGGCAAGGACGACCTCGTCATCCCGACGGCGAAGGTCAAGCTGGTCGCCCAGACCAACAAGGAAGTGAAGGAATACGAGCAGCAGTACCAGGACGGCCTCATCACCTCCGGCGAGAAGTACAACAAGGTCGTCGACGCCTGGTCGCGTTGCTCTGACCGGGTCGCCGAGGAAATGATGAAGGGCATCTCGACGCCGCTGCCGGGCAAGCCGGTCAACGCGGTGTGGATGATGGCCCATTCAGGAGCGCGCGGTTCGGCGACGCAGATGAAGCAGCTGGCGGGCATGCGCGGTCTGATGACCAAGCCCTCGGGCGAGATCATCGAGACGCCGATCCTGTCGAACTTCAAGGAAGGCCTGTCCGTGCTGGAGTACTTCAACTCCACCCACGGCGCCCGCAAGGGACTGGCCGACACGGCGCTCAAGACGGCGAACTCGGGCTACCTAACCCGCCGTCTGGTCGACGTGGCGCAGGACTGCATCATCATCGAGGAGGATTGCGGCACCGAACGCGGCCTCACGATGCGCGCGGTCGTCGACGGCGGCGACGTGATCGAGCCGCTCTCGGAGCGCGTCCTCGGCCGTACGGCGCTGGACGACATCATCGATCCGCTGACCGGCGTTGTGATCTGCAAGGCCGGCGAGCTCATCGACGAGGTCGGGGTCGAGCAGATCGACAAGGCCGGCATCGAGGAGCTGCGCATCCGCTCGGTGCTGACCTGCGACACCAAGGTCGGCGTGTGCGGCAAGTGCTACGGTCGCGATCTGGCCCGCGGTACGCCGGTCAACATCGGCGAGGCGGTCGGCGTCATTGCCGCCCAGTCGATCGGCGAGCCGGGAACGCAGCTCACGATGCGTACCTTCCACATCGGCGGCGCCGCGCAGCGTGGTGCGGAGCAGTCGAATATCGAAGCCAGTCACGACGGCACGATCCAGGTGCGCAACCGCAACGTCGTCATCAACAGTTCGGGCGTGCCGGTCGTCATGGGCCGCAACACCGAGCTGGTGCTGATCGACGGTGCCCAGCGTGAGCGCGCCAAGCATCGCGTGCCTTACGGCGCGCGCCTGCTGGTCGACAGCGAGGCGCCGGTCACGAAGGGCCAGAAGCTGGCCGAGTGGGACCCCTACACCCTGCCGATCATCACCGAGAAGGCGGGTAAGGCGGTCTATGTCGATCTCGTCGAAGGCGTGTCGATGCGCGAGGTGATCGACGATTCGACGGGTATCTCCAACCGCGTCGTGGTCGACTGGAAGGGACAGCCGCGCGGTGGCGATCTGCGTCCGCGCATTGCCATCCACGACGCCGACGGCAAGCCGATCATGCTGGCCAACGGTCAGGAGGCCCGGTACCTGCTGTCGCTCGACTCGGTTCTGTCGATCGAGAACGGCCAGGACGTCAATGCCGGCGACATTCTCGCGCGTATCCCGCGCGAGGGCGGTAAGAACCGCGACATCACGGGCGGTCTGCCGCGCGTGGCGGAGCTGTTCGAGGCGCGCAAGCCCAAGGATTTCGCGATCATCTGCGACATCTCGGGCCGCATCGAGTTCGGCAAGGACTACAAGAGCAAGCGTCGCGTCCTGATCGTGCCGGAAGGCGAGGGCGCGGAGCCGGTCGAGTACCTGATCCCGAAGGGCAAGCGCATTGCCGTCCAGGAGGGCGACTATGTGGAGCGCGGCGATCTGCTGATCGACGGCAACCCGGTCCCGCACGACATCCTGCGCGTGCTGGGCATCGAGAAGCTGGCCGAGTACCTGGTCAACGAGATCCAGGAGGTCTATCGACTGCAGGGCGTGAAGATCAACGACAAGCACATCGAGACGATCGCGCGTCAGATGCTGCAGAAGGTCGAGATCACCGAGGCCGGCGATACGACGTTCCTGATCGGCGAACAGGTCGACAAGGCGGAGTTCGAGATCGAGAACGCCAAGGTTCTGGCCGAGAAGCTGAAGCCCGCCAAGGCCGACCCGGTTCTGCTCGGCATCACCAAGGCGTCGCTGCAGACCAAGTCCTTCATCTCGGCGGCCTCCTTCCAAGAGACCACCCGCGTGCTGACGGAGGCGGCGGTCGGTGGCCGCGTCGACACCCTGCAGGGGCTGAAGGAGAACGTCATCGTTGGCCGCCTGATCCCGGCGGGTACCGGCGGAGTGGTGAACCGGCTCAAGGCCATCGCCGCCCAGCGCGACCGGGCGATCCTGGCCGCGGGCGTCGAGGGCGAGGACCAGCCTGTCCCGACGCTCGAGGAGGAGCGGGCGGCCGACTGAGTTGGCTGCACGCATATAAGATCGGAAAGGCCGCCCTCCGGGGCGGCCTTTTCATATTGTGGCCTGGGGCGGGAGAACCCCCTAAATCTGGTTGTCAGAATCTTGCGCTTCATACGTCCCGCGAGTCAGGAAAGAGTCGGAAACGCTCAGCCGGAAAATATCCAAGGATATCAAGGCGCCAAGGAGCGGAGTCTGCTTGACGCATTGGAAACGCGGCCATATAAGCGCGCCACCTCGTCGGAGGGGCTGGTGGTTGGCGTAAGCCAAAACGCAGCCTGACGCCGAGGACCGCTACAAGTCAGGCCTGTAGGCCACAAAGTTATCTTTTCTGCGCGGGGCTGCGCTTTAGCCGCTATGCCCGCGCAATTGCTTTGTGTCTTTGCGTCGATGTTGGGCGGACCCGAGACGGCGTTAAGGAAACCGGAAATCAATGCCGACTATTAACCAGTTGATCCGCAAGCAGCGCCACGGCCTGAAGGCCCATAACAAGGTGCCGGCGCTGGAAGCTTGCCCGCAGAAGCGCGGTGTCTGCACCCGCGTGTACACGACGACGCCGAAGAAGCCGAACTCGGCGCTGCGCAAGGTCGCCAAGGTGCGTCTCACCAACGCCTACGAGGTGGTGAGCTACATCCCGGGCGAGGGTCACAATCTCCAGGAGCACTCGGTGGTCATGATCCGCGGCGGTCGCGTGAAGGACCTTCCGGGCGTTCGCTACCACATCATTCGCGGCACCCTCGATACGCAGGGTGTCAAGGATCGCAAGCAACGCCGTTCGAAGTACGGCGCGAAGCGTCCAAAGTAAGACGGAGAGAAAGAAATGTCCCGTCGTCGCGCAGCTGAAAAGCGTGTCGTTCTGCCGGATGCCAAGTTCGGTGATATCGTCCTCAGCAAGTTCATGAACACGCTGATGGAGCGTGGCAAGAAGTCGGTCGCCGAGCACATCGTCTACGGTGCTCTCGACGAGGTCGAGGCCAAGCTCAAGCAAGATCCCGTTCCCGCCTTCCACGAGGCGCTCGAGAACGTGAAGCCGGCGGTCGAAGTCCGGTCGCGCCGCGTCGGCGGTGCCACCTACCAGGTTCCCGTCGAGGTCCGCCCGGAGCGCCGCCAGGCGCTGGCGATCCGCTGGATCATCCAGGCCGCGCGCGACCGTTCGGGCCACAGCATGACCGAGAAGCTCTCCGCAGAGCTGCTCGACGCCTTCAATCGCCGCGGCAACGCGGTGAAGAAGCGCGAGGACACCCACAAGATGGCCGACGCCAACAAGGCGTTCGCTCACTACCGCTGGTAAGCGACCTCCAGGCCCTTCCTAGAAAGCCCCTCTCCATGGCTCGCACGACCCCCATCGCGCACTATCGCAATATCGGCATCATGGCGCACATCGATGCCGGCAAGACCACGACGACCGAGCGCATCCTGTACTACACCGGCAAGTCGCATAAGATCGGCGAAGTCCACGACGGCGCCGCGACCATGGACTGGATGGAGCAGGAGCAGGAGCGCGGCATCACGATCACGTCCGCCGCGACGACCTGTTTCTGGACGGTCGAGTCCGGCCCGAACGCCGGAATCAACTATCGCGTCAACATCATCGACACGCCCGGCCACGTCGACTTCACGATCGAGGTCGAGCGTTCGCTGCGCGTGCTTGACGGTGCCGTTTGCGTGTTCGACTCGGTGGCCGGCGTCGAGCCGCAGTCCGAGACGGTGTGGCGCCAGGCCGACAAGTACGGCGTGCCGCGCATCTGCTTCGTCAACAAGATGGACCGCACGGGCGCGAACTTCTATCGCACCGTCGACATGATCGTCGATCGCCTCGGCGCCAAGCCGCTGGTGACGCAGCTCCCGATCGGCTCCGAGGGCGAATACAAGGGCCTGGTCGACCTGGTCGCCAACAAGGCTATCATCTGGCTGGAAGAGACGCTCGGCGCGAAGTTCGAAGTCGTCGAAATCCCGGCCGACATGAAGGAAAAGGCGGCGGAATACCGCGCCAAGCTGCTCGATATGGCCGTTGAGCAGGACGATGACGCCATGCAGAAGTTCCTCGACGGCGAGGAGCCCGACTACGACACGCTGGTCAAGTGCATCCGCAAGGGCACGATCAACTACGCGTTCGTTCCGATCCTGTGCGGCTCGGCCTTCAAGAACAAGGGCGTACAGCCCATGCTCGATGCGGTGGTGAACTATCTGCCGGCGCCGACCGACGTCGAGGACGTCAAAGGCGTGAAGATGGGCACCGACGAGCCGATCACGCTGCCGTCGAGCGACGATGCGCCGATGTCCGCGCTCGCCTTCAAGATCATGACCGATCCCTTCGTGGGTTCGCTCACCTTCGCTCGCGTCTACTCGGGCGTGCTTCAGTCGGCGACCGGCGTGCTGAACAGCACGAAGGACCGCAAGGAGCGCATCGGCCGCATGCTTTTGATGCATGCCAACGATCGCGAAGACGTGAAGGAAGCCCGCGCTGGCGACATCATCGCCCTGGCCGGCCTCAAGAGCGTGACCACGGGCGATACGCTGTGCGATCCCGAGCATGCCGTGATCCTCGAGCGCATGGACTTTCCGGATCCCGTCATCGAGCTTGCCATCGAGCCGAAGTCGAAGGCCGACCAGGAGAAGCTCGGCCAGGCGCTGGGCCGTCTGGTCCAGGAAGACCCGACGTTCCGCGTTTCGACCGACCAGGAAACCGGCCAGACCGTCATCAAGGGCATGGGCGAGCTCCATCTCGAGATCAAGGTCGACATCCTGCGCCGTACCTACAAGGTCGACGCTAATGTCGGCGCCCCGCAGGTCGCCTATCGCGAGACGCTGGGTCGCAAGGCCGAGATCGACTACACCCACAAGAAGCAGTCCGGCGGCTCGGGCCAGTTCGCCCGCGTCAAGCTCACCTTCGAGCCGGGCGAGCCCGGGTCGGGCTACTCTTTCGAAAACAAGATCGTCGGCGGCTCGATCCCCAAGGAGTTCATCCCGGGTGTCGAAAAGGGCCTCGAGGCGTCGCGTGAAACCGGCGTGCTCGCCGGCTTCCCGGTGATCGACTTCAAGGTCACCTTGACCGACGGCAACTATCATGATGTCGACTCCAGCGTGCTGGCCTTCGAAATCGCCGCCCGTGCGGCGTTCAAGGAGGGCCTCGCCAAGGCCCAGTGCAAGCTGCTCGAGCCAATCATGAAGGTCGAGGTTGTGACGCCCGACGACTACATGGGCGACTGCATCGGCGACTTGAACAGCCGTCGTGGCCAGATCCAGGGCATGAGTGCCCGTGGCAACGCGCAGGTCATCGACGCCATGGTGCCGCTGGCCAACATGTTCGGCTACGTGAACACGCTGCGTTCCATGACGCAGGGTCGCGCAGCCTACAGCATGACATTCGACCACTATGCTCCCGTGCCGCAGGCTGAGGCCGACAAGGTCGTCGCCAAGCTGGCTGGCTAACAAACGATTGACGTAAGGAAGACGAACATGTCGAAGGCAAAGTTTGAGCGGAACAAGCCGCACTGCAACATCGGAACGATCGGTCACGTCGATCATGGCAAGACGTCGCTGACGGCTGCGATCACGAAGATCCTGGCGAAGACGGGTGGCGCGACGTTCACGGCCTACGACCAGATCGACAAGGCGCCGGAAGAGCGCGAGCGCGGCATCACGATCTCGACGGCGCATGTCGAGTACGAGACGCAGAACCGTCACTACGCGCACGTGGACTGCCCGGGCCACGCCGACTACGTGAAGAACATGATCACGGGCGCGGCGCAGATGGACGGGGCGATCCTGGTGGTTTCGGCGGCCGACGGTCCGATGCCGCAGACGCGCGAGCACATCCTTCTGGCGCGCCAGGTCGGCGTTCCGGCGCTGGTGGTGTTCATGAACAAGTGCGACATGGTCGACGACCCGGAGCTTCTGGACCTGGTCGAGCTGGAAGTGCGCGAGCTGCTGAAGAGCTACCAGTTCCCGGGCGACGACCTTCCGGTGGTGCGGGGCTCGGCGCTGATGGCGCTGGAGGACAAGAACCCGGAGCTGGGCGAGCAGGCCGTTCTGAAGCTGATGGAAGAGGTCGACAAGTACATTCCGCAGCCTGCGCGCGACAAGGACAAGCCGTTCCTGATGCCGATCGAGGACGTGTTCTCGATCTCGGGCCGCGGCACGGTGGTGACGGGTCGCGTGGAGCGCGGCATCGTGAAGGTCGGCGAGGAAGTCGAGATCGTGGGCCTGAAGGCCACGACGAAGACGGTGGTCACGGGCGTCGAGATGTTCCGCAAGCTGCTGGATTCGGGCGAGGCGGGCGACAATATCGGCGCGCTGCTGCGCGGCGTGGGCCGCGAGGACGTGGAGCGCGGCCAGGTTCTGTCGAAGCCGGGCGCGATCACGCCGCACACGAACTTCGAGGCGGAAGCCTACATCCTGACGAAGGAAGAGGGCGGCCGTCACACGCCGTTCTTCACGAACTACCGTCCGCAGTTCTACTTCCGGACGACGGACGTGACGGGCGTGGTGACGCTGCCGGAAGGCACGGAGATGGTGATGCCGGGCGACAACGCGCGGCTGGTGGTCGAGCTGATCCAGCCGATCGCCATGGACGAGGGCCTGCGCTTCGCCATCCGCGAGGGCGGCCGCACCGTCGGCGCCGGCGTCGTCACCAAAGTCGTAAAGTAAACGTAACGGACGCGACAAGGCGAGTATCATGGCCATGGACAACACAAACATCCGGATTCGGCTGAAGGCCTTCGATCATCGCGTGCTCGATTCGTCGACCAGCGAGATCGTGAGCACGGCCAAGCGGACGGGCGCGCAGGTGCGCGGGCCCATCCCGCTGCCGACCGGAATCGAGAAGTTCACGGTCAACCGCTCGCCGCACATCGACAAGAAGTCGCGCGAGCAGTTCGAAATCCGCACGCACAAGCGCGTGCTCGATATCGTCGACCCGACGCCGCAGACCGTGGACGCGCTGATGAAGCTCGACCTCGCCTCCGGCGTGGACGTCGAGATCAAGCTCGGCGCCTAGAGCGGACCAGGAAAGAAGGAAGAAGACCATGCGTTGCGGTCTCGTCACCCAGAAGGTCGGCATGACCCGCGTCTTTAACGACGCCGGGGAGCATGTACCCGTTACCGTTCTGAAGGTGGATCAGCTGCAGGTTGTCGCTGTCCGCTCGGAAGAGAAGGATAAGTACGTTGCCGTGCAGCTCGGCTACGGCAAGGCCAAGGTGAAGAACGTGACCCAGCCGATGCGCGGTCACTTTGCCAAGGCCAAGGTCGAGCCGAAGAAGAAGCTCGTCGAGTTCCGGGTCGCCAAGGATGCGGTCCTTGAGGTCGGCGCCGAGCTGGTGCCCAGCCATTTCGTGCCGGGCCAGTTCGTCGACGTCGTCGGCACCACGATCGGCCGCGGCTTCACCGGCTCGATGGTCCGTTGGAACTTCCACGGCCTCGAGGCCAGCCACGGCGTGTCGGTCTCGCACCGTTCGCATGGTTCGACCGGTAACCGCCAGGATCCGGGCCGTACCTTCCCTGGCAAGAAGATGGCCGGCCACTACGGCAGCGAGCGCGTGACCACGCAGAACCTGAAGGTCGTCGCCGTCGACGACGAAAAGGGTCTCCTGCTGGTGTCCGGCGCCGTTCCCGGCCCGGCCAACGGCTACATCATCGTCAAGGACGCCTCCAAGCGCGCCCGTCACAAGGATGCTCCGTACCCGGCCGGCCTGCGCAAGGCTGCTGCCGAGGCGGCAGCTCCGGCGGCTGAACCCGCTCCGCAGGCTTAAGGATCAGATCATGAAGATCGCGGTCAAGACCATCGAGGGCGGCAGCGCCGGCGAGATCGATCTCGCCGACGCCGTGTTCGCCGTTCCCGTCCGCAAGGACATTCTGCAGCGTTGCGTCGTGTGGCAGCTGTCGCACCGTCAGCAGGGCACCCACAAGACCAAGGGTCGCTCCGAGATCACGGCGACGGCCAAGAAGATGTATGCCCAGAAGGGCACAGGTCGCGCCCGTCACGGCAACGAAGCGGCTCCGCAGTTCCGTGGCGGCGGCAAGGCGTTCGGTCCGGTCGTTCGCAGCCACGCCAGCGACCTGCCCAAGAAGGTGCGCAAGCTCGCGCTGCGCACCGCGCTGTCGGCCAAGGCGGCCGAGGGCAAGCTGATCGTGGTCGAGGCCGCCGCTCTGGCCGAGCCGAAGACCGCCCAGCTCAAGGGTCACTTCGGCGCGCTGGGCCTGACCAGCGCCCTGATCATCGGCGGCGCCGAGATCGATACGAACTTCGCCCGCGCGGCGGCCAACATCGCCCATGTCGATGTGCTGCCGCAGCAGGGCGCAAACGTCTACGACATCCTGCGCCGCGACACGCTGGTGCTCACCAAGGATGCCGTGAAGCACCTCGAGGAGCGTCTGCAATGAGCGCCAAGCGGTACATCCCCCAAACCGTCTCGCGCCTGCGGATGTACGAAGTGATTCGTGCGCCGCTGATCACCGAGAAGACGACCAACGGTTCGGAGCACAGCCAGGTGACCTTCAAGGTCGCGGCCGATGCGACCAAGCCCGAGATCAAGCAGGCCATCGAAGGTCTGTTCAAGGTCAAGGTCAAGGCGGTGAACACCGTCACGGTGAAGGGCAAGAGCAAGGTATTCCGCGGCCGTCCCGGCGTGCGGAGCGACTGGAAGAAGGCGATCGTCTCGCTGGTCGAGGGTCACAAGATCGACGTGACCACGGGCCTGTAGGACGGGAGACAGAACAATGGCCTTGAAGACATTCAAACCGATCACGCCGTCGCTGCGACAGCTGGTCATCGTCGACCGCACCGGCCTCTGGAAGGGCAAGCCGGTCAAGGAACTGACGCGCGGCAAGAGCAACACCGGTGGCCGCAACAACCACGGCCGCATCACCAGCAACCACATGGGCGGTGGTCACAAGCGTCGCCTGCGCATCATCGATTTCAAGCGCCGCAAGTTCGATGTGCCCGCGACCGTTGAGCGCCTGGAATACGACCCCAACCGGACGGCGTTCATTGCGCTGGTCAAGTATGCCGACGGCGAGCAGGCCTACATTCTCGCGCCGCAGCGCTTGAAGGCGGGCGACGAGATCGTCTCGGGCGAGCGCGTCGACATCAAGCCGGGCAATGCGATGCCGCTGGCCAACATGCCGGTGGGCACGATCGTCCACAACGTGGAGCTGAAGAAGGGCCGCGGCGGCCAGCTGGCGCGCTCCGCCGGCAACTACGCCCAGCTCGTCGGCAAGGATGCGGGCTATGCCCAGATCAAGCTGAGCTCGGGCGAGCTGCGCCTGGTGCCGGGTGAATGCCTGGCGACCGTCGGCGCGGTGTCGAACCCGGACAACCAGAACATCGTCATCGGCAAGGCCGGCCGCCAGCGTTGGCTGGGCCGCCGTCCGACGGTTCGCGGCGTGGTGATGAACCCGGTCGATCATCCGCACGGCGGCGGCGAAGGCCGCACCTCGGGTGGCCGTCATCCGGTGACGCCGTGGGGCAAGCCGACCAAGGGTAAGAAGACCCGCAAGAACAAGGCGACGGACAAGATGATCATCCGCCGCCGGCATGCGACGCGCTAGGAGATAGACAGTGGCACGCTCCGTTTGGAAGGGCCCCTTCGTTGAGGGCAGCCTGATCAAGAAGGCCGAGAAGGCCCGCGGGAATGTCCGCAACGAGGTGATCAAGACCTGGTCGCGTCGTTCGACGATCCTGCCGCAGTTCGTCGGCCTGACGTTCGGTGTCTACAACGGCAAGAAGTTCATTCCGGTGAACGTCTCTGAAGAAATGGTCGGTCACAAGCTCGGCGAATTTTCGCCGACCCGCACCTTCACCGGCCATGCCGGTGACAAGAAGGTGTCGAAGGAGTAGCGCGCGATGAGCAAGCCATCCGCTCCCCGCCGTGAGGCGGACAACGAAGCAAAGGCCGTCCTGCGCGCCGTGCGCATCAGCCCGCGCAAGCTCGACCTCGTGGCCGCGACCATTCGCGGCAAGAGGGCCGCGACCGCGGTCAACGAGCTCACCTTCTCCAAGAAGCGGATCGCCCGCGACGTGAAGAAGGCCCTGAATTCGGCCATCGCCAACGCCGAGAACAACCACAACCTGGACGTCGACCGGCTTGTCGTCGCCGAGGCGTCGGTCGGCAAGGGACTGGTGATGAAGCGGTTCCAGACGCGTGGCCGCGGCCGCGCGGCCGGCATCGTCAAGCCGTTCGCACATCTCACGATCGTGGTGCGCGAGCGCGCCGAGGCGGAGGACAAGTAATGGGTCAGAAGGTCAATCCGATCGGCCTGCGGCTCGGTATCAACCGGACCTGGGACTCTCGGTGGTACGCCGAGGGCGCCGAGTATTCGAAGATGCTCCATGAGGACATCCACATCCGCAAGGTGCTGCGCGAGCGGCTGGCCCAGGCGGGTGTCGCGAAGATCATCATCGAGCGTCCGGCCAAGCGCGCGCGCGTCACGATCCACACCGCCCGTCCCGGCGTCGTGATCGGCAAGAAGGGCGCCGACATCGAGAAGCTGCGCGGCGACCTCGCGAAGATGACGAAGGGCGAGGTGGCCCTGAACATCGTCGAGATCCGCAAGCCCGAGATCGACGCGACGCTGATCGCCGAGAACATTGCCCAGCAGCTGGAGCGCCGCGTCGCTTTCCGCCGCGCCATGAAGCGCGCCGTTCAGTCGGCGATGCGTCTGGGCGCGCTCGGCATCCGGATCAACTGCTCGGGTCGCCTGGGCGGTTCGGAAATCGCCCGCATGGAATGGTACCGCGAAGGTCGCGTGCCGCTGCACACGCTGCGCGCCGACGTCGACTACGGCACCGCCACCGCCTTCACCACCTTCGGCACCTGCGGCGTCAAGGTCTGGGTGTTCAAGGGCGAGATCATGGCGCACGACCCGATGGCGCACGACAAGCGCGCCGAGGAAGCCGCGCCGCAACGTACCCCGGCGCGCACCGAGCGCACCGAGCAGAGGGACGCGTAAACCACCATGTTGCAACCCAAGCGCACCAAGTACCGCAAGGCCTTCAAAGGTCGTATCAGCGGCGCTGCCAAGGGCGGCTTCAACCTCGACTTCGGTTCGTACGGGCTGAAGGCGATGGAGCCGGATCGTCTGACGGCCCGCCAGATCGAGGCGGCCCGCCGCGCCATCACGCGTCACATGAAGCGTGCCGGCCGCGTCTGGATCCGCGTGTTCCCGGACGTGCCGGTGTCGAAGAAGCCGGCCGAAGTCCGCATGGGCTCCGGCAAGGGCGCTCCCGAATTCTGGGCGGCGCGCGTCAAGCCCGGCCGCATCCTGTTCGAACTCGAGGG
Organism: Reyranella sp.; assembly: GCF_965227665.1. Classification (GTDB taxonomy): domain Bacteria; phylum Pseudomonadota; class Alphaproteobacteria; order Reyranellales; family Reyranellaceae; genus Reyranella. Next base: position 5,484,838 of record NZ_OZ245767.1, read on the forward strand.
TGTGTCTGGCACGATCGCCAAGGAAGCCCTGGCGCTTGGTGCGGCCAAGCTGCCGATCAAGACCCGCTTCGTGTCCCGCGTCGGCGCCGAAGGCTGAGGGAGAAGGACATGAAGGCCACCGATCTGCGCCCCAAGACCAAGGACGAGCTGAAGAACGAGCTCGGCAACCTTCGTAAGGAAGCGTTCAACCTGCGTTTCCAGAAGGCTGGAGGCCAGCTGCAGAAGACTGCCCGCGCGCGCCAGGTGCGCCGCGACATCGCCCGCATCAAGACGGTGCTGGGCGAAAAGGCCGCCGGTTAAGGAGCACGAAATGCCGAAGCGTATCCTGGAAGGCGTCGTCGTCAGCGACAAGATGGACAAGACCATCGTCGTGAAGGTCGAACGTCGCATTCAGCATCCGATCTACAAGAAGTTCATTCGCAAGTCGAAGAAGTACCACGCGCATGACGAAGCCAATGCCTTCAAGGGCAAGATCGGCGAAATCGTGCGTATCCGCGAGTGCCGTCCGCTGTCCAAGACCAAGAGCTGGGAAGTTCTTGTCGAAGGCGCGAAGGCTTAGGCGGACCGGAGCACAGACATGATTCAGATGCGAACCAATCTCGAGGTCGCCGACAATTCGGGCGCCCGTCGAGTCCAGTGCATCAAGGTGCTGGGTGGCTCGCGCCGCAAGTATGCGAGCGTGGGCGACGTGATCGTCGTTTCGATCAAGGAAGCCATTCCGCGTGGAAAGGTGAAGAAGGGCGAGGTGCATCGCGCCGTCGTCGTCCGCACCTCCTTCGCGCTGCGCCGCCAGGATGGCAGCGCGATCCGCTTCGACCGCAACGCCGCCGTGCTCATCAGCAAGCAGGACGAGCCGATCGGCACTCGTATCTTCGGACCGGTGACGCGCGAGCTGCGCGCCAAGAAGTTCATGAAGATCATCTCGCTTGCGCCTGAGGTGCTCTAGCCATGGCAACGAAACTGAAGATCAAGAAGGGCGACCGGGTGAAGGTCATTACCGGTGGCAGCAAGGGTAAGGTGGGCGATGTCCTGCGCGTTCTCCCCAAGGAGAACCGGGTGGTCGTTTCCGGCGTGAACATGATCAAGCGCCACACCAAGCCGAGCCGTGCGGAAGCCGGCGGAATCATCGAACGCGAGGCCACGATCCACGTCTCCAACGTGGCCCTGCTGGATCCCAAATCGGACAAGCCGACGAAGGTCGGGTTCCGGTTCCTTGAAGACGGCCGCAAGGTGCGCATCGCGCGTGCCTCCGGCGAGACCATCGACCGCTAGGAGAACGGGCCATGCCCGCGCGTCTGCAAGAACACTACATCAAGAACGTGCGTGAAGCGCTGACGAAGGAGTTCTCCTACCAGAACTCCTTCCAGGTGCCGAAGCTCGACAAGATCGTCATCAACATGGGCGTCGGCGAGGCGGTCAACGACCGCAAGGCCGTCGACGGCGCCGTGGCCGACCTCACGGCGATCACCGGCCAGAAGCCGGTCATCACCCGGTCGCGCAAGTCGATTGCGACCTTCAAGCTGCGCGAAGGTATGGCGATCGGCGCCAAGGTGACGCTGCGTCGTGACCGCATGTACGAGTTCATCGATCGCCTGATCACGATCGCCCTGCCGCGCGTCCGCGACTTTCGCGGGCTGAACGGCAAGTCGTTCGACGGCAATGGCAACTACGCCATGGGCCTGAAGGAGCAGATCGTGTTCCCCGAGATCGACTACGACAAGGTCGACCAGGTGCGCGGTATGGACATCATCATCTGCACGACTGCGAAGACGGACGCGGAAGCCAGGTCGCTTCTCCGCGCTTTCGACTTCCCGTTCGTGAACTGAGGCCGGAGAACCACATGGCCAAGACGAGTTCGGTCGAGAAGAACAACCGTCGCGCAAAGATGGCGAAGCAGTACGCCCCCAAGCGCGCGAAGCTGAAGGCGATGGCCGTCGACGACAAGTTGACGCCGGAAGAGCGCTTCGGGGCCCGCCTCAAGCTGGCGGAGCTGCCGCGCAATTCGTCGCCCACGCGGGTGCGGAACCGGTGCGAGCTCACGGGCCGGCCGCGCGCGGTGTATCGCAAGTTCAAGCTGTCGCGCGTTGCGCTGCGTCAGCTGGCGTCGCTGGGTATGTTGCCCGGCGTCGTGAAGTCGAGCTGGTAAACGGGGACCGTAGACCATGGCGATGACAGATCCCGTCGGCGATTTGCTGACCCGTATCCGCAACGGCCAGTCGGCGCGCCTCGAGAGCGTGACGGCCCCGGCCTCGCGGCTCCGTTCGAGCGTGCTCGACGTTCTCCAGCGCGAAGGCTATATCCGCGGCTGGTTCGAGGAAGAGCTTCGGCCCGGCGTCCGCGAACTGCGGATCGAGCTGAAGTATGACAACGGCCGTCCGGTCATCAAGGAGATCAAGCGCGTCTCCACCCCGGGTCGTCGCGTCTACTCCAAGATTCGCGAGCTGCCGCGTCACTTCAACGGGCTGGGCATCTCGATCCTGTCCACGCCGCGCGGCGTCATGTCCGACGCCGAGGCGCGTGCCGCCAATGTCGGCGGCGAAGTCATCTGCAAGGTGTTCTGAGCATGTCGCGCGTCGGCAAAAATCCGGTCGTCATCCCGGCCGGTGTCACCATCGAGCTCAAGGGCCAGCATCTCAAGGCCAAGGGCAAGCGGGGCGAGCTTCAGCTCGTCGTTCATGACGACGTGTTGGTCGCCAAGGAAGGCGAGGGGCTCGTCTTCAAGCCGCGTAACGACAGCCGCCGCGCCCGCATGCAGTGGGGTACGGCGCGCAACCTGGCGAGCAACGTCGTCCGCGGCGTGTCCGACGGGTTCACCATCAACCTCGAGATCAACGGCGTGGGCTACCGCGCCGCGGCCGATGCCAAGATGCTGAAGATGCAGCTTGGTTTCAGCCATGATGTCGAAATTCCCATTCCTGCCGGCATCGAGATCAAGGCGGTCAAGCCGACCGAGATCGCGATTACGGGCTCCGATCGTCAGCGCGTCGGCCAGATTGCGGCGGAAATCCGCAGCCTGCGTCCGCCCGAGCCCTACAAGGGCAAGGGTATCAAGTACTCGACCGAGACGATCCGGCGCAAGGAAGGCAAGAAGAAGTAGAGGCGAGAGAATCATGTCCGACCGCAATGCTCTTTTCGCCCGTCGCCAGCGGCGCACGCGCTACGCGCTACGCCAGGCCAGCAACGGCCGTCCGCGCCTCAGCGTCTTCCGCTCGGGCAAGCACATCTACGCCCAGGTCATCGACGACCGTAAGGGCGTCACTCTGGCTGCCGCCTCGACGCTCGACAAGGACGTCCGGGGCACGCTCAAGACCGGCGCCGACAAGGGCGCAGCGGCCGAAGTCGGCAAGCTGATCGCCGCTCGCGCTGTCGCGGCGGGGGTCAAGGAAGTCGTGTTCGACCGCGGTGGCTACACGTATCACGGCCGCGTCGCTGCGCTGGCCAATGCCGCCCGTGAGGGCGGCCTGTCGTTCTGATCGGGAGTTAGAATATGGCTCGTTCACCCGGTGGTTCCGGCCGTTCCCCGCGCGATCGCGATCGGCCCCGTGACCGCGACGAGGACAATGAACTGACCGACAAGCTGGTCACGATCAATCGCGTCGCGAAGGTCGTGAAGGGTGGTCGTCGCTTCGCCTTTGCCGCCATCGTCGTCGTCGGTGACCAGCGTGGTCGTGTCGGCCACGGCGCCGGCAAGGCGCGTGAGGTCCCCGAGGCGATCCGCAAGGCGACGGAAGCGGCCAAGCGCGGCCTGATCCGCGTGCCGCTGCGGGATGGGCGTACGCTCCATCACGACGTCAAGGGACGCTTCGGCGCCGGCAAGGTGACGCTGCGTGCGGCCCCGGCCGGTACCGGCATCATCGCCGGCGGCCCGATGCGCGCCATCTTCGAGACGTTGGGCATCAAGGACATCGTCGCCAAGTCGGTCGGCACGTCCAACCCGCACAACATGATCAAGGCGACCTTCCAGGCGCTCGACCAGCTGAACTCGCCGCGCATGGTGGCGACCCGACGCGGCAAGAAGGTCGGCGACCTGCTTGGCCGTCGCGACGAGACCACCGCGGAAGTCGCGGCTTAAGGAATCGGACCATGGCCCAGGGCAAGACCATCAAGATCACCCAGACCGGCAGCCATATCGGCCGCACGGACGATCAGCGCGCGACGCTGATCGGCCTGGGGTTGAACAAGCGCCATCGCACCCGCGAACTCGTGGACACGCCCGAGGTTCGCGGCATGATCAACAAGGTGCGCCATCTCGTGCGCGTCGAAGAGGAAGCGCGCTAGGCCCCCGGGGCCACGGCGCGGAGGTAAAAGACGATGAGACTGAACCAGATTTCCGACAATCCGGGCGCCCGCAAGGGTCGCATGCGCGTCGGCCGCGGTATCGGCTCCGGCAAGGGCAAGACCGCGGGTCGTGGCGTCAAGGGCCAGAAGTCCCGTACCGGCGTCGCCATCAAGGGCTTCGAGGGCGGCCAGATGCCGCTCCACCGCCGGATTCCCAAGCGCGGCTTCCGCCCGCCGCACCAGAAGAGCTGGCAGGTCGTCAACCTCGGCACGCTGCAGAAGGCGATTGACGACAAGAAGCTCGACGCCGGCAAGCTGATCGACGCCGAGGCGATGATCGCGGCCGGCCTGTTCAAGAATGCCGCGGACGGTGTCCGCCTTCTTGGCAAGGGCGAGCTCACGACCAAGATCGAAGTGAAGGTTGCGGGCGCCTCGGCGTCGGCGATCGCCGCGGTCGAGAAGGCCGGCGGCAAGGTCGAACTGCCGCCCAAGCCCGTCGCCGAGGCGGCCTGAACCGGACGGCGTCAACGGGGGCGTCGCTTTCCCCCTGTGTCGTTCACGCGTGAGGTTCCATGGCATCCGCCGCCGAGCAACTTGCATCTAACCTAAACTGGGGTTCGATCGGTAGGGCGACCGAGCTCAAGAAGCGGCTGTGGTTCACCGTGGCCGCGCTCGTCGTCTTCCGCGTCGGCGCCTATATTCCGGTTCCGGGCGTGGATCCGGCGGCGCTGGCCGAGATATTCAAGCAGAACGCCGGCGGCATTGCCGGCCTGCTTGACGTGTTTTCGGGTGGCTCGATCGGCCGTATGTCGGTGCTGGCGCTCAGCATCATGCCGTACATCTCGGCCTCCATCATCATGCAGATCCTGACGACGGTCGTGCCGTCGCTGGAGGCGCTGAAGAAGGAAGGCGAGGCCGGCCGCAAGAAGATCAACCAATATACCCGGTACGGAACGGTGATCCTGGCGACCTTCCAGGCCTACGGCATCGCGGTCGGACTGGAGAGCCAGGTGGCCTCCGCGGGGCCGGTCGTGATCGATCCCGGTATTTTCTTCCGGTTCGTCACCATCGTCACCCTGGTCGGCGGCACGCTGTTCCTGATGTGGCTGGGCGAGCAGATCACGGCGCGGGGCGTCGGCAACGGCGTGTCCCTGATCATCTTCGCCGGTATCGTGGCGGCCCTCCCGGATGCCCTGGTCCAGACGCTCGAACTCGGCCGCACCGGTGCCCTGTCGGCGCTGTTCATCATCGCGCTGATCATCGGTATCGTTCTGGTCGTGGCGGTGGTGGTCTTCGTCGAGACGGCGCAAAGACGCATCGTCGTGCAGTATCCCAAGCGCCAGGTCGGCAACCGCATGTATGGCGGCGAGGCCTCGCACCTGCCGCTGAAGATCAACACGGCCGGCGTCATTCCGCCGATCTTCGCGTCGTCGCTGCTGCTGTTCCCGGCAACCATCGCGTCTTTCCAGGGGACGGGCGAGCCGGGCTGGATCCAGTGGTTCGCGACCCATCTCGGGCACGGCCAGCCAGCCTATCTGATCGCCTATATCGGCCTGATCGTCTTCTTCTGCTTCTTCTACACGACCGTCGTGTTCAATCCGACCGACACGGCCGACAATCTGAAGAAGAATGGCGGCTTCATTCCCGGTATCCGCCCCGGCAAGAACACGGCTGAGTATCTCGAGTACATCCTCAACCGTCTCACGGTGATCGGTGCGCTCTATCTTTCCGCCGTCTGTATCCTGCCGGAACTGCTGATCGCCCGCGGCGGCGTGCCCTTCTACTTCGGCGGCACCAGCCTCCTGATCGTGGTTTCGGTCACGCTCGATACGGTGACGCAGGTGCAGGCGCATCTGCTCGCCCACCAATATGAGGGCCTCATCAAGAAGGCCCGGCTGCGGGGCAAGGGCCGATGAACATCATACTTCTCGGACCGCCGGGCGCCGGCAAAGGGACCCAGGCCCAGCGGCTGCAGCAGGAGCGGGGGCTGGTCCAGCTCTCCACCGGCGACATGCTGAGAGCCGCGGTCGCTTCGGGCAGCGAGCTCGGCCAGAAGGCCAAGGGCATCATGGAGCGGGGTGAACTCGTTCCTGACGAGCTGATGGTGGGCCTGATCCGCGATCGCATCGCCCAGCCCGACTGCGCCAAGGGTTTCATCCTGGATGGGTTCCCGCGCACGGAGGCGCAAGCCAAGGCGTTGGACAAGATGCTGGCCGAGTCGGGCAAGGAGCTCGACCGGGTGATCGAGATGGAAGTCGACGAGAAGGCGCTGACCGAGCGCATCGTCGGCCGGTTCTCCTGTGCCAAGTGCGGGGCGGGCTACCACGACAAGTTCAAGCGGCCTAAGGTCGATGGGGTCTGCGACGTCTGCGGGTCGACAGAGTTCACCCGCCGCAAGGACGATAATGCAGAGACCATGAAGACTCGCATGGCTGCCTACAGGGCTCAGACCGAGCCTTTGTTGCCCTACTACAGCGCCCGGGGGGTGCTGCGGAAGGTCGACGGGATGGCCGCGATGGACGAGGTTTACCGCCAGATCACGGGAGTTCTGGCGGGGACTTGACAAGGGTGAGTTCCATTGACTCGGGAGTGCGGATACATATAATCGCGCGCTTTTCCGGGGCCAGCGGAACATGTGACGGGCGCGCGCGAGCGCGCCATAAGTCTTTGAAGGAGTTGGGACTTTGGCTCGTATAGCCGGTGTGAACATTCCGACCGCCAAGCGTGTCGTGATCGGGCTTCAGTACATCCACGGGATCGGTGCGGCGAAAGCCAAGGAGATCTGTGGAAAAGTTGGGATCGACGAGTCGCGCCGCGTGAATACGCTGAGCGACGACGAGGTCATCCGCATCCGCGAAACCATCGACCGTGACTATACGGTCGAGGGTGACCTGCGGCGCGAAGTGGCGATGAACATCAAGCGTCTGATGGATCTCGCCTGCTATCGCGGCCTGCGTCATCGTCGCGGTCTGCCGGTCCACGGCCAGCGCACCCATACCAATGCGCGCACCCGCAAGGGTCCGGCCAAGCCGATCGCCGGCAAGAAAAAAGTGACGAAGTAAGAAGGGATCACGGACATGGCCAAAGCTGCAGCCGCCACCGGCGCCGCGCGTCCCCGTCGCAAGGAACGCAAGAACATCATCGCCGGCGTCGCGCATGTGAACGCCTCGTTCAACAACACCATCGTCACCATCACCGATGCCCAGGGCAACGCGATTGCCTGGTCGTCGTCCGGGCAGCAGGGTTTCAAGGGATCGCGCAAGTCGACTCCGTTCGCCGCGCAGATGGCCGCCGAAGGCGCCGGCCGCAAGGCGATGGAACACGGCATGCGCACGATCGAGATCCTGGTCCGCGGCCCGGGTTCGGGTCGTGAGTCGGCTCTGCGGGCCCTGCAGGCGGTGGGCCTGGCCGTGACGTCGATCCGCGACGTGACGCCGATCCCGCACAATGGCTGCCGGCCGCCGAAGCGCCGCCGCGTCTGATTTCGAGTGGAGGCGGCGCCGTCGGCGCCGCCCGCTCATGGGGAATGTATGGCGAGTCCCGAGGGGCTCGCTTGAACCGGTCTAGAGGGGTAGCCCACGTGCTTCAGAAGAACTGGCAGGACCTGATCAAGCCGGAGAAGCTTGTCACCGAAGCCGGCGTCGATCCGGGTCGCACTGCGACCATCGTCGCCGAGCCGCTCGAGCGGGGTTTCGGTCTCACTCTCGGCAATGCGCTGCGGCGCGTCCTGTTGTCGTCTCTCCAGGGCGCGGCCGTGACGTCGATCAAGATCGACAACGTGCTGCACGAATTCTCATCGATTCCCGGCGTCCGCGAGGATGTGGTGGACATCGTCCTGAACATCAAGGCGATGGCTGTGAAGATGCAGGGCGATCGCCCGCAGCGTCTTTATCTCCGCGCCGTCGGTCCCGGCGAGGTCACCGCCGGCATGATCGAACTGCCGGGCGACGTTCAGATCATGGACGCCAAGCATCTGATCTGCACGCTCGACGATGGGGCCTCGATCTCGATGGAACTCATGGTCGCCACGGGCAAGGGCTATGTGCCGGCGTCGGCGAACCGTCCCGAGGATGCGCCGATCGGCCTGATCCCGATCGATTCGGTGTTCAGCCCGGTCAAGCGCGTTTCCTACAAGATCGAGAACAGCCGCGTCGGTCAGGTTACCGACTACGATCGTCTGTCGATGACGGTCGAGACCAACGGCACGACGATGCCGGCGGACGCCGTGGCGCTCGCCGCGCGCATCCTGCAGGACCAGCTGCAGCTCTTCATTAATTTCGAGGAGCCGCGCGAGGTCCGCAGGGAAGAGCAGCAGGACGACTTCCCGTTCAACCGCAACCTGCTGCGCAAGGTCGACGAGCTCGAACTGTCGGTCCGCTCGGCGAACTGCCTGAAGAACGACAACATCATCTACATCGGCGATCTGGTTCAGAAGACCGAGGCGGAGATGCTGCGTACGCCGAACTTCGGCCGCAAGTCGCTGAACGAGATCAAGGAAGTGCTGGCCGGCATGGGCCTCCATCTGGGAATGGAAATTCCCGGTTGGCCGCCGGACAACATTGAGGAAATGGCCAAGCGGCTGGAAGAGCCGTACTAGGCCGGCAGAAGGAAAGAAGTCATGCGTCACAATAATCGCGGCCGGAAGTTCCACCGCACGGCTGAGCATCGCAAGGCGATGTTCATGAATCTCGCGGGTGCTCTCATCAAGCACGAGCAGATCACGACCACGCTGCACAAGGCGAAGGACCTGCGTCCGATCGTCGAGAAGCTGGTCACCCTCGGCAAGCGCGGCGGCCTGCATGCGCGTCGTCAGGCGATCGGCTTCCTGCGCGATCCCTACATCGCCGACAAGCTCTTCACCACGCTTGGCCCGCGCTACTCCACGCGCAACGGCGGCTACCTGCGCGTGCTGAAGGCCGGCTACCGCTTCGGCGACGCGGCCGAGATGGCCGTGATCGAGTTCGTCGAGCGTGACACCTCGGCCAAGGGCCAGGACAGCGGCCCGTCGGCCGACCAGGCAGAGCAGCAGGAAGCGGCGTAAGGCCGCTTTCGTCTCACCGAATTGAGAACGCCCGCTCGAGAGAGCGGGCGTTTTTCATTGCCGGGGGCGTGCCACGCCGTGGCGCGCCCCCAGCGGGAGGGTAAGCTGCGGCATGAGCTTTATCTTCAGGACCGCCCAATCATCGGAATGCGCCGACGCCGACCGAGTCCTGCGCGCCGCGTTCACGCCCTATCTCGCCAAGCTCGGGCGCGAGATTCCAGCGGACTACTACAAGTGGCTGCCGGCCTCGATCGAACGGGGCGACGTGTTCGTCGCAGACGAGGGCGGCCGGGTCGTTGGCGTTGCCGCCACCGAGCGGCGGCCGGCGGAACTCTTCCTCGACAGGCTCGCCGTCGATCCGTCGAAGCAGGGGACAGGCCTCGGGCGCTGGCTGCTTCAGCGGCTCGACGAAGTCGCTCGCGAGCGGGGCGACCGCGCCGTGTCGCTCGTCACGGCCGAGATGATGGATCACCTCATCAAGCTCTATGGCAGCCATGGCTTCGAGATCGTCCATCGCGGCCCGCCCGACCACGGGAAGGACCTGCACACGCGCGTCCACATGGTGAAGCGGCTGTAGCGGCCGTCGCTAGAACTGCTCTTCCGAGAGCACGAAGACGGTCCGCCCCGCCGCCTTGAGCGGGCCGAGCTGGGCGAGCGCCGGCGGCAGGATCACTTCGGCGTAAAAGCGGGCCGTCACCAGCTTGGCCTCGAGGAAGGCGGGGTCGCCGTCGCGCTGGCCCAGCCGTGTCTGGGCGACCAGGGCGCTGCGGGCCAGCAGCCAGCCGCCCAGGGCCGTGCCGGCGAGGCGCAGGAAGGGCACCGAGCCTGCCAGCGCGTTCACCAGCTCGGTCTTGACCGACTGGGCGACCCACTTGGTCGCGTCCTCCAAGGCATCCGCCGCGGCCACGAGGCCGGTGCGGATCGCCTCGATATCGTCGCCGGGAGCGGCCTTCATCTCTTCGGCCGTGGCGCGCATCTCGGCGACCAGCGCCAGCATGGTCTCCCCGCCGTCCTTGGCGACCTTGCGGCCCACCAGGTCGCGCGCCTGGATGCCGTTGGTGCCTTCATAGATCGGCAGGATGCGGGCGTCGCGCAGGTGCTGCGCCGCGCCGGTGTCCTCGATGAAGCCCATGCCGCCGTGGATCTGCACGCCCGTGGAGGCGATCTCGTTGCCCAGGTCGGTGAACCAGGCCTTCACGATCGGGATCAGCAGATCGACCCGGTCCTGGATCTTGCGGCCGGCCGCCTTGTCGGGCTGTTTCAGCGCGCCGTCGATGCCGGCGGCGGTGTAGTAGCCCAGCGCCCGCATGGCCTCGATCTGGGCGCGCATGCTCATCAGCATGCGGCGCACGTCGGCGTGATGGACGATTGCCACAGAGTCGGGCTTGGCGGAGCCGTCGTCCTTCGACTGGACGCGGGTGCGCGCGAAGGCGGCCGCCTGCTGATAGGCGCGCTCGGCGATGGCCAGGCCCTGAATGCCGACCGAGAGGCGAGCGTTGTTCATCATGGTGAACATGTAGGAGAGGCCGCGGCCTTCCTCGCCGATGAGATAGCCGACCGCACCGCCATCGTCGCCGAACGACATCACGCAGGTCGGGCTCGCATGGATGCCAAGCTTGTGCTCCAGCGATACGCAGCGAAGGTCGTTACGCTTCCCCGGCTTGCCATCCGCGTCCGGCAGGTACTTCGGCACGATGAACAGCGAGATGCCGCGGACACCCGCGGGCGCGTCGGGCGTGCGGGCCAGCACGAGGTGGACGATGTTCTCGGCCATGTCGTGCTCGCCATAGGTGATGTAGATTTTTTGCCCGCTGACCAGATAGTGGTCGCCGTTCTTGACCGCCCGGCTCTTGAGCTGGCCGAGGTCGGAGCCGGCCTGCGGCTCGGTGAGGTTCATCGTCCCGGTCCATTCGCCGGAGATCATCTTGGGGAGATAGGCAGCCTTCTGCTCGTCCGACCCGTGATGGTGGATCGCATCGATCGCGCCCTGATTCAGCAGCAGCACCAGGCCGAAGCCCATGTTGGCGGCCTGCCACATCTCCTGCACGGCGGTCGCGAGCAGCCACGGCATGCCCTGGCCGCCGAATTCCGGATCGAAGGGCAGGGAGTTCCAGCCGCCCTCGACGAATTCCTTGTAGATGCCGGCGAATCCCGGCGCGGTGCGGACCACACCGTTCTCGAGCCTGGCGCCGACCTTGTCGCCCTCGCGGTTGAGCGGGGCGAGACCGTTGCCGGCCAGCTTCCCGGCTTCCTCGAGCACTGCGTCGATCGTGTCGTCCGTCGCATGTTCGTAACCGGGCAGCGCGGCGACGCCGGCAAGGCCGGCCACTTCGCGCAGGGCGAAACGCATGTCGGCCAGCGGGGCAGTGTAAGTCATGTGAATTCCTCCGGGCCGCAATATGCCGCGCTCGGTCGCTTTTGGCGACCGGCTCGGCTATTTTGGTCGCCACATGACAAACTCAGTCCTGCTGTCGATCGACGGCCCCATCGCCACCATCACGCTGAACGATCCCGCCAAGCACAATCGCCTCGACCCCGCGGGGCTGAAGCTGCTGCGCGAAGCGGTCGAAAAGGCCGATGCCGATTCCGCCGTGCGCGTCACGGTGATCACCGGCGCTGGCGACAAGACCTTCTGCTCCGGATACGACCTCGGCTCGATCCCGGCCGGGGAGCGCAAGGACGAGGGCGGCGACAACACCTTCGAAGTCGTCATGGATCGCATCGAGGCGATGCGTATGCCGACCCTGTGTGCGCTGAACGGCGGCGTGTATGGCGGCGCCACCGACCTGGCGCTGGCCTGCGACTTCCGCCTCGGCGTCAAGGGCATGCGCTTCTTCATGCCGGCGGCGCGTTTCGGACTCCATTACTATCCGAGCGGGCTGCGCCGCTACACACAGAAGGTGAGCCCGAGCTTCGCCAAGCGTGCCTTCCTGCTGTCGGAGGATTTCCACGACACGGAGCTGCTGGCCGTCGGCTATCTCGACTGGCTGGTCGAGCGCGCGGAGTTCAAGGACAAGGTTGCCGAGAAGGCTGCGCGCCTGGCCGGCCTCGCGCCGCTGTCGATGTCGGGCATGAAGCGGGCGATCGAGCAGTTCGCCCAGGCGGCGCCCGACATGCCTTCGATCCGCCAGACCCAGCGGGCCTGCGCGAATTCCGAGGATCTCAAGGAGGGGCTGACGGCACTCGGCGAGCGCCGGACCCCGACCTTCAAGGGGCGTTGAAAGCCGACGCCGGCACATGATCGCGCCGGTTGTCCCAAGATTGCCGCGATTCAATGCAGGATGCCGGCAGTATCTGGCCGTGCCGACGGCCGTCTGGCAGGGTATCTTTCCGCCGGGCGGCAGATCGGGATAGGGCCGCCGAACCGATGAGACCATGCAACGCCGCCTAGCCGCCATCGTCCATGCCGACCTCGCCGGGTTCACCCGGATGATGGAGGGCGCCGAGACGCGAACATTCCGTCATCTCAAGTCTGCCCAGATCGAAGTCTGGCGTCCGGCCATCGATGCCGGACGCGGCCGGCTGGTCGGTACGGCGGGGGATGCCATGCTGGCGGAGTTCGGCTCAGCCGTATCGGCGGTCGCGGCCGCGATCGACATCCAGGAGCGCATGGCGCACTTCAACGAAGCGCTCAGCGAGGAACAGCGCATGCTGTTTCGCGTCGGCGTCCATCTCGGTGAAGTCATCATCGACGACGAGGACCAGAACATCTTCGGTGACGGTGTGAACCTGGCGGCGCGCATCCAGACGCTCGCCGAACCTGGCGGCATCGCCGTCTCGCGTGCCGTCCGCGATCTCGTCGAATTGCGCACCGAATACGCCTTCCACGACGGCGGCGAGCATCAGCTGAAGAACGTCAGTCGTTCGGTGCAGGTATTTCATGTGCGCCCCGCGAAGCTCATCGCTCCCGGCACGACGACGCGCATGGTGCCGCAGATCACCTTGCGATTCGAGGGTCCGGATTCGGCCGGCCGCAAGCACGCGTTCGAAGTGTCGATGGAGAAGCTGGTTGGCCAGGCGCAAGGCATGTGCATCGGTCGCGCCGCCGACCAATGCGAGCTCGTCGTGCCGCACCCCACCGTGTCGCGCCGGCATGCGCGGCTGAGCCTCGCCGGCGAGGCGCTGCAGGTCGAGGATCTAGGCTCCACCAACGGCACCGCGGTCAACGGCACGGTGCTCAAGTCGGGGGCGCCGACGGCCCTGCAGGCGGGTTCGAAGTTGCGGCTCGGCGATGTCGAGCTGGTCGTCCATCACACCTAGCGGCGTGCTCCGCCCATGAACGAGCCCACGACCCTTTCCGGCGCCACGCCGCCGCCCGAGGTCGACTATGTGTCGCTGAAGGCGGGGCAACTGATCGGCCGGTATGAAATCGTTTCCGTGCTGGGGCAGGGCGGGTTCGGAATCACCTATCGCGCCCGCGACGTGCAACTCGGCCGCGAGGTCGCGATCAAGGAATACCTGCCGTCGGCACTGGCAGTGCGTCAGGACGGGTCCACGGTGCTGCCGCGCACGACCAAGATGGCCGACGATTTCGGCTGGGGGCGCGACCGATTCGTCACCGAGGGCCGCACGCTCGCCAGTCTCCATCGCGTTCCGGCGATCGTGCAGGTCTTCGATTTCCTCGAAGCCAATGGCACGGCCTACATCGTCATGGAGCTCCTGAGCGGCGTGACGCTCGAGGAGCGCATCAACAGCGGCGGCAGGCTGAAGCCCGAGGAAGTCGACCGCATCGTGTGGCCGCTGCTGGACGGGCTCGAGCAGGTGCATGCCGCGGGCTTCCTGCATCGCGACATCAAGCCGGCGAACATTCTGCTCGATGCCGCCGGCAATCCCACCTTGATCGATTTCGGCGCCTCGCGCGCAGCGATGGTCGGCCGGACGGCGGCGATGACGGCGATCTTCACGCCGGGCTATGCCGCGGCCGAACAGATGACGTCGGCCAAGCAGGGGCCGTGGACCGACATCTACGGCCTCGCCGCCACGCTCTATCATGCCCTCGTCGGCAAGGCGCCGCCCAACGCCTTCGATCGCATGCTGGACGACGCCTACGAGCCGCTCGGCAAGCTGGCGCCGGCGGGCTTTTCGCCCGGCCTGCTCGCCGGCATCGACGCCGGCCTGACGGTGGTCGCCCGCGACCGGCCCCAATCGATCGCCGGCTGGCGTCCCATCCTCGGGATGACGGCGTCGCCCGAGGCGAACGCCACGATGGTGATGGGCAAGTCCGAGGAAGCGCCGGCCGGTCGCACGTCCGTTCTCGGACCTGCGACCACGACGGCATCGACCCTGGCGCCTCCTCCAGCACCGAAGTCACGCGCCGGCCTGTGGGCCGGCATAGCGGCCGTCGTTCTGCTGGCGGGCGGTGGCGGCGGCTACTATGCGATGGCCACGCGCGGTCCCGACCCGGAAATGGTCAAGGCGCGCGCCGCGGCCGAAGCGGCCGAGGAGGCGCGGCGTACGGCGGCGGAGGAGGCCGACCGGCTGCGCGCCGAGAAGGCCCAACAGGAGGCGAAAGCCCAGGCCGATCAGGAGGCCAAAGCGAAGGCCGCGCAGGACGCCAAGGCAAAGGCCGATCTCGAGGCCCAGGCCGAAGCGGCCCGACGGCAGTTCGAGGAAGACACGCGCCGCAAGGTCGAGGCGGAGATCGCCGAGAAGAAGCGCGCCGAAGACGAGGCCCAGCGCAAGGCCGCCGAGGAAGCGGCGGCCCGGCAAAAGGCGATCGAGGAGGCGCGTAAGGCCATCGAGTTCGTTGCCGGCAACTTCGACCATTTCGGCAAGACGCTGATGATGATCGGTCTCAAGGACCGCACGGGCGAGATCCGGTTGCAGGGGGTCGACAGTGTCGACGATCCGGCGCTTCACAAGCTTGCCGCCGATTCGCTGGCCGCCCAGCCGCGCAATCTGCGCTGCCGGCAGACCGATCGGCTGACCGATGGCACGCCGCTGTATCGCTGCCTGATCACCAAACGAAACTCCAAGGATCCGCTCGCCGACATCCCGGACTCCGATCGCGACGACCTCGCGCTCGTCCTGGTCCGGACCGGCCTGCTGCTGGCCTCGTGCGATGCTCCGCGCTCCTATGCGGATGCGGAGGACGATGCCCGTGGCAGCAAGCAATATCTCTGGAGTAGAGTGAACGTTCCTGAATACAAAAGGAGATGCACCAGATGACTGCAGTGACTGCTGACACGGCCTTCTTCTCCGGCAGGAAGATCGTCGTCCGGATCGTGGGTATCGTTGCGGCCCTCGGGCTCGTGTCCGCCTGCACGGACGATCGCGGTCAGCCGAACAACCAGACGACCGGCACCGTCATGGGCGCCGCGCTGGGCGGCGTCGTCGGCGGTCTGGCCTTCGGGTCCGTCGGCGGTGCAGTCGGCGGTGCGCTTGTGGGCGGCCTGGCCGGCAATCTCGTCGGTCGAGCGCTCGACGATCAGGAGCGTCGCCGTCTGGCCGAAGCCACGCAGTACGCGTTCGTCGCCGAGAACAACGTGCCGACCACCTATACGGTCGAGCCGACCAAGACCTCCTCGTCGGCCGCGACGACGGCGCCGCCGACCGTCGTGAGCGCCAAGCCGGTCGCGCCGGCGACCAGCCGCGCCGACGGCAGCACCTGCCGGCCGATCGAGCTGACGGCCACCAAGAACGGCCAGACCACGACCGAGACCACGACCTTCTGCAAGTCGGCCGGCTCGCAGGAACTGAAGCCCGTCTCCGTCTGATCCACCGACATTTTCGCGAACGGCCGGCGGTTTCTGACCGCCGGCCGTTTTCGTTCGGGAAGGCTGGCCGGATCGACACAACTCGGTCATTTTCCTGAGCGAGGAGAGAGGCATGGCAGGCAATCCACAGGCAGCAAAATTGCGGGAGCTTCTGGCGCGGGGCGAGTTCATCCTGGCGCCCGGCGTCTACGACGGCATTTCCGCGCGCGTCGCGGACCGCATGGGCTTTCCCGCGCTCTACATGACGGGCTATGGCGCCACGGCCTCGATGCTGGGCCTGCCCGATGCGGGCCTCGCCACCTATTCCGACATGCTGGGGCGCGTCGAGATGATCTGCTCGGTGGTCGAGACGCCGCTCATCGCCGATGCCGATACGGGCTATGGCGGGCTGCTGAACGTCCAGCGCACGATCCGGGGCTACGAGGCGGCAGGCGTCGCCGCGATCCAGATCGAAGACCAGGAAATGCCGAAAAAATGCGGCCATACGCCGGGGCGGCGCGTCGTGCCGGCCGAGGACATGGCGCTCAAGATCAAAGTCGCGTCGGATTCGCGCCGGCACGCGGAGACGCTGATCGTGGCCCGCACGGATGCGCGCACGGCGCACGGTCTCGACGAAGCGCTGCGGCGCGCCACACTCTACGCGGAGGCCGGGGCCGACATCATCTTCGTCGAATCACCCGAGAGCGAGGCGGAGCTGGAGCGTATCGGCCGCGAGGTGAGCAAGCCGTTGCTCGCCAACATGGTCGAGTTCGGCAAGACGCCGCGCGCCGAGGTCGACCGGCTGAAGACATGGGGCTTCGATCTCGCGATTTATCCGGTGCTTGGTCTGAGCGTCGCAGCCGAGGCGATGAGGCGGTCGTTTGCGCACCTCAAGGACAGCGGCACCAGCGTGGGCGATCCGCTGCCGCAGTACGAGGACATCCACGGGCTGATGGGATTTCCCGAGGTCTGGGACTTCGAGAAGCGTTGGGCGACATGAACGGCAAGCAGTTCCTCGAGCTTCTGTCGCGCCTGCCGGCCCGCGTCTGGATCCAGGCGATCCTTGGACTGATCGGCTTCGTCGTTCTGGCCGTGCTGGGCTTTGCCGTGATCGCGGGCGTCGCGGCGGTCGGGCTGGTCCTGCTGTTTGCCTTCAAGGCGAAACGCTGGATCCTTGGTTTCTTCGGCCGGGACATCGAGCCTGCACCACCGGCCCGCCACCACGACGGCAAGGTGACCGACGTTCAATACGAGATCGTCGACCGAACCAACGACCGCACGCCGTCGCCGTAGGGCGACAAAGCGCGTCCGTGCTCAATTCTTGTCATCCTGAGCACAGCGAAGGATCTCCCGTCCTCGACGTAACCCTTTGGCCGCTATGTGACGTCCTTCGCTCCGCTCAGGACGACAGCGCCTAAACCCGGACGATCTTTCCCGGGTTCATCAGGTTCAGCGGATCGAGGGCGCGCTTGATCGTGCGCATCGTGTCGATCTCGACCTGGCTGCGATAGTGGGCGAGTTCGTCGACCTTGAGCAGGCCGATGCCGTGCTCGGCCGAGATCGAGCCGCCATAGCCCACCACCAGATCGTAGATCGCGGCCGTCACCGCCCGGGCGTGCGGCAGGAAGCGGGCCTTGTCCCAGCCTTCCGGCGCCTGGCAGTTGAAGTGCAGGTTGCCGTCGCCGACATGCCCGAACGTCACCGGCCGGCCCTCGGGGAGCGCCTTCCTCATTGCCGCCAGGCCTTCGGTGACGAAGGAGGGGATGCGGCTCACCGCGACAGAGATATCGTGCTTCACGGACGGGCCTTCCTTCTTGGAGGCTTCCGTGTGGTTCTCGCGCAAGCTCCACAGCGCGCGGGCCTGGGTCTCGTTCTGGGCGATGGTCGCGTCGAGGACGAGGCCCTGTTCCATGGCTTCGCCGAGATAGGCTTCCATCTTCTCGCGCAGGCCGCCCTGGTTCTCGCCATCGCGCCGGGCGCGCGTAGAAGACCATTCGAGGAGCACGTACCAGTCATGCTTCTCCGAAAGAGGATCGGCGGCGCCGGGAATGTGCTGCAGAACGAGGTCAATGCCCTGCCGTCCCATCAGTTCGCAGGAGGTGACATTGTCCTCGGAGGCGGCATGCGCGCCGCTCAGCAGGGCGACGGCGGCCTCGGGGGAGGGCACGGCGATCCAGGCGGTGGCGACGTCCTTGGGCTTCGGCCAGAGTTTCAGCACCGCGCGCGTGATGATACCCAGCGTGCCTTCGGCGCCGAGATAGAGGTCGCGCAGATCGTAGCCGGTATTGTCCTTCTTGAGCGCGCGCAGCCCGTTCCAGATCTCGCCCTGGGGCGTCACAACCTCGAGGCCGAGCACGAGCTGGCGGGCGTTGCCGTAATGCAGCACCTGCACGCCGCCGGCGTTGGTCGAGAGGTTGCCGCCGATCGAGCAGCTTCCCTCGGCGGCCAGCGAGAGCGGAAACAGCCGGTCGTTCGCGGCCGCCGTCTCCTGGATGGTCTTCAGGATGACGCCCGCCTCGACCGTCATCGTATAGCCGATCAGGTCGATGTCGAGGATGCGGGTCATACGGTTGAGCGACAGCACGATCTCGCGGCCCTTCTCCTGCGGGATGCCGCCGCCGACCAGGCCGGTATTGCCCCCCTGCGGCACCACGGAGACCTTCTCCGCCGCGCAGAGCCTCACGACGTCCGCGACTTCCTGGGTATTGGCCGGTCGCACCACGGCCAGCGCGTTGCCCACGAAGCTCTCGCGCCAGTCGGTGACGTAGGGATGCTTGCCCTGCTCGTCGGTGATCAGGCCCTTGTCGCCGACGATGGCGCGCAGTTTCTCGACGAAGTCGCTCATTAGATACGCAGTACCTTGCCGGGGTTCATGATGTTCTTCGGGTCGAGGGCGCGCTTGATGGTGCGCATCGTGTCGAGCTCGATCCGGCTGCGGTAGTGCGCAAGTTCGTCGAGCTTGTCGATACCGATGCCGTGCTCGGCCGAGATCGACCCGTCGAGGCTCGTGACCAGGTCGTTTACTGCGCGCGTGATGGCGGGCGAGTACTGGCTGAGCGTCGGCCGGTCCATGCCCTTCGGTCCCATGAACGAGAAGTGGATGTTGCCGTCGCCGATATGGCCGAGCGGGTAGGGGCGGATGCTGGGCAGGATGTCGAGGGCGGCCTTGAGACCGCGTTCGATGAACTCCGGCACCTTGGAGATCGAGACCGAGATGTCGTAGCTCAGGCCCGGGCCCTCGGCGCGCGAGGCGGGGGCGACCGATTCGCGGATGACCCACATGTTGCGCGCCTGCGCCTCGCTCTGCGCGATCACGGCGTCGAGCACGCGCCCGGCCTCCATCTGGTCCGCAAGGAACTGCTCCATCTTCTCGGACATGCCCTCGGCGCCCTCGGCCTTCGGACGCGCCGAGGTCCACTCCAGCAGCAGGAACCACTGCGTGTCGGCCTTCAGGGGATCCTGCGTGCCGGGAATGTTGCGCAGGACCATGTCGGTGCAGGTCCTGCTCATCAGCTCACACGAGCCGACATTGTCCTCCGAGGCGCCATGCGCCTCGGACAGGATCTCGATGGCGGCCTGCGGATCGCGGATGGCCAACCACGCGGTGGCCACGTCCTTGGAGGCCGGCCAAAGCTTCAGCACGGCCTTGGTGATGATGCCCAGCGTACCCTCGGCGCCCATGAACAGGTGCTTCAGGTCGTAGCCGGTATTGTCCTTCTTGAGCGCGCGCAGGCCGTTCCAGATGTCGCCGTTGGGCAGCACGACCTCGAGGCCCATGACGAGGTTGCGTGCGTTGCCGTAGCGCAGCACCTGCACACCGCCGGCGTTGGTCGAGAGATTGCCGCCGATCATGCAGGAACCCTGGGCGCCCAGGAACAGCGGGAAGAAGCGGTCGTGACTGGCTGCGGTCTCCTGCAGCGTCTGCAGCACGCAGCCGGCCTCGACGGTCATCGAATAGCCGACCGGATCGACGTTCAGCACCTTGTTCATGCGGCCGACCGACAGGACGATGCCGGTATGCGAGGGCCAGGGAGTCGCGCCGCCCATGAGGCCGGTATTGCCGGCCTGGGGCACGATGGCGATGCCATTGTCGTAGCAGAGCTTCACGACCTTCGAGACTTCCTCGACATTGGCCGGACGCACCACGACGGCCGCGTTGCCCACGATGGAGCCTCGCCAGTCGGTGACGAAGGGCTGCTTGCCCTGATCGTCCGCGATCAGGCCCTTGTCGCCCACGATGGCGCGCAGGGCTTCGAGGATCGCGGGCGTGACGGGGGCCGTCGGGATAGTCGGGATGATCGCGGTATCAGGCATCGTTTCCTCTCTTTGACGGCAGACTAGCGCTGCCTGTTGGAGTCGTCATCCGCGGCCGCGCGGCGGAGCCGGTCATTGATCGCCAGCCCGAGGCCGGTATGCGGAATGGGTGCCACGGCGATGCGGCCGATACCGGGACGGTCGAGCGACCGCATCATGGCGAACAGGTTGGCAGCCGCCTCGCCGACATCGCCGGACGGGCTGAGGTTCATCGTCAGCATGGCGCCCTGGGGCACGGCGTCGCCGAACGCGAGCAGGCCCTCGTCGGGCGATACCGAAGTCGCCTCCAGCCGGACGGGACGCGACGGTGCGTAATGGCTGTGGAGCTGGCCGGGCGACTTGCGGGCGGCGTCCCCGGTCGGAATGGCGTCGCTGAGCGCGATGGGGCCGATCACGGCTTCGATCGCCTCGCGCGTCGCGCCGCCGGGACGCAGCAGGATGGGGGTGTCGCCCGAGAGATCGAGGACGGTGGACTCGACGCCGACGAGGCAGGCGCCGCCATCCAGGATCGTCGGCGCACGCACACCCAGGGACTGCGCCACATGTTCGGGGCGGGTCGGACTGACCTCGCCGCTGCGATTGGCGGAGGGGGCGGCGATCGGCCGGCCGGTGGCACGCATCAGGGCCTGGGCAATCGGGTGGGAGGGCGCGCGGATCGCCACCGTGTCGAGCCCGGCGGTCGCCAGAAGCGCGATGGAAGAGCCCTCGGCGCGCGGCAGGACCAGGGTGAGCGGGCCCGGCCAGAACGTGGCTGCGAGCTTCTCCGCCGTGTCGTTCCAGTGCACGAACGCGCGGGCCGCCGCCGCATCAAGGACGTGGCTGATAAGCGGATTGAACTGCGGACGCCCCTTGGCCTCGAAGATGGCCGCCACGGCGCGCTCGTTGGTAGCGTCGCCGCCCAGCCCATAGACGGTCTCGGTTGGGAAGGCGACGAGACCGCCGGCGCGGAGCGTCTCGGCGGCCTTGGCGATGGACTGCGCCGTCGCCTCGACCACGCTCATCGCGCCGCCAGGCTACGGGCGATGAAGTGGGGGTTGGCGAAGCGCGGCTTGCCGTAGAGCAGGGGCTTGCCGTCCACGGTGACGACTTCTCCGCCGGCGGCCTCGAGCACGCCCTGGGCCGCGCCGGTGTCCCATTCCATGGTCGGCCCGAAGCGCGGATAGATGTCGGCCTTGCCCTCTGCAATCAGGCAGAACTTGAGCGACGATCCGGCCTGGACGCGATCGGCGACGGTCAGGTCGTTGTTGCGGAACCAGATGTCGAGGTCGTTGAAGGTGCCGTGACTGCGGCTCGCGCAAGCGGTCAGCCCCTCAGTCGGCGGCGTGCGCGTGTGGATCGGCGTGAAGGCGCCCTTGCCTTCCCGCTTGTCGGCGCCCAGCCCCTTGGCGCCACGCCACAGCGTATCGGTGGCAGGAGCCAGCACGATGCCGAGCGTCGGACGGCCGTTCTCGACGAGGGCGATGTTCACCGTGAACTCGCCGTTCCTCTTGATGAATTCCTTGGTGCCGTCGAGCGGGTCGACCAGCCAGAAGGGCCGTCCATCATCGAGTGACGGGATGCGGCCCGCCGCCATTTCCTCCTCGGCAATGATCACGATGCCCGGCGTGAGCTTGCGCAGTCCGGCCAGGATGACCGCTTCGGCGGCGTGGTCGGCATCGGTGACGGGGCTCTTGTCGTCCTTGTCACGCACGCCGTGGTCGCCGGCATAGATCCGCATGATTTCGGACGCGGCGTCCTGAGCGATGGCGGTGCAGGTTTCGCGGAGGACGTCGAGGGGAGGCAGGGCATGGGTCATGGACGGTCCTTATAGACGGCAGGGGCTTCGCCTTGACAGCAAACTTCACGCCCACAACAATACTGGAACAACGTTCCATTATTTAGAACATACGGAGGAAATCAATGCCCGTGAACGTGATCGGTATGATCGGTGTGGCCCCCCCTCAGGGCACCTCCTTGCATGTGATCGCGGGAGGCATCTCGCCCTCGTTCCTTCGTGAGTTCGCGCAGACGCACGAGAAGGCCGGTTTCGACTATGTGCTGGTCGGCTACTACGCCTCGTCCGCCGAGGGCTTCACTGTCGCGACCTATGCGGCATCCCATACGGAGAAGCTTCGCTACCTGATTGCCCACCGGCCAGGCGTCGTGTCGCCGACCCTCGCGGCGCGCGCGGCGGCAACGATGGACCAGCTTTCCGGCGGTCGCCTCGCCCTTCACATCATCGTGGGCAACAGCGACGCCGACCAGCAGCGTGAAGGCGACTTCTCGCCCAAGGAAGAACGCTATGCGCGCGCCGCCGAGTATCTCGACGTGATGCGCAAAGTCTGGACCTCGACCAAACCCTTCGACTACGAGGGCAAGTTCTATCGGTTCAGGGATGTGTTCTCCGAGGCGCGGCCTTTCCAGCAGCCGCATCCGGCCCTGTTCTTCGGTGGTTCCTCACCGGGTGCGATGGAGATGGGAGCGCAGCACTGCGATACCTTTGCCATGTTCGGCGAACCGCTGGCGGAGACGGGCGAGCGCATCGCCGAGTTCCGCCGGATGACCCAGCCTTTCGGGCGGACGCCGCGCTTCAATGTCTCGTTCCGCCCCATCATCGCCGAGACCGAAGGTAAAGCGTGGGACAAGGCGAAGAAGATCCTCGACGATCTCAAGTCGAGCGGGACCATGCCGACAAAGGCGCAGGACAAGTCGGCCGAGCGGTTGGTCGAACTGGCCAAGCGCGGCGATGTGCATGACGAGCGTCTGTGGATGCCCGTCGCGGCTGCGGCCGCCGGCAAAGGCAACACCTCGTGCCTCGTCGGCACGCCGGAGCAGGTCGCGGAAGCGATGCTGAAATACTACCGGCTCGGTGTGGCATCGTTCCTCATCCGCGGCTTCGATCCGCTGGGGGATGTCACGGATTTCGGCCGCGAGCTGATCCCGCGTCTCAAGGCGGGCGCCCTCGAAATCGATCGCGCCCTCGCGGCAGCGGCCTGACTCACAAGACAAACAATCAAGCAGGAGGAAACGTGTTCAGGAAACAGTTTTGCGCCGCTCTCGCGGGCGCCGCGGCGCTATCGCTTGGCTTCGCCGGCGCCGCGTCGGCGCAGCAATATCCCGACAAGCCGATCAAGCTGATCGTGCCCTATCCGCCGGGCGCGACGAACGACCTGCTGGCGCGCGTGCTGGCAGAGCCGCTGGCCAAGGAGCTGGGGCAGCCGGTGATCGTCGACAACAAGGGCGGCGCGGCCACGGCGATCGGAGCGACGGCGACGGCCAATGCGCCGGCCGATGGCTATACGATGCTGCTCGGCACGGGGACGACGTACACGCTCAATCCGCTCTTGAAGACGGGGCTGGCTTACGACACCGACCGCGACTTCAGGATGGTCTCGATCATCGCCGAGGTGCCGGTGGTGTTCATCGTCAATCCGAAGTTCCCGGCCAGCACGCTGTCGGAGTTCGTGGCCTACGCCAAGGCCAATCCGGGCAAGGTGAACTATTCCTCATCCGGCCTCGGTTCGTCGCTGCATCTCGCGGCCGAGCTGTTCGCCCAGCGGGCTGGCATCAAGATGACGCACGTGCCGTATCCCGGCAGCGCCGGCGCAATGCGGGCCCTTCTGGCCGATGAGGTGCAGATGTTCTCGGAAGTGATTTCCGGTGCCCTCCCGCACATTGCGCAGAAGTCGGTCGTGCCGCTTGCGATCACCAGCGCGAAGCGTCTGGCCGTTGCGCCGTCGATCCCGACGGTTGCGGAAAGCGGCTATCCCGGCTTCGAGGCACTGGGCTGGTATGCGCTCGCCGTTCCCAAGGCCACGCCGGCCGCGGTGGTCGCGCGAATCGAGAGCGCCATCAACAAGATCCTGGCATCAGGTGTCCTGCAGGCGCGCTTCGAGCCGCTGGCAATCGTGATTCCGGGTCCGCAGGAGCCGGGTTCAGCCGAAAAGTACATGGCGAAGGACCGCGCGCTCTGGGCGCCGCTGGTGCGCTCGCTGAACATCTCGCTCGACTGACGGCTGGGCATGGATACGACGGTCATCAAGGCATTGACGGTGCTGGAGGCCCTGGCCTCCAGCGCGACGCCGCTTGGGGTCACCGAACTCGCGACGAGACTCGGCCTTTCGAAGAGCAATGTGCACCGCCTGCTGCAGACTCTGGCCGCCCGGGGCTACGTCATGCAGGTCGACCAGCGCTACACCGTGACGACCCGGCTGTGGGAACTGGGGGCGATGGTCGTCAGCCGGCTCGACGTCGCGACAGTCGCAATCCCCGTGATGCAGCGCCTCGTGGCCGAAGTCGACGAGACCGCCCATCTCTCGGTCCTCGACATGGCGGCCTGCGAGGTCGTGTCGATCCACAATGTCGAGAGCACCCAGCCGGTGCGCGCCTATTCGCGGATCGGCCAGCGCACGCCGGCGCACTGCGTCGCCACCGGCAAGGCGCTGCTGTCGATGCAGTCGCCCGAGGCTCTGCGCGCATTGCCCGAGGAGCTGCAGCGCTTCACCCCTCACACGCTCCATCGTCGCGACGACCTGCTCGCGGCGCTGGAGACGATCCGGCGCGATGGCTACTCGACGAATATCGGCGAGTGGCGTGAGCAGGTGGGCGGAGCAGCCGCAGTGATCTACGACCATGCCGGGCGCCCGACGGCGGCGCTCGGACTGACCGTGCCCGTGGAGCGCCTCCAGCCCGAAGTGATGGCCCGCTATATCCCGCGGCTGACCGCGGCGGCGGACGAGATCTCCCGGCTCATGGGGGCGCCCCGCCGCCCGGGTTGAGGGCTACCCCTTCAGGACACGGCTCGCGACGGCATCGAGCCTGGCCACCATCTCGGCCGAACGAACCGCCGGCGAGGTGATGAGCGCATGTTCGAGCGCGCGATCGCAGCCGGACGGGCAGGGCATGGGGCGATCGGCCTTGAGGCGCGGTGCGATCATGGCAACCAGCGCCTTGGCTCTTTCGGCATTCTCAAGGAGCACGCGGACGATGTCGGCGACCTGGACATGGTCATGGTCGGGATGCCAGCAATCGAAGTCGGTGACCATGGCAACGGTCACGTAACAAATCTCCGCCTCGCGGGCGAGCTTGGCCTCGGGCATGTTGGTCATGCCGATCACGTCGCAGCCCCAGCTCCGGTAGAGCTTCGACTCGGCTAGGCTGGAGAATTGGGGGCCTTCCATCGCGAGGTAGGTGCCGCCCTTGCGAATCGGGAAGCCGGCCTTCTGCGCGCAGTCGTAGGCGACTTCGGCCAGGCGGTTGCAAGTCGGCTGCGCCATCGAGACGTGCGCGACCAGGCCCTCGCCGAAGAAGCTCTTCTCGCGCGCGAACGTGCGATCGATGAACTGGTCGACGACCACGAAGTGCCCGGGCGGCAGGTCCTCGCGGAGCGAGCCGCAGGCCGAGAGCGACAGGATGTCGGTGACGCCGACCCGCTTCAGCGCGTCGATATTGGCGCGGTAGTTGATCGAGCTGGGGGAATGGCGGTGGCCGCGGCCATGGCGGGGGACGAAGACGACATCGAGCCCGTCGAGGACGCCGAACAGGAACTCGTCGGACGTCTCGCCGAAGGGGGAGGCGATCCGGCGCCACTCCTGGTTCTTGAGACCGGCCATGTCGTAGACGCCGCTGCCGCCGAGAATTCCCAACACCGTCATATGCTTCTCCTGGTTGGCGGTGGTGTATCATTCCGGACCGGCAAAGGGGAGAGACCCATGGGAAAGCTCGACGGCAAGATCACGATTGTTACCGGCGCGACCAGCGGCATCGGGCGGCGCACCGTCGAGCTGTTCGTCGCGGAGGGTGCGAAGGTCGTCGCCACGGGACGGCGCGAGGAACTCGGGCGCACGCTCGAGGCCGCGCTCGGCAAGGACAACTGCCTCTTCGTGGCGGCCGATGCCACGCACGAAGAGGACGTGAAGCGGATGTTCGACGCCTGCCTTTCCAAGTGGGGCCGGGTCGACTGCCTGTTCAACAATGCCGGTGGGCCGGCTCCGGTTGGCGGCATCGAGACGGTCCCGGTCGAGGGGTTCGATGCGGCCATGGCGACCCTCGTCCGGTCGGTCATGCTGGGCATGAAGCACGCCGCGCCGCTCATGATGGCGCAGGGCTCGGGCAGCATCATAAACAATGGCAGCGTCGCGGGGCGCCGGGCGGGCTATTCGACGTCGCTGATTTACGGTGCGGCAAAGGCGGCGGTGAACCACCTGACGGTCTGCGTTGCCATGCAGCTCGGCGAGAAGAACGTGCGGGTGAACTCGATCTCGCCGGGCGGCATCGCCACCGGCATCTTCGCCAAGGCGCTGGGGCTGGCGCCGGACAAGGCCGACTCCTACGCCGAGGCGATGAAGGCCAGCATGGCCAAGAACCAGCCGATTCCGCGGGCCGGTGTCGTCGACGACATTGCCAAGGCCGCCGTCTTCCTGGCCTCCGACGATTCGACCTTCATCAATGGTCATGACCTCGTGGTCGATGGCGGCCTGGTGGGAGGGCGGTTGTGGACGCCGCACCAGGAAGGCGTGAAGGCGATGCGCCAGGCCTTCGGCGTCGACGAGATCTGAACGTGGCCTCGCTCGCCAACAAGGTCGCGCTGGTGACCGGTGCGTCGCGTGGCATCGGGCGTGCGGTGGCTCTTTCGCTCGCCCATGAGGGCGCCGCCGTCGCCGTGAACTACCGCGAGCGGGCGGCCGACGCGGACGAGGTCGTGGCGACCATCCGGAAAGCCGGCGGCAAAGCGATGGCCGTCGCGGCCGACGTGTCGGACGGCGCGGCCGTCGCCGGCATGATCGCCTCGGTCGAGCGCGAGCTGGGCGCTGTCGACGTGCTGGTGAACAATGCCGGGCTGGCAATCATGGTCGGGATCGAGGATCTCACCGAGGAGCAGTTCGACCGCACGATCGCGGTCAATCTCAAGTCGGCTTTCCTTTGCACGAAGGCCGTTCTGCCCGGCATGCGGGCCCGCAAATGGGGCCGCATCGTCAACATTTCCTCGGGCGCGGCCCGCGGCGCCGGCGGCATCGGCCCGCACTACAACGCCTCCAAGGCCGGCATGGAGGGACTGACTCGCGGCTACGCCGCTCGGGTCGTGAAGGACGGCGTCACCGTCAATGCCGTGGCGCCCTCGCTGATCGAGACCGACATGGTCCGCGGCGGCCTCGCCTCGTCGCCGGACCGCATTCCCCTCGGCCGCTTCGGGACGTCGGCGGAATGTGCCCAGGCCGTCCTGATGGTCATCGGCAATGCCTACATGACCGGCCAGACGGTGGCGCTGAGCGGCGGACTGTCGTTCCTCTGATCTACTTCTTGGGCTCGACATGGCCGCCGAAGGCGTGGCGCATCGCCGACAGGAGCTTGTTGGCCGTCCCCTCGCGGTCGCGGGAGCGGAAGCGGGCATAGAGTGCCGCGGACAGGACGTCGGCAGGGACGGCCTGCTCGATGGCGGCATTGATGGTCCAACGGCCCTCGCCCGAATCCTCGACGAAGCCTGAATACTTCGAGAGGGCGGGGTCCTCTGCCAGGGCCGACGAGGTGAGGTCGAGCAGCCAGGAGCTCACCACGCTGCCGCGCCGCCACACCTCGGCGATGTCGGCGAGGTCGAGGTCGTAGCGCCGCTCCACCGGTATCGCCTCAGAGGAGACCTTGCGCAGGATCTCGAAGCCCTCGGCATAGGCCTGCATCAGCCCGTACTCGATGCCGTTGTGCACCATCTTCACGAAGTGGCCGGCGCCGCTCGGGCCGCAATGGAGATAGCCGCGCTCGACCCTTGGATCGCGTGCCTCGCGGCGTGGCGTCTTCGCAATGGTGCCTTCGCCCGGACTGAGCGCGGCGAAGATCGGGTCGAGCCGCTCCACAGCCTCTTGGTCGCCGCCGATCATGAGGCAGTAGCCGCGCTCCAGGCCCCAGACGCCGCCGCTGGTGCCGCAGTCGAGATAATGGATGCCTTTGTGCTTCATCTCTCGCGCGCGTCGGACGTCGTCCTGGAAGAAGGCGTTGCCGCCATCGATGATCGTGTCGCCGGCTTCCAGCAGCCGCCCGAGTTCGGCCACGGTCTGCTCGGTGATCTCGCCAGCCGGCAGCATGACCCAGACATTGCGGGGCCTGGTCAGCTTGGCGACCAGGTCTGCCAGGTCGCCGGCGCCGGTGATGTTCTGTCCGACCAGGCCCGCGACCGTCTGCGGGTTCTGGTCGAACACCACGCACTCGTGTCCGTGCCGCACCAGGCGGCGCACGAGGTTGGCGCCCATGCGTCCCAGGCCGATCATGCCGAGCTGCATTCTTCTCTCCCGTTCATTTCCAAGTCCGGCCCATATGATAAGCTGGCCGAGAATGAAGACCATCGTCGTCGTGATGGGTGTCTCGGGATCGGGCAAGACCACCGTCGCCAGCCTTCTGGCGGAACGGCTCGGATGCGCATTCGTGGATGGAGACGATCTTCATCCGCGCGAGAACGTCGAGAAGATGAGGAGCGGGCTGCCGTTGAACGACGGCGACCGCCTGCCCTGGCTGGAAGCCATTGCCCGTCGCATCGACGACTGGCGGGAGAGGGGCGAATGCGGCGTCATCACCTGTTCGGCGTTGAAGCGGGTCTATCGGGGCATCATCGTCGGGCAGCGGCCTGACACGAACCTGGTTTATCTCAGGGGCCTGCGGGAGCTGATCCACAGGCGGTTGATGGCGCGCACGGCGCATTTCATGCCGGCCGGCCTGCTGGACAGCCAGTTCGCGACGCTGGAGGAGCCGGCAGAGGACGAACGAGCGATCCTGGTCGATATCGAAGCCTCCCCATCGCTGATCGTGGATGAGATCGTGCGGAGGCTGGCGCTATCGCGCTGACCCGGGCTTGCCGGTCACGCGAGGGACTGCAGCGCGGACAATTCGTGAAAGAGATCAATGATACCGTCGCGATTGGGACCACCGCGATAGCCCAGAGCCACACGCAGGAATGGCCGGCCAGCCTTGGGATCGGGCTCGATCAGCTCACAGCGATCGCCACGAAATCCGAAGGATCCGCCTTTGTCGAGCTTCAGTCTGCGACGGTCGATTTCGACCTCCACGCGGCGAAGCAAGCGCGCATGGTCCGAGGCATCGCCGCGTCGCAGCCGGATGGCGCAGAACGGAGCAACCGCCTCCGGAGAGATCAGCGAGGGATGGCATCGACTATCGAACAGCGCGGAGTCCGGGCCGATCGCGTGGGCGAGCGCGGCGTTGTTGGCGAAGACTCGTTTCGTGTACTGACTGAAATAAGCGGGATCGAGAAACCAGGGCGCCGAAAGAGCAGCCATTTCGTCCAGGGTGAGGCCGCTGCCTGTAAGTGCTCGGATCTCCTTGAGTTTCTCGCCCTCGGCTGCGGCGCTAGAGTCTGATCCCTGACGGACGAAGAGCTGGACGATCCCCACATTGGCCAACTCCAGCCCGGCTTGGTCGAGCTTCAGACCGGACCGGAAGATGGCGGCAAACGATCCTTCCACCTTGGCGAGCCAGCCAGCGACATCGACGACGGGGCCCGTGAGCGTGGTGTCCAGCAGCAAGGCGTGTTTGACGTTTGGCAGGGAGGAGGGGGCGGACAAGTCGAATTGCCCGTCGCAATGAACGGGTTCGCCGACGAGTACGTCGACCTGGGATTCTTTGGGATCGGTGAACTCGAAAACCTGGCGGGGCCACAGGTTGAGCAACGAATCGGTTTCGAAGTAGCGGCCCGCGTGCAGAACCTTGAGAGGCTTCATGGAGAAGCGCTCAGCCTGCAGTTCTGGACGAGCAACGAGGTGCAAGAGACAGGATAGAGCCGCCTGACCACTGCGGCAGAGTACGCGCACCGACTGCCAGCCGTGGGGAACCGGGTAGCACAGCGGCATGCGCTTCTCTAGGAGGTCCATCCCGAGTTCACGTTCGTAGCCGAACGGGACCGTCGCACCATCAGGGAGGTGAGCCACGTCACCTTCGCAAGGGCTCTTCAGCGTCGCGTCGCCGGGCCGATGGGCCTTCGCCAGCCAGCCCCTCCGTAGAGTCAGTAAGGCTTCGTCGAGGTCTGCACCCCGGAAAGACGGCGACGACGATGCGAGCCCGCTGCGTCGAGCGAGCGTGGCCAGGTCGTCACGATCACTCTGGATCTCGGAAGGGGGGCGGGGCATGCGGCGAGTGAACGCCTACCCCGGCGTCGGGTTGCCGTGAGTTCGCTCCGCCCTTGCGCGTTGTTGCAGCGCAACCTCTTGTGAGGTGCGGGGTTTAACCTACCATGAGGGAGAGAACGACTCCGGGGGCCTCTGTCGTGCCTGCCACCGTAAAAGGGCGGGCCGTGAAGGCGTACCATCTAGATTTGCGCGCGATCGAATCCGTCGCATGTTTCGAACGGGTTGCGGAAGCAGCTTCCCGACAGGGCTTCAATCACCTTTGTGCCGGGCCTATTTTCGACCTCGGGGAAGGGGGCGACCCGTTGCTGATTGCGGACCATTCGCGCCCGATCGCTTCGCTTGCGGACGTGGGGACCCCCTCCCAACTGATCAGATCGTTGCGCCAGGCCTGTGAGAACCATGGGCTCGCGCTTTTCGTCGATATCGTGCTCGACCGCGTGGCCTCGGGTGGAGAGTCGGCGCATGCCTTGCGCGGCACTTACGACAGTCGGCCGGGCGCAAATCCCCTCGATCCCAGAGTCGACCGCCGGGTGGCAAGGTCGGTTTTCCTGCGCAGCGATGCGGCAGACCCCGCGGCCGACTGGTGGTCCGGACAGATAGCGGAGCTGGTGACGGCAGGCGCGCAGGGCTTCAGGCTCATCGGCCTGGCCGATCTTCCCGCGCTGGGCTTGAGGCGAATACTGGAGCGTGTGCGAGGCCGAACGGCCTGCGAATTCTGGGGGTGGACTCCGGGCTTTCCCTGGTCCCGTCATCTGGAACTCGCGAGTGCGGGCCTCACGGCTGTCTTCGCATCCACCTCGTGGTGGGACGGACGTGCGTCCTGGTATGTCGAGGAAACCGAATTGCTGCGACGGGTTGCGCCCGTCCTCGGCGTGGCGGGCGATCCGTACGGTGTCCCTTCGAACTCGCCAGAACTGGCAGCCCGCGCCCTGATGGCGGCCGTGGCGACGTCGGACGGGTTCTTCATGCCCCATGGCATGGGCGCCAGTGAAGACGTCGTGGGTCGTGCCGTCGCCCTTTCTGACTCTCTGAGTGGCAGGGGGCGCGTTGCTACCCTGCGGCCGATCACAAGTCCGGCGGGCCCCGTCACGATCCTGTTGCGGGGCGATGCTTCGGATGCGGGGGAGCCGGGCCGCTGCACGCTTGTCGCGTTGAATGCTGACCTGTCGAACGCCCACGCCCTACCTGTGGATCTGGCGATCCTGCCGCCTTCAGCCGGTGCCGGTTTAGGCGTGAGGGAAGAGATAGCAACTGGCCGACTCGAACCTGGAGAAGTGCGCGTGTTTGAGGTGACGGCGAGCAAGCCCGTTCGCAACGGAAAGAAGTCCGGGAAGCGAGAGACGAGCGCCGCGGCCGCAAAGTCCCCCATCGTCATCGACCAGGTAACCCCTTCCGTGAACGGCGGGGAGTTTGCCGCGAAAAGCGTGGTCGGAAGACCGGTCGTGATCGAGGCCGACATTTTCGCCGATGGTCACGACCTGCTGGCCGCCGAGGTGATCTGGTGGTCCGCCGACGAAGACGAGCGTAGGACTGCCAAACTCACTCACGTCGCCAACGATCGCTGGCGCACGACCCTCACTCCCGACCGCGTCGGCCGGCACTATTTTTCCGTGGAAGCCTGGCGCGACGAGTATGGCAGCCTGGCGCACGGACTCGAGGTCAAGCATCGAGCCGGCGTCGACGTATCGGTCGAACTGAAGGAAGCATCGCTTTTCCTCGAGGAGCTGGACCGCGACGAGGCGGTTAGCGCGCTGCTTGCACGCACGAAGTCCGTGGCGGAGCAGGAGTCCGTCGCGTTGCTGACGTCGGCGGAGGCGCGAGCGACCGTGTCCAGGGTGGCGGACCGTGTCTTGCGGACCGACCAAGGCCCGTTTCCCATGGAAATCGAGCGACCTCAGGCCGAATACGCCTCTTGGTACGAACTGTTTCCACGCTCGATCACCGATGACCCTCGCCGGCACGGAACGTTCGATGATGTGATCGCCGCCTTGCCCCGTGTCCGTGCGATGGGTTTCGACGTTCTCTATTTCCCGCCCATCCATCCGATCGGTCAGGCAAATCGCAAGGGGCCCAACAACACACTCACGCCCGGTCCGGACGATGTCGGCAGCCCCTATGCGATCGGCGCACAGGACGGAGGTCACGACGCGATCCATCGGCAACTGGGCACGCCCGAGGATTTTCGCCGGTTGGTTGGTGCCGCGCGCGAGCACGGGCTCGAAATCGCCCTCGACTTCGCGATCCAGTGCTCGCCCGATCATCCGTGGCTGCGCGAGCATCCCGAATGGTTCAAGCGCCGGCCGGACGGGACCATCAAGCACGCCGAGAATCCACCGAAGAAATACGAAGACATCGTCAATGTCGACTTCTACGCGAAGGGCGCCATTCCCTCGCTCTGGCTGGCCCTGCGCGACGTGGTCCTGCATTGGGTGGAGGAGGGTGTCCGCATCTTCCGCGTCGACAATCCGCACACCAAACCCCTGCCATTCTGGCATTGGATGATCGGCGACATTCGCGGCCGTCATCCCGATGTGATGTTCCTCTCCGAGGCCTTCACGCGACCGAAGATGATGTACCGGCTGGCCAAGGTGGGCTTCTCGCAGTCCTACACGTACTTCACCTGGCGCAACGGCAAGCAGGAGATCACCGACTATCTCCTTGAGCTGTCGACAACCGAAGTGGCGAACTATTTCCGGCCGAACTTCTTCGTCAACACGCCGGACATCAATCCGTACTTCCTCCAGAGCGCAGGACGCGCCGGATTTCTCATCCGTGCGGCGCTCGCCGCCACTCTGTCGGGACTGTGGGGAGTCTACTCCGGCTTCGAGCTTTGCGAGGCCGCGGCGCTCCCGGGCCGAGAGGAATATCTCGATTCGGAAAAGTACGAGATCCGACCGCGCGACTTCTCGGCACCGGGCAACATCGTCGCCGAGATCACGATGCTGAACCGCTTGCGCCGGTCCCACCCGGCTCTGCAAAGCCACCTCGGCGTGACGTTCTACAATGCCGGCAACGATCAGATCCTCGTGTACGGCAAGCGCTTGCCGGGCGCGGCAGACATGGTTCTGGTCGCCGTCAGCCTCGATCCGCATCACCCGCAGGAGACCGGCTTCGAGATACCCCTGTGGGAGTGGAAGCTAGCTGACGATGGTGCCCTCGATGTCGAGGATCTGGTGCGCGGGGAGAAGTTCTCCTGGCACGGCAAGAACCAGTACCTGCGCCTCGATCCAACCAATCTCCCCTTTGCCATCTGGCGCTTGTCGCCCCGGAGCGCCCCATGAATGCCCCCGTCGCCGATACGCCCGCCACGCTTCCGGTCGCAACCGATCCGCAATGGTACAAGGACGCGATCATCTATCAGCTTCACGTCAAGTCGTTCTTCGATTCGAACAACGACGGCATCGGAGACTTTCCCGGGCTGATCTCGCGTCTTTCGTACATTGCGGAGCTGGGGATCAACACGATCTGGCTCCTGCCGTTCTATCCATCGCCGCGGCGCGACGACGGGTACGACATCGCCGAGTACACGGCGGTGCATCCCGAATACGGGACGCTCGACGACGTCAAGCGTCTGATCGAGGAAGCGCACAAGCTCGGCATGCGGGTCATCACCGAACTCGTGATCAATCACACGTCCGATCAGCATGCCTGGTTCCAGAAGGCTCGCTTGGCGCCGCCCGGCTCTCCCGAGCGGGACTTCTACGTGTGGTCGGATAGCGACCAGAAGTACGAAGGCACGCGCGTCATCTTCATCGATTCCCTGCGGTCCAACTGGACGTGGGACCCCGAGGCGAAGGCCTATTTCTGGCATCGTTTCTATTCGCATCAGCCCGACCTGAACTTCGACAATCCCGCCGTTCTCGAAGCCGTGCTCGGCGTGATGCACTTCTGGCTCGACATGGGTATCGACGGGCTCCGCCTCGATGCCGTGCCCTATCTCGTGGAGCGTGAGGGAACCAACAACGAGAACCTGCCCGAGACCCACGAGGTGCTGAAGCGTATCCGCGCCGAGATCGACAGGGCCTATCCCGGCCGGATGCTGCTGGCCGAGGCCAATCAGTGGCCTGAGGACACGAAGGAATATTTCGGCCAGGGCGACGAATGCCACATGGCATTCCACTTCCCTCTGATGCCCCGCATGTACATGGCGCTGGCCCGCGAGGACCGCTTCCCCATCACCGACATCATGCGGCAGACGCCGCAGATCCCGGACAACTGCCAGTGGGCGATCTTCCTGCGCAATCACGACGAGCTGACGCTCGAGATGGTGACGGATTCGGAGCGAGATTATCTCTGGGAGACCTATGCGACCGACCGGCGGGCGCGTCTCAATCTGGGCATTCGCCGCCGCCTTGCGCCGCTGTTGGAGCGTGACCGTCGGCGCATCGAGCTGATGAACTGCCTGCTCCTGTCGATGCCCGGCGCGCCCGTGATCTACTACGGCGACGAGATCGGCATGGGTGACAACATCCGGCTCGGCGATCGGGACGGCGTGCGCACGCCGATGCAATGGTCGCCGGATCGCAATGGTGGATTTTCGCGGGCAGATCCGGCGGCGCTGGCGCTTCCGACCATCATGGACGCGCTCTACGGCTACGAGACCGTGAACGTCGAGGCGCAGACGCGCGACGTTCATTCGCTGCTTCACTGGACCCGCAAGATGATCGCGGTGCGGCGCACGCATGCCGCCTTTGGACGCGGGACACTGCGATTTCTCTATCCAAAAAACCGGAAGGTACTGGCTTATCTGCGCGAGCTCGACGGCGAGGTGATCCTCTGTGTCGCCAACGTGTCGCGCACACCGCAAGCCGTGGAACTGGATCTCTCCGAGTTCGCCGGCAGGGTGCCGGTCGAGCTCAACGGCGGCTCTCTGTTCCCGCCGGTTGGGCAGCTCACCTATTTGCTGACCCTGCCGCCCTACGGCTTCTATTGGTTCATCCTGGCCAGCGAGACGGAGGCACCCTCATGGCATACGCCTGCGCCCGAACCGTTGCCTGATTACGTGACCGTGGTCCTTCGGGGGCCGCTCGGCGATGGGGTGAAAGAGTCGGCTGCACTCCTCGAGCGCGAGGCGCTGCCGCCTTATCTGGCCAAGCGTCGCTGGTTCGGGGCGAAGGACAAGGCGCTCCAATCGTCGCGCTTCGCCTACCTGGCTCGCGTCGCCGGTTCGGGCCGGGAGCTGCTTCTCAGCGAAGTCGAGGTCGAGGCTGGTGGGGAGAAGAGCCGGTGGCTTTTGCCCCTGTCGATGAGTTGGGAGGACGAGCAGGCGGCGGCGCTTCCATCGCAACTCGCGCTGGCTCGGGTGCGGCGGGGACGCCGTATTGGGCTTCTTACCGATGCCTTCGCCCTGCCGGAGTTTGCGCGCGAGATGCTGGCCGCGCTGGCATCGGGCGCGAGGATCGACGGGCCCGAAGGCCAGATCGTATTCGAGCCGATGCCAGACGGAGTCGACGTGCTTCGGCGGCCGGCCGACGCTCAGGTGATGTGGCTGACCGCCGAACAGTCCAACAGCTCCCTGGTCGTCGACGATGCGGTGATATTCAAGATCTTCCGCCGTATCCAGGCGGGCGAGCATCCGGAAGCGGAGATGAGCCGCTACCTCACCAACCATGGCTTCACCAATTCTCCAGCACTTCTGGGCGAGGTGGCGCGCATAGCGCCAGACGGCCAGCGGTATGCGCTCGGGATCGCGCAGGCCTTCGTGCGGAACCAGGGTGATGCCTGGACCTGGACGCTCAGCCAGTTCAATCGGGCGCTCGACAATCTGGCCAGCCGCGAGGCGACGGCGGAGTCGCGCGACGACGATATCGAGGACTACCACGCCTTCGCGGGTACGATCGGTCGGCAGCTGGGCGCCATGCACCAGATTCTCGCGCGGCCTACGGATAACCAAGCCTTCTCGCCACGCATGGCGGGCCCCGCAGACGTCGAGGAGTGGGCGGAGCGCGGACTCGGCTTGTTCGGGCGAGCGCTCGACGCAATCGCCGGCATTGAAAACTGGGAGACCGAGGCTGCCGCAGCCGACGCACGGCGCCTTCTCGACCGACGCGACGCACTCATGTCACTCCTGCAGCAACTCGTGCAGAATGGTTTGGGTTCGAGCGTCTCGCGCATCCATGGCGACTTCCATCTGGGCCAGGTGCTGATCGCCAGCGGCGATGCCTACATCATCGATTTCGAGGGAGAGCCTGCCAGACCGCTGGAGGAACGTCGCCGCAAGGCGAGCCCGATGCGGGATGTGGCGGGGCTGATGCGCTCATTCGACTATGCGGCTGCGGCTACGCTCGATGCAAAAAACGTGGTGGCAAACCGCATTCCGCCGGCGCGTCGTCTCACGCTTGTCACGCGACTGAGACGAGGGGCCCAGCGTGCCTTCCTCACCGCCTACCGGGAGGCAGCCGCGGGGCTGCCGGGCATGGACCGCAGCGAACTGCTCGACTTCTTCCTCGCCGAGAAGGCCGCCTACGAGGTCTGCTATGAGGCGGCGAACCGCCCAGCCTGGCTCCCAATTCCTCTGTCCGGCCTGTCCCGACTGGCTGCCCGTCTCCTGAGGGAAACGCCACCACAGGAGAATGCATGAACGACGATATGCAGGCCGGGTGGCTCGATCGAGCCTCGGCGGAGGCGTTGATCGACTGCCGTCCTGTGGACGCGTTTGCAGTCCTGGGGCCTCACCCGTCCCGGCATGGGCGCGTGATCAGGGCGCTTCTGCCCGGCGCACTCGGCGTGGAAGTGATCGGGCGTGGCGACAAGCGATCCTGGGGCGAGTTGAAGCCGGGCGTCGTGGCCGGCCTTTTCGAGGGAGTGGTCGCGCACGACGGCGCTTACCTGCTTCGTATCCGCTGGCCCGACGCCCCTCAGGAAACGGAAGATCCCTACGCATTCGGGCCGGCCCTGGGCGACCTCGACCTTCACCTCTTCAACGAGGGCAGGCATTTCGAGCTCGCCGAGGCGCTCGGCGCCAACGTTGTCGAACTCGAGGGCGTAGAAGGGGTGCGTTTTGCGGTCTGGGCTCCCAACGCCGAGCGCGTCGCCTTGATCGGCGACTTCAATTCATGGGACCGGCGCCGCCATCCGATGCGGGTACGCGCTTCTGCCGGAGTGTGGGAGATCTTCATTCCGCGACTGGGTGCCGGTACGCGCTATAAATTCGACATCGTTGGCCCGCACGGCCAACGCGTGCCCGATAAAGCGGATCCGGTGGCTCAACAGGCAGAGCTGGCGCCGGGCACAGCGTCCATCGTGGCCGCCCCGGCCAATGGGCTTCGTTGGACCGATCAGGAATGGATGGCAGGTCGAGCGAAGCGGCAATCGGCTGAGTCTCCGATTTCCATCTATGAGGTCCATGCCGGATCCTGGATGCGCCAGAAGGCCGGTGCGGAAGCGCCGGAGCGCCCGCTCTGGGACTTCCTGGCGGAGCGGCTGATTCCCTATGCCAAGGAGATGGGTTTCACCCATCTGGAGATGCTCCCCGTGACAGAGCATCCGTTCGGCGGGTCGTGGGGCTACCAACCGCTGGGCCTGTTCGCGCCCGCCGCGATCTACGGTCCGCCGGAGTCGTTTGCACGCTTCGTCGATGCCGCGCATCGCGCCGGCATCGGCGTCCTGCTCGATTGGGTGCCGGCACATTTCCCGACCGATCCGCATGGGTTGGCGCGTTTCGATGGCACGGCCCTATACGAGCATCTCGATCCGCGCGAGGGCTATCATCACGACTGGAACACCTACATTTACAACTTCGGGCGTCGGGAGGTTCAGGGCTTCCTGATTGCCAGCGCCTTGCATTGGCTGGAGCGCTTCCACGTCGACGGGCTGCGCGTCGACGCCGTGGCGTCCATGCTCTATCGCGACTACAGCCGCCCGGCTGACGCCTGGATTCCCAATGTCTACGGCGGACGCGAGAACCTGGAGGCGATCGGCTTCCTGCGTCATCTCAATGCGGTCGTCGCCGAAAGGGCGCCCGGCGCAATCGTGATCGCGGAGGAATCGACGGCCTGGCCCGGCGTGACGGCCCCGCTTCCCGAGGGTCTCGGCTTCTCCTTCAAATGGAACATGGGGTGGATGCACGACACCCTGCAGTATGTCGAGCACGAGCCCGTCTATCGTGCCTATCATCACGACCAGATGACGTTCGGGCTCGTTTACGCCTTCTCCGAACGTTTCGTGTTGCCGATTTCCCACGATGAGGTCGTACACGGGAAGGGATCTTTGCTGGGCAAGATGCCCGGTGACCGCTGGCAGCGTTTCGCGAACCTGCGCGCCTACTTCGGCTTCATGTGGGCTCATCCGGGCAAGAAGCTCTTGTTCATGGGCTGCGAGATCGCGCAGGAGCGCGAATGGAACCATGACGGCGAGATCGATTGGCATCTGCTCGATGATGGCGCGCATGCCGGTATCCAGCGCCTCGTTCGGGATCTCAATCATCTCTATATGGCGGAGGCGTCGCTGCACGAATCCGATGCCGATCCCTCAGGCTTTTCGTGGATCGTGGGCGACGACCGGGCCAACTCGGTCTATGCCTTTTTCCGAACCTCGTCTTCCGCGGCGCCGCTTCTTGTCGTGTGCAACATGACGCCGGTACCTCGGCACGGCTATCGCATCGGCGTGCCCAAACCGGGGCGCTGGCGCGAAGTCGCCAATACGGACTCCCGGTTCTACGGCGGTGGCGACGTCGGCAACGACGGTGGCGTGTTGGCGGTCGACCTGCCGTCGCACGGGCATTTCCAGTCCGTCCAACTCACCCTGCCACCGCTCTCGACCGTGATCCTGCGCAGCGAGGATTAAGTGCCGCCCTCGTCCTGGCCCGACAGGCTCCTGCCGGGTTCACCCTATCCACTCGGCGCCACCTGGGACGGACTCGGTACCAACTTTGCCGTTTTCTCGGCGCATGCGACCCGTATCGAACTGTGCGTGTTCGATCCCTCGGGTCGCCGGGAGATCGCGCGCTTCGACATGCCCGAGTGCACTGACGAAGTCTGGCACGGCTATCTCCCAAACGCCCGGGCGGGCCTTGCCTATGGCTATCGCGCGCACGGACCCTACGAACCGCAAGCCGGGCACCGCTTCAATCCGCACAAGCTGCTGCTCGACCCCTATGCGCGTCGGCTGACGGGCGAAATGCGCAATGCCGATGCCCTGTACGGCTACCGGGTAAACTCGCCGCGCGCCGACCTGTCCTTCGATCGGCGCGACAGTGCGCCGGGCGTGATGAAAGCCGTCGTGGCCGATGAAAGCTTCAACTGGGCCGACGACAGGCCGCCGGCGATTCCCTGGTCGGACACGGTGATCTACGAGACCCATGTGCGGGGCGTCAGCCTGATGCGGCACGACCTGCGGCCACATGAGCGGGGCACCTTCGCAGCCCTGGGCGACCCTGTGTTCATCGATCATCTGCGGCGTCTCGGCGTGACCACGGTGGAGTTGCTGCCGGTCCACGCTTTTGTGCAGGACCGATCGCTACTGGAGAGGGGATTGCGCAACTACTGGGGCTACAACAGCCTCGGCTTCTTTGCGCCCGAGCCGCGCTATCTCTCCGACGGCACGCTCGACGAACTTCGCATCGCCGTGCGGCGGCTGCACGCGGCCGGCCTCGAGCTCATCCTCGATGTGGTCTACAATCACACGGCAGAGGGCAGTGAGCTGGGGCCGACCCTGTCGTTTCGCGGCCTCGACAATGCCAGCTACTACCGGCTGCTTGCCGACAATCCGCGCCACTGCATAAACGACACCGGCACGGGCAACACGCTCAACCTGTCGACGCCCCGCGTGCTCCAGATGGTCATGGACTCGCTGCGTTACTGGGTGACGGCCTTTCACGTCGACGGCTTCCGCTTCGATCTCGGGGTGACGCTGGGGCGGGAGGCGCACGGCTTCGATCCCTGTTCGGGCTTCTTCGATGCGATCCGTCAGGATCCCGTGTTGCAGAAGGTGAAGCTGATCTCCGAACCCTGGGACATCGGTCCGGGAGGATATCAGCTGGGCAACCATCCACCGGGATTTGCCGAGTGGAACGATCGGTTCCGCGATGGTGTCAGACGATACTGGCGCGGCGATCCGGGCCAGCGAGCCGATTTCGCGGCCCGGCTCGCGGGCTCGAGCGACCTGTTCGACCGTCGCCATCGCCGTCCCTGGGCCTCGATCAACTATGTGGCCTCCCACGATGGCTTCACACTCCTCGACGCGGTGAGCTACGAGGAACGCCACAACGAGGCCAACGGCGAGGACAACAAGGACGGCCACGGCGAGAATTGCACCTCGAACTGGGGCGTGGAGGGACCGAGCGACGATCCCGCCATACTCGACACGCGGCACAGGCTGCAGCGTGCCATGCTCGCCACTCTCTTCCTAGCACAGGGGACGCCGATGCTGCTGGGCGGCGATGAATTCGGCCGAACCCAGGATGGCAACAACAATGCCTATTGCCAGGATAACGAAACGTCGTGGTTCGACTGGTCGCTACTCGAAAAGCCCGATGGCCGGAGGCAGGCGGCGTTCGTCTCCCGCATCGTGGCGCTCCGACGCAGGCATGCGGTCCTGCGTGCACCCCGCTTCCTGCACGGGCTCGAACATCCGGCGGAAGGTGTCGCCGATATCGCCTGGTTCGATGCTTCCGGTGAGGTCGTGTCGACGGACTCCTGGAACAATGCGGAGGACCGCTGCCTCGTGCTGAGACGCGCGAGTTTTGAGGATGGCTCGGTCACGGTGCTGACGGCGTTCTTCAATGCCGGCTCTACGGAACACAAGTTCGTTCTGCCGCAACCGCGCTGGCCCACGCGCATTGTGCTCGACAGCGCTGTGCCCGAAGCCCCGGAGCACGATTTGCAGGAGGATGAGCTGATGGTCGGACCTCGCAGTGTGGTGCTTGCGCTGGCCACCAAGGCACAAGGATGAAGACGAAATTCGCACACGATCTGCCCTTTGGCGCGTCGTTGCTCCCCTCGGGCGCGACGCGCTTCCGATTCTGGGCGCCCGCGCAGAAGCAGGTGAGCCTGGAGATCGACGGGGCAGCGCCGATGCCAATGAAGGCGACCGACGACGGATGGTTCGAGAGGGAGGTCGCGTGCAGCGCGGGCACGTCCTATCGGTACCGACTCGACAGCGGTGTCTCCGTGCCGGACCCGGCTTCGCGCGCCCAGGCGGACGATGTGCATGGACCCAGTCTGGTCGTCGACCCTCGCCGCCATGACTGGCGGCATACGGAGTGGCGCGGGCGCCCCTGGCACGAGACGGTCCTTTACGAACTGCATGTCGGCGCATTCGGGGGCTTCGCGGGCGTTCAGGCCGCACTGCCGGTGCTGGCCGATCTCGGCGTCACGGCCGTCGAGCTGATGCCGATCAACGATTTCCCGGGGCGGCGTAACTGGGGCTATGACGGCGTACTGCCCTTCGCGCCCGATCGCAGCTATGGCACACCGGATGAACTGAAGGCGCTGGTCGATGCGGCGCACGGTCTGGGACTGATGATGTTCCTGGACGTCGTCTACAATCACTTCGGCCCGGACGGGAATTATCTCTCTGCCTATGCCCCGGCATTCTTCCGGGAGGACATCGCGAC
This sequence comes from Reyranella sp., assembly GCF_965227665.1. Classification (GTDB taxonomy): domain Bacteria; phylum Pseudomonadota; class Alphaproteobacteria; order Reyranellales; family Reyranellaceae; genus Reyranella. Next base: position 5,526,823 of record NZ_OZ245767.1, read on the forward strand.
TCCTTGGGGGGCGGCGATCGATTTTCGGCGTCCCGAAGTTCGCCGCTATTTCACCGAGAACGCCGTGTACTGGGTGAACGAATACAGGTTCGACGGCCTGCGCTTCGATGCGGTGCATGCGATCTCCGAGGCGGACTGGCTGGACGAGATGGCAGCCGAGGTTCGCCGCTCGGTGGAGCCTGGGCGGCACGTTCATCTCGTCCTCGAGCATGACGGCAACGTGGCCGATCATCTGCGCCGGGACTTCGATGCGCAATGGAACGACGATGCGCACCATGTCCTGCACACGATGCTGACAGGCGAGCGTGACGGGTACTACGCGGACTATGCCGACGCGCCGGCGCGGCGCCTGGCGCGGGCGCTCTCGGAGGGCTTCATCTATCAGGGGGATCCCTCGGCCTATCGGAACGGGGAGGGGCGCGGAACACCGAGCAACGACCTGCCGCCGACGTCGTTCGTGCTGTTCCTTCAGAATCACGACCAGATCGGCAACCGTCCCTTCGGCGACCGGTTGACGAGCCACGTCGACCCCGAACGCCTCGAAGCCGCGATCGCCGTGCAGCTGCTCGCCCCGCATGTGCCGATGATTTTCATGGGGGAAGAGGAGGCCTCGAGATCGCCCTTCCTTTACTTTACGGACCATAAGGGCGATCTCGCGGATGCCGTCCGGGAAGGACGCCGGCGGGAGTTCGCCGGCTTCAAGGCCTTCGCGCCGGGAGAGGGTACGTCGAGCATTCCCGATCCCAACGAACCCTCGACTTTCGAACGCAGTCGTCTCGTGGCGGACGCCGAACAGGGCACGGCGCGGCGGCACCTGTATCGCAGGCTACTCGGGATTCGTCGTGAATCGCTGACCGGGAGGCTTCAGGGCGCAAGATCGCTGGGTGCATCCGCCGTCGAACCGGCGACAGTGGTTGCCAGATGGCAGCTGGGCGATGGCGGGACGTTTACACTCGTCTGCAATCTCGGCAGCGACCCCGCCATCATCGAGAGCGTCGAGGGCGATCTCCTCTACGAATCGCGTGCCGGAGCCGGGGCCGCGGCGCGCAGCGGTCGGATCGCTGGTGCCACCACGGTGGCACTCCTGGGGGCCGCATCGTGAGCGATGACGACATTCGCGCGCTCGCCCGCGCGGCCGGCCTCGCCGAAACGTGGACGGATGCGCTTGGCATCCCCCAACAGGTTTCGACTGAGTCCCTTCGTCGAATTCTCGACGCCCTGGGCTTCAGCACGGCATCGTCTGCGGAACTCGAAGAGAGTCAACGGCGCCTGGGGCCTCCCAGTACCTTGCCGTCCCTTGTGACGCTAAGGGCGGGCAGTCGTCTCGTACTCCCCGCGCGCGCCGGCGGTGCCGCTCGCGGCCAGCTCACCTACGAAGACGGCACCCTCGCGGCTCTGAGGTTCTCGACGCGAGGGGACAAGCTGGTCGGCCCGACTCTGGATCGCGTCGGCTATCACCAGTTGGAGTTCGGTGATCGCCGGATCACGGTCGCGGTCGCGCCGGCGCGGTGCGTGACCATCGAGGATCGTGCCGAGGGGAAACATCTGTGGGGCGTTGCAGCGCAGATCTACAGTCTGCGCCGCCCGGGAGATGGCGGCATCGGCGACGCCACGGCGGTGCGCCAGCTTGCGGCGGGAGCGGCTCGCCATGGCGCCGATGCCATCGCGCTCAGCCCCGTGCACAGCCTCTTCACCGCCGATTCTGGTCGGTATGGTCCGTATTCGCCATCGAGCCGGCTCTTCTTCAACCCGCTGTTCGCCGATCCCGAAATCGTCTTCGGACCGGAGCGGGTGGCCCAGCATCGCCTCGATGGGGCGGCCTTCGAGCAGGCGGCGCTGGTCGACTGGCAACCGGCGGCGGAGGCAAAACTTGCCCTGCTGCGGCGCCTGTTCGCCGACTTCGAGGCCCGAGACCTGCCGACCGAGACGACAGTCGCGCGGGATTTCGAGGCGTTCGTACGAGAGGGCGGAGAGCTGCTGCGAGGACATGCACTGTTCGAAGCGTTGCATGGCAAGTGGCTGGGCAGCCAGCCTCCGCTCGGTTTCTGGCGTGACTGGCCACCGGCTTTTCGACAGGGCCTGACGCAGCCTGGCGATCCTGACATGGCCGAGTTTCTTTCGGCTGCGGAACCCACGGTTCGTTTCCACCAGTTCCTGCAATGGCTGGCGGCCCGATCGTTCGAAGAGGCCCAGCGGTCGGCCGTCGCGGCCGGGATGAAGATCGGCCTGATCAGCGATCTTGCGATCGGCATGGACCGCGCCGGCAGCCATGCTTGGGCCCGCCAGAGCGACCTGCTCCTGGGATTGAACATCGGGGCCCCGCCGGACGAGTTCAATCGCGCCGGACAGGACTGGGGCCTGTCGGGTTTCTCTCCGCAGGCGTTGGTCGCGACGGGCTTCGAGCCTTTTCTCGCTACGGTGCGCGCAGCCATGAGATACGCGGGCGGCGTCCGCATCGATCACATCATGGGTCTGCAGCGTCTCTGGCTGGTGCCGGAAGGCGCATCGCCCGCCGAGGGCGCCTATCTCGAGTATCCGCTCGACGATTTCCTGCGTCTGCTCGCCCTCGAATCACACCGGCACGGTGCCGTGGTTATCGGCGAGGATCTCGGCACCGTGCCGCGCGGCTTTCGCCGCCGTCTCACCGAGGTCGGGATCGCGGGTATGGACGTAATGTGGTTCGAGCGTAATCGCGGCAGTTTCCGAACCCCCTCACGCTGGCGACGGGACGCCGTGTCGATGACGACGACCCACGACCTTCCTACTGTCGCCGGCTGGTGGCGCGGAAACGATATCGAAGTCAGAGGCGCACTCGGCCTGTCGGCCGAGGGCGAGGCCGACGCGCGGCAGATCGACCGCCGGCGCCTGTGGCGGGCGTTCGCCGCGACGGGAGTGGCGGAAGGGCCGGCGCCTGAGCCGGAAGATCCGGGGCCGGTCGTCGACGCGGCACTGGGCTTCGTCGCCAGTTCGCCGGCGCCGCTCATGTTGGCGCCGATGGAGGATCTTCTCGGTTTGAGCGAACAGCCCAATCTGCCGGGCACAATCGATGAGCATCCCAACTGGCGCCGCCGCCTGGTACCTCGGGCCGCGGAGCTGTTTGATGATCCGGTGGTTGCCCGGCGCGCCGCCGCCATCGTGGCCCGGCGGCCATGATCCCGCGTGCCACCCTGCGGCTGCAGTTCCACCGCGGCTTCACCTTCGCGGATGCCGCCGCCCACGCCGAATGGTTTGCCCGGCTGGGCGTCAGCCATGTCTATGCCTCGCCGATCGCTGTTGCGCGGCCGGGCTCCATGCACGGCTACGACGTCGTCGACCCGACCTTGGTCAATCCGGAGCTTGGCGGGGAGGAGGGGCTGCTTGCGCTTGCCAAGGCGCTGCGGTCCGTCGACGTCGGTCTGATCCTCGACATCGTGCCGAACCACATGGCGGCCGATACCCGCAACGGATGGTGGTGCGACGTGCTGCGTCAGGGCCGGGCAAGCCCTCATGCCGCCTGGTTCGACATCGACTGGGAGCCGACGGAGGCTGGCGCGGCGAAGATCCTGCTGCCCGTCCTGGGGCGCCCTCTCGCCGAAGCGATCGAGGCCGGCGAGCTCTCTGTCGCACCCGACAGCGAAGGCCGCGCCGAACTCCGCTACTTCGATAACGCGTTCCCGCTGTCCGACGGCAGCGCCGAGGGTCGCGGCAGCCTGGCCAACCTTCTGGCCCGGCAACACTACCGTCTGGAGTCCTGGCGCGTGGCCGGCGACCGGATCAACTGGCGCCGCTTCTTCGATATCAACGAACTCGTCTGCCTGCGTATGGAACGGCCGGAGGCCTTCGAGGCCGTCCATGCGCTGCCACTTCGTCTTTACGCCGAGGGCGTGATCGACGGGCTCCGGATCGATCATGTGGACGGGCTTACCGATCCGGCGGGCTATTGCCGGCAGTTGCGCGAGCGACTCGACGGGTTGGCGAAGCAGCATGGACGGCCGCGCGCCTGGCTGGTCGTCGAGAAAATCCTGCTGAAGGGCGAGACGTTGCCCAAGGGCTGGGGCTGCGATGGCACGACGGGCTACGACTTCATGGACGAGGTGAGTGCGCTCCAGCACGACCCGGCCGGCGAAGCCATCCTCGCGAAGGCCTGGTCCGGCCTCAGTGGCCGGCCGGAGAGCTTTGCGGACGAGGAGCTGATGGCGCGGCGCGAGATCGTGGCCCGCAGCTTCTCCGCGCAGCTCGAGGCCTGCGCCGTAGCCTGGCAGGCCATCGTGGGAGAGCTGATCCCGCGGCCGACGCTGCGGCGGCTGCTGGCGGAATTCCTCGCCCACATACCCGTCTATCGGACGTACGGAGCCGACGATGTTCTCTCCGACGGCGACGCGGAGATCCTCCGCGAGGTGGGCGGGAAGGTCGCGCGGAGCTGTCTCGCGACCGATCGCTGGGCGATCGAACCACTGCTGGCGGCAATGCTCGATCCCAAATCGGCTCCGGCCGCCTGGCCACGTGCCATGGCCCGGCTCCAACAGCTGAGTGCTCCCGTCGCCGCCAAGTCGGTCGAAGATACCGGCTTCTATCGCTACGGACGGCTTCTGTCGCGCAACGATGTCGGTTTCGACATCGAGACCTTTTCGCTGGACGTCGATGCCTTCCACGCGCGCATGCAGCGCCGGCGCGCGGACTATCCGCACACGATGCTGGCGACGGCCACGCACGATCACAAGCGTGGAGAGGATCTCCGGGCGCGCCTTGCGGTGGTGAGCGAGTTCGCGTCCGATTGGACCGCACTTCTCGCGCGCTGGATCGATCCGACGTCATCTCGGCCGACGCCGGGCGACCGGGCGATGCTGTTGCAGATGATCGTCGGCGCCTGGCCGCTCGATCTCGATCGGGACGATGCTGCCGGCCGGCGCGTGTTTGCCGAACGTCTCTGCGCTTGGCAGGAGAAGGCCCTGCGCGAGGCCAAGCTCGAGAGCGACTGGGCCGCGGCCAACGAGGAGTATGAAGAGGGCGCACGCGCCTTCACGATGCGCCTCGTCGCCGATGACGCCATGCCCGATTTTCTCGACGATCTGCTCGCCTTCGGGCGCCGCATCGCGCCGGCTGGGGCGGTGAACGGTCTCGCGCAGTGTCTCCTCAAGCTTACCGTACCCGGTGTGCCGGACTTTTATCAGGGCACCGATCTCTGGGACTTCAGCCTGGTCGATCCCGACAATCGCCGACCGGTCGATTTTGCTGCGCGCGCGAAGATGAAGATGGAGGGGGCGTCATTGCCCGATCTGGCCCTGCATTGGCGCGATGGCGCCATCAAACAGGCCTTGATCGAGCGCACCCTGGCACTCCGCAAGCGCGCTCCGCGTCTTTTTGCGGAGGGGACCTATCGACCAGTCGAGGTCGAGGGGGCATTGCGTGGCTCGGTCGTCGCGTTTGTCCGAGAGGCCGGCGACGACTGGATGCTCGTCGCCGTTCCCCGGCTCATGGCGCCGATGATGGCGGAACAGGAGAAGCTGGGCTTTCGGGCAGGTGCGTGGTCCGATACCGCGCTGAGACTCGATGGAAATCTTAAGAAGAAGGCGCATGATGTCCTTCGCAGGCGCAGCATTGAACTCACTACGCGGACCAGTCTCGACCTGCTCTGGGACGAGTTTCCCATCGCGTTGATGTCTTCAATTTCGCCAGGATGAGCCTCTGTTGATAACGCGTCTGGTGAGGACGCCGCGGGACGTGTAAGGGCGATGACACTCGCGGCGGCGTGGAATGCAGACACGCAGCTCAACGCACGGGAGCCGGGGAGGGCCCACCTTGAGCGGGGGCACGCCCAAAGCGGATATCCGACAGCAGCGACCATGACCTCACGGTGCGTAGGTAGCGAACATGGTCAGCCGGAGTGGCGCCCGGCCCGCGAGATTTCATTGAAGCCGACAACCGTGACCCATCTGCAAATACGGGCGGAACTCGGGCGGGAAAGTGGCGTTCCCCTCCTCAACTGAGGAGTATTGCAATGAATGGCATCATCTATCTGGTCGGACTCGTCGTCGTCGTCATGTTCGTCCTGTCCTTCCTCGGTCTGCGGTAGGACGCGATCATGGCAATCGCCACCACCACACCCACCACCGCCGTTCCGGTCGAGACCGTTCCCTTCCGCTATCTCGACTGGGGGCCGGTGATTCTCGGCGCTCTGGGCGCTGCTGCCATGTCCGTCGTGCTGCTGGCCTTCGGCTCGGCGCTTGGGCTCAGCGTCGTATCGCCCTATCCTTATGCCGGCATCTCGGCGAAGGGCGCCGCCATTCTCGCGGCGGTCTACCTTGCCTTGGTGATGGTCGCGAGCTTTGCCGCGGGCGGCTATATCGCCGGCCGCATGCGTTCGCCCTGGCGCACCACCGACGAGACCGAGAGCTATTTTCGCGACGGCGCCCACGGCTTCGGCGTTTGGTCGATCGGTGTGCTGCTCGGCGCCGCTTTGGCGGCTTCCGGCGTCGGTGCCGTTGTCTCTGCCGCCGGCAAGGCGACGACCGCCATCGCAGCAGCGGGCACGGCAGGCGCGGCGTCCAATCCGGCGATGGGCCAGCTCTCGCTGAGGCCGACCGACTACGCGATCGATCGTCTGCTGGCACCGGGCCCGGCGGCTGCAGCTGCTGATCCCGCAGCGACGGCTGCTCCCGCGGGCGGCGCCCAGGCGCCGGCGATACAGGCGCGGCGGACTCGTGCCGATCTCGAGGCGCCTATGGCCCGTGCTCTGGCCGCCAGTCTGACGTCGCCGCAGCTCGACGTCCGCGACCGCACCTACCTTGCGCGCGTCGTGGCCGAACAGACGGGCATGTCGCAGGCCGATGCCGAGAAGCGGGTCGACGAGACCTACGCGGATCTGAAGGCAGCGGAGCAGAAGGCTCGCGATGCCGCTGACGCCGCGCGCAAGACCGCCATCATCGCGGCCTTCCTGGCAGCCGCGACCCTGGCCATCGGCTGTGCGGCCGCCTGTGCCGGCGCCGGCGTGGGCGCCCGTCACCGCGACGAGCGCACCGCCGTGAGCTTCCTGGGCTCGACGCGGTTCTGGTAGCGCCAAAGTCCCGAAAACAGACAGCGCCGGCGGGGAGCCACCTCGCCGGCGCTTTTGTTTGGCTGGATCTTCACCATTTTGGAAGTGGGAGAGGTCCGGTCAGGGTGGCGCTCGGTATCGCAGCTATAGGATCGCGGGATGACGGATCGGCCTGGAAATAATGACGAGCTCAGCGCCGAGAGGCTCCGCAAGCGCCAGGAGCGCAGGGCGCAACGGAAGAGGCGCCGCCACGCCGATCGGCAGCGGGCTCTTGCCTCTCAAATGCCTGAGCAAGAGCCTCGCCCATCAGCCGCAAGAGCACCAAATCCGATCGGTCCGATCGCCCAGCGCATTGGCCGGATCGGCGGACGAATGATTCTCAAGCAGCTCGTCGAAATACTGCTGCGTTCGACTTTGCGGCGGTAGCCGGGAGCTCCGGTATCGACCCAGGCATTGGTGTTCACGAAATCCTCAGTGAACGAGCCTGGCGCTCCCTACGGGATTCGAACCCGTGTTTTAGCCTTGAGAGGGCCACGTCCTAGGCCTCTAGACGAAGGGAGCATAGGGCCAGAGGCGGACTGATAGTCGAATGGCCGCGCGGAAGCAACCCCACTTGTTCAGCCACGCTTACGGCCGGCGATGCGCGACAGTACGCCCGGGACGAAGGGGTGGACGGTTACCTCGGCGAAGCCGGCCCCCTGCAGATATCCTTTCACTTCCGATTCCGTATGGGCCAGGCCGGTGCTGTTCTGGATGGCCTCGTTCAGGCCCCACAGGGCTGCCGAAAGCGGGCCGTTCCTGTCGTCGTGGAGGGTCTCGCCGATCAGGTGCATCTCGCCGCCCGGCACGAGGGCCGCGAACGCCTTGCCGACGACCCGGCGGATCAGGGCGGGCTCGTATTGCGGCAGGTTGCTGGCCATCACGACGACGTCGACCCCTGCGGGAACGGGGTCTCGGTAAAGTCGCCGGGCAGGGTGCGGACGCGCCCCGTGGCGCCGTTGGCGGCGATATACTCGTCGGCCACCACGGTGACCGGCGGCAGGTCGAGCACGATCGCCTCGAGGCCGGGATAGGTCTGGGTCGCCACGATGCTGTAGGCGCCGGAACCGCCGCCGAGATCGAGCATCCGCTTGCGGCCCGAGAGGTCGACGCTGCGGCTGAACAGGCGGGCCGCGCCCATGCCGATCGAGTAGGTCGCGGCGTGATAGCGCCTTGCGTCCTCGACCGTGAAATCCACGTAGGCGCCGAGCCTGTTCTCCTGGCCGTCGCGCAGGCGCTCGGAGAGTTCGCCGAAGGCCTTCCAGCGCGGCTTGGTGAACAGGATCCACGGGCCCGCGTAGCGCTCGCCGTCCTTCACCAGGAAGCGCTGCACGTCGGGCGCGTTGGCGAAGCGGTCGCCGTCGCGCGACAGCAGGGTCATGGCGGCCAGCACGGTCAGCAGGCGCTCGGCGTTGCGCTCCGAAATGCCGACGGCCTTCGCGACGGCGGGAATCGTGTCGTGTCCATGGGCGATCGCGGTGAAGATTTCCAGCTCGACCGCTGCCATCAGGGCGGCGCTCTCCCAATAGGCCTGGGCAATCTTCTGCAACCGCGTCGTGTCGAGGCGCTGGGCGTTCGGCATTCGGGCGTTTCCTCTTTGGTTGCCCGACCATAGCGCGCGGGCCTAAGCTTCGTCGCCGTCGCTGGAGGACCCGTCATGGACATGCCGATCGCTTCCGAACTGCCGCTCACCGGCATCGACGTGCATTCGCTGCCGCCGGCCGATGGCGAATGGGTGTTGCGCCGCCAGCTTGCAGCCGCCTACCGGCTGGTCGACCATTTCGGCTGGACCGAGCTGATCTACGGTCACCTCACCGCGCGGGTGCCGGGGGAGGCGCCGCACTTCCTGATCAACCCCTACGGGCTGAACTACGACGAGGTGACGGCCTCGAATCTGGTCAAGATCGACCTCGACGGGAAGATCGTGGAGCCGAGCCCCCATCCCGTGAACTACGCGGGATTCGTCATCCACTCGGCGGTCCACATGGCCCATGCCGAGCGCCACAAGGTCGTGATGCACACGCATACGCGGGCCGGCATGGCCGTCTGTGCCCTGAAGGATGGGCTGCTGCCGGTGTCGATGGTGGCGACCGCCTTCCATGGCAGGCTCTCGTATCACGACTATGAGGGGCCGAGCCTCGACCTCGACGAGCGGGCCCGGCTGCTGGCGAACCTCGGCAACAACCAGGCGATGATGCTGCGCAACCACGGGCTGCTGACCACGGGCCGCTCGGTGCCGGAGGCTTTCCTGCGGCTCTACCGCCTCGAACGTGCCTGCCAGATCCAGCTCGATGCGGCGGCGGCGGGCACGCTCAATGTGCTCGGCGACAATCTGGCGGCGAAGTCCGGCGCCGACATGGATCGCTTCTCGGAAATGGAGTCCGCGGTGGGCATCGGCGACCTCGAATTCGCCGCCTTGGTGCGCAAGCTCGACAAGGTCGACACGAGCTGGCGGCACTGACGCTCACTTGAGTTTGTAGAGCGCCCTCAGGGAGCCGCTGGGCGCCTCGATCTCGGCGATGCGCCAGCCCGCCGGCGTCTTCGCGAGCTCCAGCACGAGCCGCTTCGTTTCGCCGAAGTTCTGGAACGATATCCGCGCGGTGGCAGCATCGCCGCTGGCCGTCACGTCGATCGAGAGCCTGGAGATTTCCCAATCCTGGGCATCGACGAAGGGATCTCCATTCAGGGCCGGCACCTCGTTCCGTCGTTTGGCCTCGCGATTGTCGCGGTCCATGCCCTGGGCGAGAGCCGGAACGAAGAAGCGGGTGGCCTCGTCATAGGGCTGACCCCGGAAACCCTTGTCGAGATACGGCCGGTAGAGATTTTCGACGAAAGCCTGCGCTGTGACGGCCTGTGCCCGAACATCGGTGCCGGCCAATGCGGTCACGAGTCCAGCCAGCACGAGGCGGCGACCCGACGTCTCGAAATTCACGCCTCGCTCCTGCGTGCTAGGCGCGAAAGGTCGTGCGGTCGGTGCCCGAATAGAGGGCCTTCGCCGACCGCTCGACGGCGTCGCGGTGGGTGGCGAGCGCGGCCGCATCGAGGTCGGCCTTCGGTGCCGGCTCTGGATCGAAGTTTCCATAGGAATCGCGTCCGCGGACCAGGGTCGCGCAATCGCGGACCTTGAGCTGGCGGACATGGGGCGGGATGTAGCGGAGCGCCAGTCCGATCCGGCGGTCGTCCGTCGTGTTCGGCCCCGATGCATGGGCCAGCAGCACATTGTGCAGCGACATCTCGCCGGCCTTCAGCGGGACGTCGACCCCGGCGCCGTCGGGCACGTCGACCGCGATCTCCTGGCCGCGGCTGAGCAGGTTGTTCTCGTCGAACGTGTCGCGATGTTCGAGCTGGTTCCGGAGATGGCTGCCCGGCCAGAACCGCATCGCGCCGCTTTCGACGGGGGCGTCGGCGAGAGCCACCCAGGCAGTGATCACCTCGTCGGTGCTGAGCCCCCAATAGGTCGCGTCCTGGTGCCACGACACGAAGGAGGGCGAGCGCGCTTCCTTGATGAAGAAGGTACTGCTCCAGCACAGGATGTCCGGTCCGATGACGTCCTCCACCGCGTCGAGAATGGCGGGGTGTCGTGCCAGCGCATTGGCCCAGGTGAAGAGGAGATGCACCTTGTGCCGCATGTTGCCGGCGATCGGTCCGCCGGCTGTGCGCTCATACGCCTCCAGCCGCTCGCGACAGGCGCCTGCCTCCGTGGGCGATAGAACGCGGATCGGGAAGTGGAAACCGTCGCGGCGATAGCGCGATACCTCGTCGGCAGTGAGACGTCCGGCCATGAGACCTCCACCGTGCTGGAACGGTTGAGTCTGGCGGGCCTTCAGAACAGGCGCAAGAAGAGGAGCACCGTGGCAGGGTAGATCGTCCCGAGAATGCCGGCCCCAACAGGTTAATTAGCAGCGTGCGCCCGGGGGGAGGGTCGCAGCCACCAGCCGAAATGGCCGGCGGGTCGCGGGACGCGGGACGAGGAAGCCTGTCAGCACACAGCCGCTTCACGTCTGCGACGGTGTCGAGATTCGTGTTTTCCGGCTTCAGCCCCGTCTGGTGGGACTGTCATGTCCTGCCGGCAGCCCGCCCAACAAAATCTGGACGGCCTCTCGATGTCGAAGGTAGGCCCGAATCCGCAGCCGCTTCGCGATGCTGCGGCGGCTACTTCGTGAGGATCAGTTTTTCGGACGCCGTCACGCGCAGCCGGTAAGTGCTGGCGCCGTGACGGATGAGCAGTTCGCGGCGGCCGGCCATGAGCTGGCTGCTTTCGATGCTCGCGGCGTCGCGCTCGGGCTTCGCACGAGAAGAGTCACCCGCAGAATGCAACGGCATCATCTGATCCATCTTCGCCTCGCTTGGTTAGTTGCAAGTCACTCGCATTTGCAGATAAAGCGCCTGCATTGTCAATGGCGAAGCGAGGCCAGGAGAGGCGATTTAGCGACCGGTGAAGGAGGGCAGCTGGTGCGCCGTCACCGCCGGCGCGACACCGTCGAAGCGCTCGATCTCGACCAGGCAGGTCTGCGCAATGCAGCCCTGACTGAGTTTCGACGAGCCGATGTCGAGCGTCAGCGCGTTGGGATTGCCGTGCTTCTCCAGCGGCACGTTCGAGCCGGAATCCTCCGGGTCGAACCAGGCGCCGGTCGACAGCCGGACCACACCGCGGCGGATGCGGTCCGACAGCCGCGCCGATGCAAGGCAGGCGCCGCGGTCGTTGAAGACGCGCAACAGGTCGCCTTCGGCGATGCCGCGTGCGGCGGCATCTTCCGGATGCAGGGTGACGGGCTGGCGGCCCTTGACCTTGGTCGCCTTGGCATGCGGGCTGTGGTCGAGCTGGCTGTGCAGCTTGTCCGCCGGCTGGTCCGACAGCATGTGCAGCGGATAGCGCTCGGCCTTCTTCGAGCCCAGCCATTCGATCGGCTCCATCCAGGTCGCGTGGCCGGGACAGTCGTCGTAGCCGAACGAGGCGATCTTCTCGGAGAAGATCTCGATCCTGCCCGAGGGCGTCTTGAGCGGATTCGCCGCCGGATCGTCCCGGAACTTCGCGAGCATCACCGGGTCGGTATTCTCGCCCGGCACCTTGGCGATGCCGGCTTCCCAGAATTCCTCGAAGGAGGGGAGAGGCACGCCCATTCTGGCCGACTTCTGGCGCCCTTCCTCATACATGTGAGCCAGCCACTGCATCTCGTCGCGGCCTTCGGTGTAGACGTCGTCGGCGCCGAGGCGACGGGTGATCTCGGAGAAGATCCAATAGTCGTCACGCGCCTCGCCGATCGGCTCGCGCGCCTTCTTCATGGCGATCAGGAAGGGCTCGCGGCGTGCGTAGCCGATATCGTTGCGCTCGAGGCCCGTCGTCGCGGGCAGCACGATGTCGGCCATCTTTGCCGCCGGCGTCCAGAACTGCTCGTTGAAGATGATGGTCTCGGGCTTCCGCCACGCGACCCGCAGCCGGTTGAGATCCTGGTGATGATGGAACGGGTTGCCGCCCGCCCAGTAGATCAGCTTGATATCGGGGTAGGTGATGTCGCGGCCGTTGTACGGGACCTTGCCGCCCGGATTGAGCAGCATGTCGGTGAAGCGCGCGACCGGGATGAAGTCGGAGACCGCGTTGGTGCCCTGCGACAGGGTCGGGCCCGACAGCAGCGGCGCGGTGCTGCCCATGCCGTTGGTCGGCCCGTAGCTCGCGCCGAACCCGCCGCCCGGCAGGCCGATCTGCCCCAGCATGCAGGCGAGCGACACGAGCGCCCAGAAGGGCTGCTCGCCGTGGTGCGAGCGCTGCAGCGACCAGTTGATGTTCACCGTGGTGCGGGTCGCCGCCATCTCGCGCGCGAGCGCGCGGATGCGATGGGCGGAGATGCCGGTGATCTTCTCGGCCCATTCCGGGGTCTTGTCGGCCAGCGACGGGGCGAACTTGTCGAAGCCCACGGTGCAGCGGTCGAGGAACTCGGGATCGTAGAGCTTCTCGGTGTAGAGCACGTGGCAGAGCGCCAGGATCATCGCGGCGTCGGTGTTCGGCCGGATCCCCAGCCACTCGATGTCGCCGCCGGTGTCGAGGTCCTCGGCGGTCGGCGTGATGTTGATGAAGCGCACGCCCTTGGCACGCATGCCGTACAGCCCGTCCTTGAGGCGATGGACCATCGCGCCGCCGGCGCTGATCTGGGCGTTCTTGTGCGGCGCGCCGCCGAAGGTGACGAAGAGCTTGCAGTGTTCGGCCAGCACCTCCCACGTCGTGTGCATCGCCATCAGGTCTTCCATGCTGGCCACGATGTGCGGCATCAGCACCCGCGCCGCGCCGAGGCTGTAGGAGTCCTGGTGACGCACATAGCCGCCGAGCGCATTGAGGAAGCGGTGAACCTGGCTCTGCGCGTGATGGAAGCGACCCGCGCTCGACCAGCCGTAGGAGCCGCCGAAGATCGCGCGATTCGAATGCGCGTCCTTCACGCGCTTCAGTTCGCCGGCGACCATGTCGAGCGCCTCGTCCCACGGCACTTCGACGAAGGGTTCCTGGCCGCGCTTGTCGGTCGCGGCGCCCGGGCCCTTCTCCAGCCAGCTCTTGCGGAAGGACGGCCGGCGGACACGCATCCGCGCGACCTCGTCGGACAGCATGTGCAGGCCGATCGGCGAGGGATCGGGATCCTGGGAGAAGGGGTGAAGCTTCGTTGCCTGGCCCTTGTCGTCGTATTCGACTTCGTAGACGCCCCAGTGGGCGGCGGTCAGGGTACGCTGGTGGGTCATGGGACTCTCACGCTGCTGTCTTGGCGATACTCAGGAAGCGGTCGATGACGGCCGGCTCGGTGTCGAAGGCGGTGACGAGGCGGAAGGCACGTTCGCCCGGCCGGTCCGACGGCCAGGGATGATACTGCGCCCCCGCGGCCTGCAGCGCATCATGCATGCGCGCGGGCAGGATGACGAAGATCTCATTGGCGTGGACCGGATAGAGGAGCTGGGTGCCCTTGAGCGTCGTCAGGCCGGCCACGAGACGGCGCGCCATCGCGTTGGCGTGGCTGGCGTTGTCGAGCCACAGCCCGTCGGTCAGGTAGGCCTCGAGCTGGGCCGACAGGAAGCGCATCTTCGAGAAGAGATGGCCGCTGCGCTTGCGGCGGAACTCGAACTCGCGGGCGAGTTCGGGCTCGAAGAAGACCACGACCTCGGCCGCCAGCGCGCCGTTCTTGGTGGCGCCGAGGCTCAGCACGTCGACGCCCGACATCCAGGAGAGTTCGGCCGCCGAGCAGCCGACGAAGGCGAGGGCGTTGGCGAAGCGCGCGCCGTCCATGTGCAGCTTCAGCCCGTGGCGATGGGCGGTCGTGGCGATCGCGGTCACCTCGTCCGGGCCATAGACGGTGCCGCACTCGGTGGCCTGGGTGATGCTGACGGCCGCCGGCTGCGGATGGTGCACGACACCATAGACCGGCTGGGCAAGGGCCTCGGCGAGCTTCTTCTGGTCGATCTTTCCGGCGGCGCCCGGCAGGGGGGAAAGCTTGGCGCCGGAGGTGAAGAATTCCGGCGCATTGGCTTCGTCGACGACGATATGCGCCTCGGCGTGGCAGTAGATCGACCCCCAGGAGGGCGTGCAGCAGGACAGCGCGAGAGAGTTGGCGGCGGTGCCGGTTGCGACCGGGAAGGCCACCAGGTCGGGCTTCTCGAAGATATCGCGCAGGCGGCGTTCGACGCGATGGGTCCATTCGTCGGCGCCATAGGACGGCGCGGTGCTGCCGCCGGAGAAGGCGCGTGTCACGGCCTCGAGAACGACGGGATGGGCGCCCACCTCGTTGTCACTTCTGAAATTCATTCCTGTCCTCGCATGGATGCGTCGTTGTTCAGCGGCCGGCGCCGGGCGGGAATTCGATCGTGCCGAGAAGGGCGCCGCTGCGCGGGTCGACGACATAGGCGGACGCGGGCCCGCCCGGTATCTCGACATGCACGACGAGACGCTCACCCACGGCGTTCATCGAGACGATCCGGGCGCCCGAGGGCAGGGCGATGCGCTCTGTGAAGCGGCTGCCGTCCGATGCTGGCGAACGGCCGGCGTTGGGCGTAGAGATGCGCCGGGCGATTTCGGCGACCGCGACGACGAAGCCCACCACGATCAGCAGGCCCATTCCGATAACCAGCACCTTCAGCCAGAGTGGTGCAGAGGCCTGAGCAGGGGACGCCAAGATAACTCCATGAGCGACGCCGGTCGCCACACCGTGACCTTCGACGAGAGCGCAGCCGGCGAACGGCTGGACCGCGCGCTGGCTGTTGCCTTGCCTTCCCTGACGCGAAGCCGCGTGAAGGCGCTGATCGAGGGCCGCTGCGTAGCGCTTGCGGGGGGGCAGACGATAGAAGAGCCGTCCCGCAAGGTCAAAACGGGCGATGTCGTCGTCGTCGACATTCCCGAGCCCGAACCGGCCGTGCCCCAGGCCCAGGACCTGGCGCTGGAGATCCTGTTCGAGGATGACGACCTGCTGGTGCTGAACAAGGCGGCCGGAATGGTCGTCCATCCCGCGCCCGGGAATCCCGACAGGACCCTGGTGAACGCGCTTCTGGCCCATTGCGGCGACAGCTTGTCCGGCATCGGCGGCGTGCGCCGGCCGGGGATCGTCCACCGGCTCGACAAGGACACGTCGGGGGTCATGGTCGTGGCCAAGAATGACGTGACCCACCACGCGCTCTCCAAACTGTTCGCCGCCCACGACCTGGAGCGCATCTACACGGCCTTGGTCTGGGGCGCGCCCAAGCCTGGGCGCGGGACGGTCGAGGAGGCGCTGGGACGGCACCCGGTCGATCGCAAACGCATGGCGGTGCGCAAGACGGGCGGCCGGGCCGCCTTCACCGAATATTGGCTGGAAAAGCGCTTTGGGCCCGCTCTGGCGCCGATCGCGAGCCTCGTCGGCGCCAAGCTTGGGACAGGCCGGACCCATCAGGTCCGGGTCCACATGGCCCATATCGGCTGCCCGGTAGTGGGAGACCCGGTCTACGGCCGCAAATCCCGCAACGGCGGTGCGCCCGAGGCGTTGAAGCTGTTCCCCCGGCAGGCTCTTCACGCATCTGTGCTCGCCTTTCGACATCCAAAGACGGGGGAGTACGTAAGATTTGCCACAGAATTGCCTGAAGACTTCAGGAAGTTGGTCGGAACGCTGAACAGTGTTAAGTGAAGCCCCCAATACCTGAGGGGGTTAGTAGGAATTATATTGACCCGGGACCATTCCGACTTCTAGAGTCGGTTTTAGCAGTCGGGGGACGAGAGTGCTAAACGCTCGTTCACCGGCGATCCCGAGTACGAAAGGGGGAGTAGCCATGAGTGCAGCCACCGCAAACCTTCCCGCCCTGCCGTCATCCCTGACGCCTGAGGGCAATCTGAGCCGCTACCTGGCGGACATCCGCAAGTTTCCCCTGCTGGAACCCCAGGAAGAGTTCATGCTGGCCAAGCGCTGGCGTGAGCACGGCGACACGAAGGCTGCCCATCGCCTCGTCACCAGCCATCTTCGCCTCGTCGCCAAGATCGCCATGGGCTATCGCGGCTACGGGCTGCCGGTCGCCGAGCTGATCTCCGAGGGCAATGTCGGCATGATGCAGGCGGTGAAGCGGTTCGATCCGGACCGCGGCTTCCGCTTGGCGACCTACGCCATGTGGTGGATCCGCGCCTCGATCCAGGAATACATCCTGCACAGCTGGTCGCTCGTGAAGATGGGCACCACGGCGGCGCAGAAGAAGCTCTTCTTCAACCTGCGCAAGCTCAAGGGCCAGATGCAGGCCATCGAGGAGGGCGACCTCACGCCCGAGCAGGTGACCAAGATCGCCACCCGCCTCGGCGTCCCCGAGGAAGAGGTGGTGAACATGAATCGCCGCCTCTCTGGACCGGACTCGTCGCTGAACGCCCCGGTGAAGGCCGAGGGCGACATGGAGTGGCAGGACTGGCTGGTCGACGATGCGCCCAACCAGGAAGCCCGACTGGGCGAAAGCCAGGAGCTGGGCCAGCGCAAGGGCATGCTGGCCGCGGCCCTGAAGCAACTCACCGACCGCGAGCGTCACATCATCGTCGAGCGCCGTCTGGTCGACGAGCCGAAGACGCTCGAGGACCTGTCGGCCAAGTACGGCATCAGCCGCGAGCGCGTCCGTCAGATCGAGGTCCGCGCCTTCGACAAGCTGCAGAAGGCGATGAAGAACATGGTCGTCGAGGCGGCGGCCCGCCCGACGACCCAGCCGGCGCGCGCCTGAGCGACGAGCGAGGTTTCGTGCGGTAGGCTCCCGGAAAAATCCGGGAGCCCGCCATGACGACCTCGCCGATTCTTTACGAGACCCTGCCGGGCGCGATCGCGCGCATCGTCCTCAACAAACCGGACACGCGCAACGCGCAGGACACGGCGTTCCTCTATGCGCTCAACGAGGCCTTCGACCGCGCCGCCCATGACGACGCGGTGAAGGTGATCGTGCTGTCGGCCAATGGCCCGCACTTCTCTTCGGGGCATGACCTGCGCGAGGAAGACGGGCACGGCAATATGTCCAGGCACGACACCGTCGGCACCTGGGGCGGCTTCGGCAAGCCCGGCGCCGAGGCCCAGTACGCGCGCGAGCAGGAGATCTATCTAGGCTTCTGCGAGCGCTGGCGGAACATTCCCAAGCCGACGCTGGCGCTGGTCCACGGCAAGGTGATGATCGGCGGTTTGATGCTGATGTGGCCCTGCGACCTCATCGTCTGTTCGGAGGACGCCGAGTTCCTCGACCATTCGGTGGCGATGGGCGTGGGCGGTGCCGAGTTCTTCGCCCATCCCTGGGAGATGGGCATCCGCAAGGCCAAGGAATTCCTGTTCACGGCAGACTGGATCAAGGCGGCCGAGGCGCATCGCCTGGGCATGGTGAACCACGTCGTGCCGCGCGCCGAACTCGAAAGCTTCGGCTTGGCAATGGCCGAACGCATCGCCCAGAAGCCACTGTTTGCGCTGAAGCTGGTGAAGCAGGCCATCAACGCGGCCCAGGACGCACAGGGCCGGGTCGGGGCCATGCAGACCTCGTTCGCGCTCCACCACCTGGCCCATGCCCACAACATGCTGGCGCACGGCAAGCTGGTCGATCCGACCGGCCTGATGCCGGCCATCAAGAAGCACGAGAAGGCGACCTAGGGGGCGTTGAAAAAGTCGGAGTCGCGGCGAATAAACGAAACAAACGAAATAAACGAAACAATCGAAGCGAACGTCGCACCCCCCTTTTCCCGTCTCCAGGCGACCGTTGGCGCAACAATGTTGCTCGTCAGTGCTTCTGAAACGCCTGCCTCAACGGCATTCCGGTCCGATTCAGGCGAGTCTGGGATCGACCACCAGAATGGTCTTACCCGTTCCGTCACCGGAGAGCGCATATTCAAGCGCTTCGCGGTATTCGCCGAACGGGAAGGTTCTGCCGACGGGCACGTTGAGTTCGCCCTTCGCGACCCAGGCGAGCAGTTGGTCCAGTTCGCTGGCGGCGGCTTCGGCCTCGAATACGGCGCCGAACTGACGATAGTCCACGCCGATCAGGGCCGCTCCCTTGAGGAGTGGCAAATTCACCGGCAGGGCCGGAATGTCGCCACTCGCAAAGCCCACGACAAGATAGCGTCCACCCCATCCAAGCGACCGGAACGCAGGCTGTAGCAAGGGCCCACTGACGGGATCGAAGACGACGTCGACGCCGTTCGGGGACACCGCTCTCAGTCGGTCCCGCCATCCTTCGATGGTTCGGTCGAGGGTGACTCCCGCACCTGCCTCTGCAACGGCGGCGCGCTTCTGCTCGGTCGAGGCGACACCGATGACATTGGCGCCGAGCAACCGACCGACCTGGACCGCCGCCAATCCTACTCCACCGGCAGCGCCGATCACCACCAGGGTCTCCCCGGCTTTGAGGGCAGCGCGATCGCGAAGTCCGTGCAGGGCCGTGCCGTAGTTGACTCGAAAGCCGGCGGCCTGGTTCATGCTCATCCGGTCGGGAATGCGGCTGACGGCCCGTTCCGAGGCGATCGCGTACTCGGCAAAGCCACCGCGCGCCTGTGCCAGGACACGCTCTCCGATTGCGAATCGCGTGACCCCTGGCCCCAGCGCATCCACCAAGCCCCCGATCTCGGCGCCGGGCACGTGAGGCAAGGACGGCTTGACCTGGTAGCGGCCGAGCGCAACGAGGGCGTCGACGAACCCGACCCCGCAGGCCGCAACCTTGATCCGAACTTCGCCTTCGCCTGGCTGGGGCGCAGGCAGGTCGACCAGGGCGTAGTTGTCGATGGCGCTGAGATCGGCGGTCTGTATGGCCTTCATTGAGACGAACCTTCGTTGTTACCCACGGTGGCCGATCCGCTCGAAGAACCTCGCGATCTCTCGTGCCGCGAGATCGGGCTGCTCGTAGTGAACGAAGTGACCGGCATCCTCCGCGATGCCGGCCTCTACGTTTTGGAAATAGTCTCCCACGACGTCGATCCAGGCCGACTTCAAAACGGGGTCGTGACGGCCCCAGAGGACGCGCGTCGGCTGGGTGATCATCGGCGGCTTGGGCGCCGTTCCGGCCATGACCGCGAGCCGGCCGGCGTTCTGGGAGATGTACCAGTTGAAGCCACCCTGGAGGTTGCCCGGTCGCATGAAGTTGTCGACCCAGCGCTCCAGCACGCCGTCGAACGCGTCCTTGCGATGGCACCAGTGGGTCAGGAAATGCCGGAAATAGTCGCGGCACGAATCCCGTGAAGCACCGACGATGGCAGGCGCGAACGGCATCTGGTGGAAGGTCTGGTACCAGATCTCGTTGATCTGTTCGGGATCGCGCCAGCGCGGGCCGACACCGTGGGTGCCGCAATTGAAGAAGAACAGCCCGGCCACCCGGTCCGGATACCGGATCGCCAGCCGCTGCATCACATAAGCACCGACATCGTGGCCGACGAAGCCCGCCTTGGCGATGCCGAGGCGATCGAGCAGGGCCACGATATCGTCGGCCAGGACGTCGGGCCCCGCCTGGTCGGAGGGCCCCGATGTGGGATTGCCGCTTTCGCCGAAGCCGCGGAAGTCCGGTGCGATCAGCCGGAAGCGATCGGACAGGCGTTCGAACATCGGCTCCCAGGTCGCCCAGAACTCGGGCCACCCGTGCAGCAGGAGCAGGGGCGCGCCGCGGCCGGCCTCGGCCACGTGGGTCGGGAAACCGCGCGTCTCGACGAAAGCGTGCCTGACCTCCCGCATGATGCGTCTCCTCGTCAGCCCTTCTTCACCATGGCTTCGATCAGGGTCGGCCCGTCGGTCCGGGCGAGCGCCCGGTCGAGGGCGGCGTCGAAGCCGTCCGCCGTGTCGACCCTCTCGGAGGGCAGGCCGAAACCCTCGGCGATCTTGGCGATGTTCATCGGCGGATCGTTGAAGTCCATGCCGATCGGCTTGTCGTTACCGTGGAACAGCTTCAGCCGGTTCTTGAGGATCTGATAGCCCTCGTTGTTGGTGATCAGGAAGATCACCGGCAGCTTCTGGTTGGCCGCGCTCCAGAGTGCCGAGATCGAGTACATGGCGCTGCCGTCGCCGATCACGGCCACGACCCGGCGCGTCGGTTCGGCGATCTGCACGCCGACAGCCGCGGCGATGCCCCAGCCGATGCCGCCGCTCACATTGCCGAAGAAGCTGTTGCGGTCGCGGAAGGGGAAGTAGCTCGGCAAGGTCGAGGTGCTCGTGAGTCCTTCCTCGACGATGATGGCATCCTTGGGCAGCTTGTCGCTGAGGCGCATCATCACCCATTCGGCGGGCAGGGGCGCCGTCGTCGGCGTGATGACCTTGGCCGCTTTCTGCGCGCGCTGGGCGCTCCAGTTGCGCTTGGAAATCTCGGCGAGAGAGGCCTTGGCCTGTTCGGCGAGCTGCGTCCCGCCCAGCTTCTTCAGCAGCGGTACCAGCGCCTTGAGCGTCTCCTTAACATCGGCGCGCAGCGCGATCTCGGCCGGAAAGTTCTTGCCCATCTCCCAGTCGCGCAGGCCGATCATCGCCACCTTGGTGGTCTCGGGCAGCGGCTCGGTCTCGCTCCAGACCGACATCTTGAGCACGTCGGATCCGACGCAGAGCATCAGGTCGTAATCGGAGAGGACGCGCCGCACGTGCTTCTGGTCGCGGTTCAGTGCGCCGAGATAGGCGGGATGCTCGGAGGGGAAGTGCGCGCCCCAGGCCACGGTCTGTTGCAGTACCGGCGCGCCCAGGGTCTCGGCCAGTTCAGTGGCTTCCGCGAAGGCGTCCGAGGTGGCGATCTCGTGGCCGGCCAGGATCACCGGCTTCTTTGCCGAGAGCAGGCGCTTCGCGAGCTGTTCCAGTGCGGCGTCGCTCGGGCGCACGGCCGTGTCGACGCGGGTCACTTCACCCATGTCGATGGCGGCCTCGTTGTTCAGGATGTCTCCGGGCAGCGAGATGAAGACCGGGCCGGTCGGCGCAGTCGTGGCGACCTTGGCGGCGCGGCGAAGGATGCGTGGCAGGTCTTCGATGCGACTGACTTCGGTCGCCCATTTCACGACGGGCTGGGCGATCGGAACCAGGGGCGCGTAGAGCAGGGGCTCGGTCAGGCCATGGCCCTGTTCCTGCTGGCCGGCGGTCACGATCATGGGCGTGCCGGACATCATCGAGGTGTAGATCGAGCCGATGGCGTTGCCGAGGCCGGGCGCCACGTGGACGTTGCAGGACACCAGCTTGCCCGAGGCCCGCGCATAGCCATCGGCCATGGCGATCACGACGGCTTCCTGGAGAGCGAGCACATAGCCCATCTCCGGAGCCGACGAGAGCGCATGCATGATCGGCAGTTCGGTCGTGCCCGGGTTGCCGAACATCTTGGTGACGCCCTCGTCCTTCAACACGCGCAGGAAGGCGTCGCGGCCGGTGATGGTGTTGGGGACCTGTGCGTCGGGCATTCATTTCCTCCTTGAGATGGCGGGGAGGGTAGCGTGGCGGGATGGCTCGTGAAATGATCGAGTGCATGACGGTTGGAAGACCACGCGCGATGCGAAAAGCCCGTGACTGACCTCGAGCAGAGGATCGCGGCCCTGACGTGCTGGCGCGGCGGGGTGAAGATGGCGCCGCTGCTGGGTGGCCTGACCAACTTGTCTTACGTCGTCGAGGATGCCGGCGAGAAGTTCGTCGTGCGCTGCGGCGGCGACATTCCGGTTCATCACGTGTTCCGCGATCGAGAGCGTGCTGCCTCGATCGCCGCCCATGCGGCGGGTCTTTCGCCCGAGGTCGTGCATGCCGAGCCCGGCATTCTCGTGATGCGTCATGTCGACGGGCGAACCTTCACGGAAGCCGATCTGCGCGCCGACATCCCGCGCCTCGCGCCACTCCTGCGGAAGTGCCATCGTTGCGTCGGCGAGCATTTCGCCGGTCCCCCGAACTTCTTCTGGGTCTTCCATGTGATCCGCGACTATGGGCGCACGATCGCGGGATCGGAGAGCCCGTTCGCCGTCGACGTGCCGCGCTACCTGAAGGCGAACAGGGCGCTCGAGGCGGCGCAGGTGCCGATGCCCATGGTCTTCGGTCATCACGACCTGCTGCCGGGCAACGTGATGGACGATGGCACGCGTCTCTGGCTCATCGACTGGGAATATGGCGGCTTCGGCACAGCCCTGTTCGACCTGGCCAATCTGTCGGCGAACGGCGGCTTTGGCGAGCCGGAGGATGAGGCCCTCCTGGATGCCTATTTCGAGGGCAAGGTCCCGCGCGATCTGCGCCGCTCCTTCCAGGCCATGAAAGCCGCCAGTGCCCTGCGTGAAGCGATGTGGGCCATGGTGTCCGACATTCACCTGCAGATCCCCGGTGCCGACTACAAGGCGCACGCGCGCGACTATCTGCATCGCTTCGAGGAATTGATGGCCCGGTGATTGCATGTCGCTGCTGGGGAGCTGACTTCAGGAGCAAATGCATGAGCCTTCGCCGATTCCGTCTCGCTGTGGCCCTGGCCGCCGCGTCCCTGCTGCCGCTATCGGCCGCGCAGGCCCAGGAGAAGACGCTGCGCATCGCCATGACGGCGTCGGACATCCCGACCACCACGGGCATGCCGAATAACGGCTTCGAGGGCATGCGCTTCCTGGGGTTCCCGATTTTCGAGGGCCTCGTCCTGTTCGACCTGTCGAAGTCGGACCAGCTCGCGACCCTGCGGCCGGGCCTCGCCGAGAGCTGGAAGCAGGCACCCGACGACAAGAAGACCTGGATCTTCAATCTCCGTAAGGGCGTGAAGTTTCACGATGGCACCGACTTCAACGCCGACGCGGTGATCTGGAATCTCGAGCGCATCTTCAACAAAGACAGCCCACAGTTCGAGGCCAACGCCGCCGGAATCATGCGCTCCCGCGTGCCGATTCTCGCCAGCTACAAGAAGATCGACGACAACACGGTGGCGCTCACCACGACCGTCGTTGCTTCTTATTTCCCGTGGATGGTGCCCTACATTCTGACCGCCTCGCCCACGCAGTGGGAGAAGGCCGGCAAGGACTGGAACAAGGTCGCCGCCGCCGGCGGCGCCGGCACCGGGCCGTTCAAGATCACCAAGGTCGTGCCGCGCCAGTCGGTCTCGCTGGGCCGCAACGACGACTATTGGGATGCCGGAAAGAAGGCCAAGGTCGATGCGGTCCTGCTGCTGCCGATCCCCGAGGCCAATACACGCCTGGCCGCGCTGCGCTCGGGGCGTGTCGACTGGATCGAGGTGCCGCCGCCGGACGGCATCCCGTCGTTGAAGCAGGCGGGCTACGTGATCTCGACCAACTCCTACCCGCATGTCTGGCCGTGGTTCTACAACATGGCCGCCAAGAACAGCCCGCTGGCCGACGTCCGCGTGCGCCAGGGCCTGAACTACTGCATCGATCGTAACGCCATCGTCTCGATGCTGAACGGCACCGCCGAGCCGTCGGTCGGCTGGCTGAAGCCGACCGACGCCGCCTTCGGCAATCCGGTGAACAAGTACACGTTCGATCCGGCCAAGGGCAAAGCGCTGCTGGCCGAGGCCGGCTTCACGCCGCAGAAGCCGCTGTCCTTCAAGGTCATGATCTCGACGTCGGGGTCCGGCCAGATGCTGCCGCTGCCGATGAACGAGGCCCTGCAGGAGAACCTGAAGCAGGCCTGCGGCGTGGATGTCCAGGTCGATGCCGTCGAATGGCAGGTGCTGCTGAACGCCAGCCGCGCCACGCCCGATGCCCCGTCGCTCAACGGAGCGATGGCGCTGAACGTGAGTTCGCCGTCGAGCGACGTCGGCATGATGTACCGCTATTTCGCCGCGGCGAACTTCTCGCCGATGGGGTCCAACTTCGAGCAGTGGAACGACGAAAAGTTCGAGACGGCGCTGAAGACACTGGCCGAGGCGACGGACGATGCGACGATCCTGCAGAACTTCAAGGTGGCGCACGAGCGGCTGGTCGACAATCCGCCCTGGCTCTACATCGTGCACGACCTCAATCCGCGCGCCTTCAGCAAGAACGTGCAGGGCTTCGTCCCGGCGCAGTCATGGTTCGTCGACCTGACGAACGTCAGCCTGAAATAGGGGGCGACCCGAAGCCTCGCCTGCTGGCGCCCTTGCGTCAGCGGGCGCAGAGCTTCGGAATCTTCGACAGGATCTCGATCGAGCAGGTCTCGGTCGGGAAGAGGGCCCAGACGGCGGCCAGGATGACCGCCAGGAAGATGAAGGGCCGCAAGACGCGGAACACGACCGGCAGCAACAGCTGCAGGACCCAGTAGGCGGCCAGCAGGCCGACCACCACGGCGAGCACGCGATATTGCATGCTCCAGCTGTCCCAGGGACCGAGATTTGCCCGCGCGAGGAGCTCGTTGAGCTGTTCCACGATCAGTCGCGGAACGGATCGGTCATCAGGATCGTGTCCTCACGCTGCGGACTGGTGCTGAGCAGCGCCACCGGGCAGCCGACCAGTTCCTCGATACGCCGCACGTACTTGATGCAGGTCGCTGGCAATTCGGCGAAGGAGCGCGCCCCCTGTGTGCTTTCGCTCCAGCCCTCGAACTCCTCCCAGATCGGCTTCAGCTTGGCCTGCGCGCCCATGGTGAACGGGAAGCGCTCGATGCGCTTGCCGTCGAGCTCGTAGCCGACGCAGACCTTGATGACTTCCTCGCCGTCGAGCACGTCGAGCTTGGTGAGCGCGATGCCGTCGATACCGTTCAGCTTCACCGCCTGGCGCACCATCACCGCATCGAACCAGCCGCAGCGGCGCCGGCGCCCCGTATTGGTGCCGAACTCCTTGCCGCGATCGCCCAGGCGCTGGCCGGTCTCGTCGGTCAGCTCGGTCGGGAAGGGGCCGTCGCCGACCCTGGTGGTGTAGGCCTTGGCGATGCCCAGCACGTAGCCGACCGAACCGTTGCCCATGCCGCTGCCGATCATCGCCTGCGCCGCCACCGTATTGGACGAGGTGACGTAGGGATAGGTGCCGTGATCGATGTCGAGCATGGTGGCCTGCGCGCCCTCGAACAGGATGCGCTTGCCGGCCGCGCGCAGGCCGTCGAGACGCTCCCAGACGTCTTCCGCGAAGGGCAGGATCTTTGGTGCCAACTCGAGCAGCTCGGCGGTCAGCTGGGCGGCATCGATTTGCGGCTGGCCCAGTCCCTTGCGCAGGGCATTGTGATGCGCCAGCAGCGTGTTGACCTTGAGCGGCAGCATGTCCGGCTCGCCGAGATCGCCGACGCGGATGGCGCGACGGCCGACCTTGTCCTCGTAGGCGGGACCGATGCCGCGGCGCGTCGTGCCGACCCGAATGACGCCCGGCGCGTCCTCGCGCCAGCCGTCGAGGTCGCGGTGCAGCGGCAGGATCAGCACGGCATGATTGGCGATCTTCAGGCTGGCCGGCGTCACCGACAGGCCCTGCTCGGTCACTTTCCGCACTTCCTCGAGGAAGTGCCAGGGGTCGATCACCACCCCGTTGCCGATGATCGAGAGCTTGCCCGGGCGGACCACGCCCGACGGCAGCAAGGCCAGCTTGTAGGTCTGGTTGCCGATGACCAGTGTATGGCCGGCATTGTGACCACCCTGGAAGCGCACCACGACCTCGGCGCGCTCGCTCAGCCAGTCGACGATCTTGCCCTTGCCTTCGTCGCCCCACTGGGCGCCGATCACTGCCACATTGGCCATTGCATTTTCCTTCGGCCGGTTCCCTTCAGACACGAAAACGCCTCCCCGGGGCCGGTTCCGGAGAGGCGTGATGTCGGATAGCACTTCCCCTCGCCCGGAGCGAGGTGAAATGCATCCTCAGAGGGGAACGGCCTGGCCGTCGATCAGCGCGTGGCTGCAGCGCAGGCGCTTGGCTTCCGTGCGGGGCTCCGGCGCTGCGACCACAGCGCGCACGACCGCGTACCCCTTTGCCTGCCAGAGGGCCGCGTCGTCCCACCGCGTTCCCATCCCGACATAGAGCCGCGGCCGTTCCGGCGGAGGCTCGGAGGCCGCCAGCACGGCATCCATGTAAACGGTGAACCCGGTTGCCGGCTCGCTCACCCCATCCTCGGGATATCCCGCGGAGTAGCGTCCGCCCCGGGCCAGCTCCTCGCGGCCCTTGAGGGCGAATACGGAGAAGGAGACACCGGTCTGGTACTCGAGACCGCGATATTCCACGGGGTCGACGGTCAGCGGCAGGTCCGGCTCGGCCGCGGCGATGAGCTTCACCACCTCCGCGAGGCGTGCCGCCTCGGCGGCGGCCGCCTGGGGAAGGTCCAGCGCCGCCAGCTGAGCGATGCCCTGGTCGGCGGGGCCGGCGGCGCGCAGGAGGCCCGCGAAAAGAGCCGCCACTTTCTCGTCGTCGGCAGCCTTGGCGATACCGCCTTCGTCCTTGCGATCGAGCGCCCGGCGCAGGCGATTCAATACGTCTGCCGGCTGGTTCAGGCCGTTGGCCACGGCAGCGACCAGGGTCGGCAGGTTGAGATCGACCGTGAGGTCGGAAACGCCGATGGCGCGCAGCGTATCGACCGCCAGCAGGACGGCTTCGGCATCGGCCTCGGCACTGTCGACTCCGATCAATTCGGTTCCGACCTGGGCGAACTGTCGTTCCGGCTTGAGGGCGCTGCCGCGCACGCGGATGACGTTGCCGCCATACGACAGACGCAGCGGCCGCGGTTCGTGCTTCAGCCGGGTCACGGCAATGCGCGCGACCTGGACCGTCATGTCGGGGCGCACGCCCATCATGCGCTGCGAGACCGGGTCCATGAGGCGGAAGGTCTGCGAGGCGAGCGCGGCGCCCGGTCCGCCCAGCAGCGATTCCTCGAATTCGACGAGCGGCGGCTTCACCCGCTCGTAACCGAAAGCGGCGAATCGCTCGATGGCAACGTCGATGGCGCGTGCTTCGCGCGCCGCGTCGGGAGGCAGCAGGTCGGCGAGGCCTGCCGGCAGCAGGCCGCGATGGTCGTTGTCGTTCGATGTCATGGTGCCGCTTGATAGCCGATTGCGCCGCGTTTGGGGAGACGGGCGCGAGGCGGGAAGGGCGGCTCGTTTTCCCGGCGCGCATGGGTTATTGCTCCCCCGCTATGAATTCCGCACCCCGCCCGGCCGTTTCCGTGGTTGCGCCCTGTTACAACGAGCAGGACGCGCTGCCAGAGTTCCTGCGCCGGGTCGGCGCCGTCCTGGACGGGATCGGGGGCGCCAGCGAGATCGTGCTGGTCGACGACGGGTCGCGCGATCGCACCTGGGAAGTACTTGCCGCGGCGGCCGGTCGCGATCCGCGGGTCGTGGCGGTGCGTCTGATGCGCAACCACGGCCATCAGCTGGCGCTCACCGCCGGCCTCTCAGTGTGCCGGGGCGAGCGCATCCTGATCATCGATGCCGACCTGCAGGACCCGCCGGAGCTGCTGCCGGAGATGATGGCGCTCATGGACGGTGCTGACGGCAAGGGGGGAGCCGACGTGGTCTACGGCCAGCGTCGCCAGCGCGAGGGGGAGAGCCTTTTCAAGCGCGCCACCGCCGCCGCCTTCTATCGCCTGATCGCCCGCCTGACCGACGTGGAGATCCCGCCCGATGCCGGCGATTTCCGCCTCGTGACTCGCCGCGTGCTCGACCTGCTGCTCGCCATGCCCGAGCGCCACCGGTTCATTCGCGGCATGGTGGCCTGGATCGGTGGCCGGCAGGTGCCGTTGGTCTATGATCGCCACGCGCGAGTCGCGGGCGAGAGCAAGTATCCGATTGCCAAGATGGTCCGCTTTGCCGCTGACGCGATCACGTCCTTCTCCATCGTGCCCCTGATGGCGTCCATGACCATCGGCTGGATCATGGCGGCGCTCGGTTTCGGCTTCTTCCTCTACTCGATCGTGGGTTGGTGGAACGGTCACACGCTGCCGGGCTGGACGTCGTTGATGGCCGCGGTCGGTCTGCTCGGGGGGATGCAGTTCCTGATGCTGGGCATCATCGGCGCCTATCTCGGCCGCCTCTACGACCAGAGCAAGGGCCGGCCCCTGTTCATGATTCGAGACATCGTCGGCGGTCACAACGGGGACCCGCCGTGAGCACGCCCGATCCACAATCCTGGTCGGGCGAGCCGGCTGAGTTCGACGAGTACGCGGCGGAGTACGAGGGCGGTCTCGACAATCCCGTCAAGCGCCTGATGGGCAACTCCCCGGACCAGTTCATCGCCGTGAAGGCGCGCTGGCTGCTCCGCAAGGAACCCTTGCTACGGATCGGCGGACTGGCGGTGCTGGATTATGGCTGCGGCATCGGCAGCCTGATGCGCGTGCTGGTCGGGCTCGGCGGCAAGGGCATGTTCACCGGATGTGACATCTCCACCGGCATGCTGCGCGAGGTCGAGAAGCGCTGGCCGCGCGAGCTGGGCGCACCGCCCGAACTGGCCCCTCAACAGGGCGCCCGCACGCCCTTCGCCGATGCAGCCTTCGACATCGTCATGATCAGCGCAGTCCTGCATCACGTGCCGATCGCGGAGCGGCCGGCGGTCTATGCCGAACTCGGCCGCGTGCTGAAGCCAGGCGGACGCATCTACGTCTTCGAGCACAATCCCCGCAATCCGCTGGTGCGCTACGTCACCGCCCGCACGCCGATCGACCGCAACGCCATCCTCCTCGACGCGGGCGAGGTCCGACACGGCCTGCTCGACGCCGCGCGCTATACCCTCGACACCGACTACCTGATGTTCATGCCGCCCGGCCTGGCCTTCCTGCGCGGTATCGATCCCCTGCTGGCATGGCTGCCGATGGGCGCGCAATATGCCGTCACGGCCCGCAAGGCGGCCTGAGGAGGGGTGGATGGATCGCAAGGCTTTCGAAACCGAACTGAAGCGTGACGGCTACGACGAAATCCTCACCGGCACGACCCAGGGTCCCAAGCACAATGCCGAGCACAGCCATCCCTACGACGTGAAGGCGATGGTGATCGAGGGCGCGATCACGCTCGCCTGGGAGGGCAGGACGCAGACTTTTCGGCCCGGCGACGTCTTCACCATGGCGCGTGGCTGTCCGCATACCGAGACCTTCGGGGCGGAAGGCGCCATGACCCTGGTCGGCCGCAAGCACTAGTGACGAGGACGACGCCCGCCTGGCAGCTGCTGCTCGCCTTCGCGCTATCGCTCTCGACCCTGTGTGTGCTGATCGGCTGGCTGCAGAACGTCCACATCATCAGTTCGAACGGGATGTACAAAAGCATCCAGGCCGAGCCCTGGATCGCCAGCCCGTCGACCGCACGGCTCGATCCGTCGAACTATCTGTTCTTCCCGCTCTATGGCATCAGCGCTCGATTGCTCGATATGCTGGGCATCCTGCGCGGCGTGCCGTGGAAGCAGTTCGCCTATCTCAATGCCTTCTGGGCGAGCCTCGGCACGGTCGTCGTCTACGCCTTCGCGCATCGGCTCTCGGGCAGCGCGATCGTGGCGGCGCTGGCGTCGGTGTTCCATCTGGGCTGCGGCTTCGTCCTGCTGCTGTCGGTCATCAGCGAAGACATCATGCCGGGCTATGTGTTGGTCCAGGCCTCGATGGCGCTGGCCGGACTCTGGTTCGACCGGCCGACATGGAGACGCATCGCGCTCGTCGGCGTGCTGTTCACCCTGGGCTGGCTGATCGAATGGCGGTTGATGTTTCCGACCTTGCCGGCGCTCGTGCTGGCGCTGCTGGTCGCGCCGGAGCCGATGCGGCGACGCCTCGGCCATGTTCTCGTGCTCGTCGCATCGATCCTCGCGACCTCGGGCATCGTGCAGCTCTCGTGGGAAGGACACAACGGCGCCATCGGTCTGCACGACATCCTGTGGACCGGGAAGGGCGTCGCCACCGGCTGGGCGGGCGTCTCGTGGGACAAGGCCTGGATGATGCTGTCGGGCGTCGGCAACTACTTGCTCCTGGTCGGGGGCTTCGTCGATCCGCGATCGGCGCGCGAGGCGCTGGCGCCGCTGTCCTTCTCCGTCCTGCTGCAGGCGGCGATCTTCCTTGCGAGCGTGATCCTGTTGTGGCCGCGCCGGCACGAACCGCGCCTGCGCGCGGTTGCCATCGTCTTCGTCGGCACACTGGGAGCAGGGCAGGTCCTCAATTTTTACTCCCAGCCGCAGGACCCGCAGATGCAGCTCAACGTCATGGCGTGGCTCACCGTGGCCTGGACGCTGCTGCTCGCGGCCCTGCTGCCCTCGCGCCGCGGGGTGGCCATCACGCTTGCGATCCTGTCGTTCGCGCCGTTCGCCTGGAACGTTGCGGCGCTGGCCAAGTGGCGCGGGGACGACACGCGTTGGCTCGCGGCGACGGCGGCCTTGGAGAAACGTTTCCCACCAGACTCCAGCGTCTTCCTCTATTTCGGGTACGAGCCGATCACGACGTGGAAATACGCCCTGTGGAGCCGTACCTGGGATTGGGACAACAAGGTCGCGATCCCGCCGGCGCCGTCCGCCGAGCCGAAGTTCAAGTGGATCGCCGTCAATGCCGGCGCGATCCGACATCCCGGCTGGACGGGACCCGAGCATGCAGCAGCGCTGAAGCGCGACATCGACCTCGCGCTGGACCGCGGCTACCGCGTCGTCGTCTCCGACATGTGGTCATGGCCGCCCGATGTCCTGGCGGCCTATCTCGGCACCGTCGCCGCCTCCGACCGCAGCGACGCGATCTACCGCATGCTGCACGACGACTACCGTGCGACGGAGGCGTTCCGGGATCCGATCGCCGGCGCGTACTACGAGTTGCAGCGTCGCTGAAACGGCGCGCGACAAACTCTGCGCATTGACGGCACACCCGCCGGCCCGTATATCGGCCGCGGGCCACGCTCCCCCACCGGAGTGCATTTCTTCTGTAAGGGAGAATGACAATGACGAAGCCGTCTCTGCGTCCTGCGCGTCCCGATTTTTCTTCGGGCCCCTGCGCCAAGCGTCCGGGTTGGACACCGGAAGTTCTCAAAGATGCCGCCGTCGGGCGGTCCCACAGGTCGAAGCTCGGCAAAAAGAAGATCGTCGAGGCGGTCGACCGCACGCGCGCGATCCTCGGCATTCCGGCCGACCATCGCATTGCCATCGTTCCCGCGTCCGACACCGGCGCTGTCGAGATGGCGCTGTGGTCGCTGCTCGGCGCCCGTCCGGTCGACATGCTGACCTGGGAAAGCTTCGGCGAGGGCTGGGTCACCGACGTGGTGAAGCAGCTCAAGCTCAAGGACACCCGCACGCTGAAGGCGCCCTACGGCCAGATCGCCGATCTCAAGGCGGTCGATTGGACGCATGACGTCGTCTTCACCTGGAACGGCACGACCTCCGGCGTGAAGGTTCCGAACGGCGACTGGATCGCCGACGACCGCGAGGGCCTCGCGATCTGCGACGCCACCTCGGCCGTGTTCGCCATGGACCTGCCGTGGGCCAAGCTCGATGTCGTCACCTGGTCCTGGCAGAAGGTGATGGGCGGAGAGGGCGCGCACGGCATGCTCGTGCTGTCGCCGCGCGCCATCCAGCGGCTGGAAAGCTACACGCCGGCTTGGCCCATGCCGAAGATCTTCCGCCTGACCTCGGGCGGCAAGTTCTCGGAGGCCATCTTCAAGGGCGACACGATCAATACGCCGTCGCTCCTCTGCATCGAGGACGCGATCGACGGCCTGAAGTGGGGCGAGAGCGTCGGCGGCCTCAAAGGCCTGATGGCGCGCTCGGAGGGCAATCTCGGCGTGCTCGAGAAGTTCGTCGAGGCGCGGCCCTGGGCGGCCTTCCTGGCGGTCGACAAGGCCATCCGTTCGAACACGTCGGTGTGCCTCGTGATCAAGGCGCCCTGGTTCACGGCGCTGCCGGCCGACAAGCAGGCCGCGGCCGCCAAGAAGATGGGCGACCTGCTCGAGACCGAGAAGGCGGGTTACGACGTCGGATCCTACCGCGACGCCCCGCCGGGCCTGCGCATCTGGTGCGGGGCTACCGTTGAGAAGGCCGATCTCGAAGCGCTGCTG
Source organism: Reyranella sp. (assembly GCF_965227665.1). Lineage (GTDB taxonomy): Bacteria > Pseudomonadota > Alphaproteobacteria > Reyranellales > Reyranellaceae > Reyranella. The sequence continues at coordinate 5,559,170 of NZ_OZ245767.1, forward strand.
CCGTGGCTCGACTGGGCCTACGGCGAGATCGAGCAAGAGTTCGGCGCCAAGGCCGCCTGATCCTTCATTGGAGCGCGCCACTCCAGTGGCGCTCAAGAATCATGATTGCGCCACTGGAGTGGCGCGCTCCCCTGACTTGAGGAGTGTTTGTAATGGCCAAGCCCAAGGTTCTCATCTCCGATGAGCTGTCTCCCCGCGCCGTCGAGATCTTCTCGGAACGCGGCTGCGACGTCGATTTCAAGCCGGGTCTGAAGCCGGCCGAGCTGCGCGAGATCATCGGCAATTACGAAGGCCTGGCGATCCGCTCGGCCACCAAGGTGACTGCCGAGGTTCTGGCCGTGGCCAAGAAGCTCAAGGTCGTGGGCCGCGCCGGCATCGGCGTCGACAACGTCGACATCAAGGCCGCGACCTCGCACGGCGTCGTCGTGATGAACACCCCGTTCGGTAATGCCATCACCACTGCCGAGCATGCCATCGCCCTGATGTTCGCCGTCGCCCGCCAGGTGCCGGAAGCCAATGCCAGCACCCAGGCCGGCAAGTGGGAAAAGAACAAGTTCATGGGCACCGAGCTCAGCTTCAAGACGCTGGGTCTGATCGGTTGCGGCAACATCGGTTCGATCGTCGCCGAGCGCGCCATCGGCCTGAAGATGCGCGTGGTGGCCTATGACCCGTTCCTGAGCGACCAGCGCGCCTCCGAGCTGGGTGTCGAGAAGGCGACCCTGGAGCAGGTTCTGGCCCGCGCCGACTTCATCACGGTGCACACCCCGCTCACCGAGCAGACCAAGAACATCCTGTCGCGCGCCAACCTGATGAAGACCAAGAAGGGCGTGCGCATCGTCAATTGCGCGCGCGGCGGCCTGGTCGACGAGCTGGCCGTCCGCGACCTGCTGGTCTCGGGCCACATCGCGGGCGCGGGCTTCGACGTGTTCGTCGAGGAGCCGGCCAAGTCGAACGTCCTGTTCGGTGCGCCCAATCTCGTCTGCACGCCGCATCTCGGCGCCTCGACGGTGGAAGCGCAGGAGAACGTAGCCCTCCAGGTTGCCGAGCAGATGGCCGACTATCTGCTCACCGGCGCGGTCACCAACTCGCTCAACATGCCCAACGTCTCGGCCGAGGATGCACCCAAGCTGGCGCCGTTCCTCGACCTCGCCGAGAAGCTGGGTTCCTTCGCGGGCCAGCTCACCGACACCGACATCAAGGCCGTCTCGATCGAGTTCGAGGGCCAGGTGGCGAAGCTCAACGTCAAGCCGCTGACCCAGGTGGCGCTGATGGGCGTGCTGCGCCCGCAGCTTACGTCAGTCAACATGGTCAATGCGCCGGTGATCGCCCGCGAGCGCGGCATCGAGGTGGCCGAGGTCAAGCACGAGCGCGAGACCGACTACAATTCGATGATCCGCCTCTCGGTCACGACCGAGAAGTACACGCGCTCCGTCACGGGCACGCTGTTCGGCGGCAAGCATCCGCGCATCGTCGAGATCAAGGGCATCGAGATCGACGCCGAGTTCGCGCCGCACATGCTCTACATCACCAACGACGACAAGCCGGGCTTCATCGGTCGCCTGGGCACGCTGCTGGGCGAGGGCAAGGTCAACATCGCCACCTTCCATCTCGGCCGCGACACGCCGGGTGGCTCGGCCATCGCACTGGTCCAGGTCGACCAGCCGATTTCTGCAGAGCTGATGAGCAAGATCAGCGGCATCGAGGGCGTGGTGCAGGCCAAGTCTCTGGGCTTTTAGGCCAGCCCTTCGGCTGCGAAAGCGCTATCGGCGCAGACGTGCTTTCGCGATTGCCTTGGTACTTGCTTACCGGGCACCTCTGCCAGAGGTTGTAGCCTCTCCGATCTTTCGACGAATTGTATGCTGCCGCCCCACCCGGGGCGGCAAACGTCGCTTCGTGACCGGGCTACATTGACGGATTGGGAAAAAGAGGTAAGAAATTCTCCGTATGCGTGCGGAGTGCTGCCCGCATGCTGGACGGTCAAAACGGCCGCCGCGATCTGGTTCTGGGGAGTGCGCCCGCGGTGGAGCGAGTTTTGGATCCGCTCGAGAGCTACAGGGAAAAATGGCGAGAGGCGCCTCGGGGCAGCGATACTGACGGGAGGATCTTCTCGACCGACCTTCTCGCTCTGAGCGACGAGGCACTGGCTGCCGCGTGGGACGAGATGGCCGAGCGTCGCTATGGCGGCGAGATTGGTTGGCTTGGTCCGCTCTACTTCGACACCTTCCGCGGCCGGAACATTATCGAACTGGGTTCGGGTCTTGGTTTTGACGGCCTCCGCTTCGCGGGCCATGGCGCGGCGTGGACCTTCGCCGATATTGTTCCTGACAATCTCGAAGTCATCCGCAGAATGGCATCAATCAAGGGGCTGCAGGACCGGGTCCGCTTTCATCTGATCGGTCCCGACCTTTCGTTCGGCGACTTGCCGCGCGACTACGACGCCATCTGGGTGTTCGGTTCCATCCATCACGTTCCCTTCGACACGGCGCGGCAGGAGGCACTGAACCTGCTTCCACACCTCAAGCCCGGCGGACGCTGGATGGAGCTCGTTTATCCGCGCGAACGCTGGCTGCGCGAAGGAGCGCTGCCGTTCGGCGATTGGGGGCGGCTGACCGACGGCGAGCGCACCCCGTGGGCTGAATGGCACGATGTGGAGAAGGTCCGGCGAAGACTGAGTCCTGCTTCGTTCAGAGCCCTGCTCGACTTCGAATTCTGCTCGCATAATTACCGATGGCTCGATCTGCAACTCGTCGGTGATCAGGGTGTTCCCGATGGTGTCGCAGCATCGAATGCGCCGGACGCGAGCGTGGACCTGACGGATGAGAAGTTGGAGGTCTTTCCGGGGGCGTCTCGCCTGCCACCGTGGACGCGGCGCTGGTCCCTGGCATGTCCGCAAGGCCTGTTCGCTCGTGCGGCGCGGTTGCAGCTTGCATCGGCCCTCGCTCGAGTGGGAAACGCCCGAAACGTCGCCATCGATCTTGAAGTGGAGGTGTCGCGGGGGGCAATCGGCGTTGGCCTCACCGGCGAAGGCGGGGCCTATCTGCCTGCCGCTGAGACCGTAATCGAGAGTTCCGTGGATTCCAGGCTTGTTTGCCTCCGGGCGGTGGACCTCGGGCGCCCGACCAGTATTGTCTTTCGAAACATGCGGGCTCAGGGCCGGAGTCGCTTCAGGGTGAAGACGGCTACTCTCCGCGTCGTCCCTTGAGGCGTACGACCTACACGAGAGACCGGTCCAAGGGAGGAGAGGAATGGCTTACGCGCGCAGCAGGACGTACCGCACCGTGGCGGGTTTCGTCGTTGCGCCGATGATGCCGGCGCTGATCCTCGCCGGTGTCATTTTGGTCGCCGGGGGAGATTCCCAGACGCTGGGCTATGCGGCCTTCGCCGGATACATCTCCTATCCGTTCGCCCTGCTGGTGGGGCTTCCGTCATATCTGGTGATGCGGCGGAAGCACTGGGACGGGGTGCGGGCCTATGCGTACCTGGGCCTGGCGCTGGGCGTCTTCTTCCTGGCCCTCTTCGCCGGCCTGGCGGGCGTCGAAGGGGATGCCGCCGACCCGGCCTGGCTTAACCTGCTGGCCAATCTCGCCTTCCTGTTGCCGTTCGTGCTCGTCTGCGCGGTCGCGGCCACCCTCGCGTTCTGGTTGATCGTTCGTCCTGACCTTCACGGGCCTTAGGGCGGTTCGCCGGTGCCGTCGGTCCAAGGCTTCGGCGGCCTCATGCGGCTATTAGAAGATGTCCGTCGTGCCGCGCCGGATCCGGACGCTAGTGTTTCCGCAGCAACGAGGAGGCGCACCCATGGCCCGTGTCAGCGAGATCGAGGAGGATGGCGGCGATCCCATCCTGAAGGCGGCTTTCGCCCGGCAGCGCGAGATGTTCGGCGGCCTGCTGAACCCGACCAAGATCATGGCGCATTGTCCGCCGATCCTGCGGGCGGCGGGCATGCTGGGCCAGTCGATCGAGGAGTCGGGGCTTCTACCCGAGGGCCTGCCGGCGCTGCTCTATGTGCGTGTCGCGACGATCAACGGCTGTCCGTTTTGAATCGATATCAATTCCAGCCGTGTGCTGGAAACGACGGACGGTGGGATGGAGAAGCTGGCCGAGGTCACGACCTGGCGCGACAGCACGCTCTTTAGCGAAGCCGAGCGTCTGGCCCTCGAATATGCCGAGCGCATTACCTACACCGACCGGAAGGTCGACGACGCGCTGGTCGATGACTTGAAGAAGCACTTCAGCGAGGCGCAGCTCGTCGAGCTGACGGCGGCCATCGCCATGGAGAACTTCCGCTCGAAGTTCAATCCTGCCCTCGGCATTGAGGCCCAGGGCTTCTGCATGGTGCCAAAACGCGGTTAGACTGGGGACAACAAAAAAAGCCGGTGGAAACGATGACCGAGACCGTCCGCTACATCGATCGCACGAGGGGCTACTATCGCGCCCTCGGCTACCCCTCCGACTATGTCTGGTCGCGCTTCGACACGGTGCCGTTCGCGCCTCTCGCCAAGCCCTTGTCGCAGGCGAGGATCGGTCTCGTCACGACGGCAAGTCCGCCCGACCTCGGCAATCGCGATGCGTCCGGCAAGCGGCAGGTCTGGTCGGGTTCGATCTCTCAGGCGCCGGCCAAACTCTTCACCGACAACCTCGCCTGGGACAAGGAATCGACCCATACCGACGACCGGGCCAGCTTCCTGCCGATCGAAGCCGTTCAGCAGTGGGCGGTAGAGGGCGTGGTCGGTGATCTGGCGCCGCGTTTCCACGGCGTGCCCACCGAGTACAGCCAGCGCAAGACGACGGAATTCGATGCGCCGCAGGTGCTGGCGCGATTGCGCGCCGACGGCGCCGACGTGGCGCTGCTTTCGCCGCTTTGACCCGTCTGCCACCAAACCGTGAGTTTGGTCGCCCGCCATCTCGAAACCAACGGAATGCCGACCGTGATCGTCGGTTCCGCGCTCGACGTCGTCGAATATTGCGGCGTGCCGCGCTTCCTGTTCACCGATTTCCCGCTGGGCAATCCGTGCGGCCCGCCGTGGCGGCAGGACCTGCAGCGCACGATCGCGGGTCAGGCGCTGGACCTCCTGCGCGAAGCCGATGGGCCGGGCACCACACGGCGGTCGAATGTGCTCTGGCCGTCCGACGATGATTGGCGCCCGCGCTACGGGCGCGTGAAGCCCGAAGATGTCGAGCGCCTCAGGGAACTGGGCGAGGAGAGGCGGCGCACGCAGGCGCAGTCACGGAAGCCGGGGTAGAGCGGTCCGCCGCCGCTACTCCATCTGGACGTTGAGCTCGCGCAGCTTCTTGCCCCAGAAGGTGTGTTCGTCGGCGACGAACTTGGCGAACTGGGCGCGTGTGCGGTTGGGCGGCATTTCCAGGCCGTCGCGGGCCAGCGCCTCCTCCCACTTGGGATTCTTCATGGCTTCCTTGGTCGCCTTGTCGATCTTATCGAGGATATCGGGCGGGGTCTTGGCGGGCGCGAACAGGCCCTGCCAGCTCGTGACGACCACGTCGATCCCCTGTTCCTTGAGGGTGGGGACATCGGGCAGGGAGCTGATGCGCTTGTTGCCGGTCACGGCCAGCGCCTTGAGATTGCCGCCCTTGACCTGGGAAACGGCAGGCGGCAGCGACGAGAAGTTCATGGTGATCTGGCCGCTGATCACGTCGGCCACCGCAGGACCCGTGCCCTTGTAGGGGACGTGGGTGATCTTGACCCCGGCCGCTTCCGCGAACAGTGCGCCGGCCAGGTGATTGTTTCCGCCCACGCCCGACGACGAGAAGGTGAGCTTCTCGGGATCCTTCTTGGCCAGGGCCACCAGCTCGGCGGCGTTCTTGGCCGGGACCGAGTTCCCCACCACCAGCACGTACTGATAGTCCGTGATCTGGCAGATCGGCGCCAGAGAGGCGAGGGTGTCGATCATGCCCTTCTGGACGTGCGGGTTGATGATCACATTGGTGCCGACCGCGACGAACAGGGTCTGACCGTCCGGCTTGGCGTTGGCGACCGCGCGCAGGCCGATCGAGCCGGCGGCACCGCCCTTGTTGTCGATGATGATCTGCTGCCCGATGACCGGCGTCATGACATGCGCCAGCTCGCGGGCGTTGATGTCCGTGCTGCCGCCTGCGGCGTAGCCGACAACGAAGGTGACCGGACCGCTCGGCCAGTTGGCCTGGGCACGCGCGGCAGACGGCAGGAGCAGCGACGAGCCGCCGAGTGCCAGGGCGTGGCGGCGGGTGATGGGGAACATGTTTCTTCCTCCTGTGGCGCGCGCGGTTCATCCGCGCCGCGCAACCTCAGTTTGCCGTCAACTTGAGGCCAATTCGTCCGGCCGGCAAGCCAGCGCCTAGTTCTTCCCCGCGACGTAGCGACCGGCGCCGTCGCCCGCGAGCTTGCCCAGCACGGCGCCCGAGACCAGGCCCGTGCCGCCGGGATAGTTGTGATAGAACAACCCGCCGACCAGCTCGCCTGCGGCGAACAGGCCCGGGATCGCATGACCGTCCGTGTTCTCGACCTCGCCCTCGTTGCTGATCTTCAACCCGCCGAAGGTGAAGGTGAGGCCGCAGGTCACGGCATAGGCTTCGAACGGCCCCTCGTCGATCGTGTTGGCCCAGTTGGTCTTCGGCACGGCAAGCCCGCGCGTGCCGCGGCCGTCCTTGATCGCCGGGTTGAACGGCACCTCGGTCATGACGGCCGCGTTCCATTCCTTGATGGTCTTCAGGAACTGCTGCTCGTCGACGCCTTCCAGCTTCTTCGCCAGCTCCTCGATCGTATCAGCGCGGACCTTGGTCATGCGCTTGATGCGGTATTCGTCGCGCAGCTTGTCGAGCACCTTCGAATCGAAGATCTGCCAGGCAAACTGCTGCGGCTGGGCCAGGATCACCGCGCCGTACTTGGCGTACGTATAGTTGCGGAAGTCGGCGCCCTCGTCGACGAAGCGCAGGCCGTTGGCGTTCACCATGATGCCGAGCGGGTAGGAGTGCTTCTGGAAATTGTCGCCGACATCGAGGTCGCCGAATTCAGGCGCGTTCATGTCCCAGCCGACGGCGTGGCCGCCCGACCAGTTGCCGTGCGGCTTGGCGCCGATCGCCAGCGCCATGTTGATGCCGGCACCGGTGTTGAAACGCGTACCGCGCACCTTGGCGAGATCCCACGTCGGTCCGAGATAGCGCGTGCGCATCTCGGCGTTGCTCTCGAACCCGCCGCAGGCCAGCACGACCGCCTTGGCGCCGATCCTCACCTTGCGGCCCTTGTGGCGGGCGATCACGCCGCGCACCACGCCGTCTTCCTCGATCAGCGATACCGCCGCCGTCTCGTAGTGGATGGGGATGCCGGCCTTCACAGCGGCCTTGTGCTCGAGGTCGACCAGGCCCGGCCCGCCGCCCCAGGCTTCGACCGCGAGGCCGCCCCAGAACTTGTACTTGCCGTTCACCTTGAAGGCCTGGCGCCCGTAGGAGGGCTGGAAGCGCACGCCCTTGGAGCGCATCCACTTCATCGTCTCGAAGGACCGGCCGATCAGGATGTCCGTCAGCTCGGGATCGCAGCGATAGTTGGTCACCCGGCCCATGTCGTCGAGATACTGGTCGGCGGTGTAGCTGCCGAAATCGACGTCGCGTTTCTCGTCCTCGGTGAGGTCGTAGAGCTGCACCAGGTCGTCGACGCCGTGGAACACCACGCGCATGGCGCCGGCCGTATAGGTGCTGTTGCCGCCGCGCTCGGCCTCGGGGGCGGCCTCAAGCATGGCGACCGACGCGCCCGTCTCGCGCGCCGCCAGGGCCGCGCACGCCGCGGCATTGCCCGCACCAACAACCAACACATCGACTTGAAAATCGTCCACGCCTCGCTCCTCACCTGACCGGGACCCCACCCAGAGGAGCGGCCCGGAAGGGCCGCGTCTCGAAGGGGGGCGACGAGCGAAGGGCTCGTTCCCATGCTTCGAGACGCCCGCTGCGCTCGCTCCTCGGCATGAGGTCAATGGCGTTCGTATAGCGCGTTTTACCTTCGCCCGAACTGCTCTAGAATAAGCGCAATGGGTGATCGTTTCGACCGTCTTGCAGTCCGGCATGCAAATGTCGAGGTGCTGCTGCGCCGTCCCGGCATCGGGCACAATAACGGGCCGACCTTCGACATGTCGTGGGAGGCCTGGGTGTGGCGCCGTGCCGCCGCCAAAGCCTGGAAGACGCCCAAGCCCGAAGTGGCGATGATGCGCCTGAAGCGCGCCGAGCGGCTGGGGATCACTTACCGTGAACTCACCTTGGTGATCATGGATTCGGGCGCCCATCTCAGTGCGGCTGTCATCCCGTTGTCGCTGGCAGCCCGTGTCCGCCGCGGTCCGAACCGCGAAATCATCGTCGAGCCGCGCAATTCCGTGGCCGCGCTGGTGGCGAAGTTCCGGGGCCGGCTGTTCGTGCTGGGCGACATCGACGCCGTCCCGGGCCTGTCGGACGAGGAACGCGAAGGCTTTCTGCCGGTCCTGAACCGCGCCTTCGACGGCAAGGTGGAAGCCGTCGGCTGGGGCCATGACGGGCCGGCCATCCGCTCGATGCTGAAGGCCAATGCGCTGCCGCACCAGGAGGCCTTCCTGGTCGGCGCCGGCATGGGGCACCGTGTCCTCGCCGAGGCGGCCGGCCTGCCGCTCACCAAGGATATCGATACGTGGCTCGCCCCTGCAGGGTGAGGTATCTGATGGGGCATGACCTCATCGTTTGAACCGCCCCTCAAGGGCGTACGCGTCGTAGAGCTCACCCACACCATCCTCGGGCCGTCCTGCGGCATGATCCTGGCCGATCTCGGGGCCGAAGTGATCAAGGTCGAGCCGGTCGACGGCGATCGCACGCGCAAGCTGCGCGGCTTCGGCGCCGGGTTCTTCGGCTACTTCAATCGCAACAAGAAGAGCCTGGCGCTTGACGCCGATTCGCCCGAGGGCCGCAAGGTGCTGGTGAAGCTGCTCGAAAAGGCCGACGTGCTGATCGAGAACTTCGCGCCGGGTTCGATGGCCAAGCGCAAGCTCGGGCCGGCGGATCTCGAGAAGATCAACCCGCGCCTCGTCTACTGCGCCCTCAAGGGGTTCCTGCCGGGGCCCTACGAGAAGCGGCCGGCGCTCGACGAGGTCGTGCAGATGATGGGCGGGCTTGCCTACATGACCGGCCCGAGCGGCCGGCCGCTGCGCGCCGGCACCTCGGTGATCGATATCGTCGGCGGCATGTTCGGCGCCTTCGGCACGGTGCTGGCGCTGAAGCAGCGCGACCGCACCGGGAAGGGCGGGCTGGTCGAGAGCGCGCTGTTCGAGTCGGTGGTGTTCCTGATGGGGCAGCATCTCGCGATCACGGCGATCAACGGTGCCGCGCCGCCGCCGATGCCGGAAAGGGTGAGCTCGTGGGCGGTCTACGAGATTTTCAACACGGCCGACGATCTGCAGGTCTTCGTCGGCATAACCAGCGACGGCCAGTGGAAGCGCTTCTGCGAATTCTTCAAGCAGCCCGGGCTGGCAGCAGACCCGAAGCTCGCCACCAACAACCTCCGCATCGAAGCGCGGCCGTGGCTGGTGCCGAAGGTCGCCGCAGTGTTCAAGGCCTATACCAAGGACGCGCTCGAGCAGATGTGCCTCGATGCCGATATTTCCTTCGCGCCGGTCGCGCGGCCGCAGGACCTGTTCGATCACCCGCACCTCTTGGCCAACGGCTCGCTGGCGCCGACCACCCTGTCGGGCGGCGTGCAGACCCGTCTGCCGCTGCTGCCCTTCCAGATGATGGGCTGGCGGCCGCCGCTCGTCTCCAATCCGCCGGAGATCGGCGAGCACAATGACGAGGTGCTGGCGGAGATCGGTTACGACGCGGCGGGCATCGACAGGCTGAAGACGGCGGGGCTGCTCGGACCCAAATAGGCGCGCGACGAGGCACGCTTCAACAAGACCTCGTCAGAGTCTTCCGACGTCTTCCAGCGAGCGCACGATATGGTCGTGCAGCCGGCGGGCCGGGGCGCTGAGGCCGCGCGCGGCGAGCAGGGCGATCTCGGTGTCGTGCAGGTCGGGTAGCATCGAGCGCCGTTCGACCACGGTAAAGCCAGTGGGCACCATGTCCTTCGGCAGTACGGTGACGCCAAGGCCGGCCTTCACGGCGGCGTGCTGGCCCGCCAGGGAGGCACAGCTGTACGCGACCCGCCAGCGGCGGCGCGCCCGATTCAGGGAATCGGTGGCGCGCTTGCGGTAGACGCAGGGCGGCGGCGAGACGACGAGGGGCAGGGGGCCCTCCTCGGGCAGTGCCAGTTGACCGGCTGCGACCCAGACCAGCGGCTCGCGCCATACGCGAACGCCCCGGTTGGAGCGCTCGGGCTCGCGCTTGACCAGCACAAGGTCGAACGCGCCCTCGCGGAAACGCTCGAGCAGGGTGAGCGTGAGATCGCACGTCACTTCGAGTTGCACGGCGGGATAGGCTTGGGCGAACCGGGCCAGGACCTGCGGCAGGTAGCTGGTCGCAAAATCCTCCGGCGTGCCCAGCCGCACCGTCCCGGCCAGCACTGGCTGGGCGAGGCTGGCGACCAGTCGATCGTTCAGCTCGAGCATCTGGCGGGCATGGGGCAGCAGCGCGTCGCCCTCGGCCGTCAGGCGGACGTGCCGCGTCGCGCGGTCGAGCAGGCGTTTGCCGAGACTGTCCTCAAGGCGCTTGATCTGGAGGCTGAGAGTCGACTGGCGGCGCAACAGTGTTTCGGCGGCGCGCGTGAAGCTGCCGAGGTCGCTGACCGTCACGAAAGCACGCAGGAGATCGACGTCGAGGTTCTGTAGCCGCGCCATGATTCATCAATTTCCATGAATAATTCGTCGCCAACTATCAATTTCCGGGTCAAGCCGCCACCGCCTAATGGAGGGCACCGAAAAACGCCGAGGCCCCCATGTCCTTCTTCGATCTCGCCGGCCAGAACATCCTCTCGCCGATGGTGCTGTTCTTCGTGCTCGGCGCCGCCCTCAGCCTTGCCCGCTCCGACCTCTCCATTCCGGGTTCGGTGGCGAAGCTGCTGTCGCTCTACCTGATGATGTCGATCGGCTTCCGCGGTGGCGGCGAGGTCGCCCATCATGGACTCTCCGCGACCTTGGCGGCCGCGCTGGCGGCAGGCGTGACGCTGTCCTTCGCCATCCCGTTCGTCGCCTTTGCGCTCCTGCGCGCCGTCACACGGCTCGCGGTTCCCGATGCGGCATCGGTGGCCGCCCATTACGGCTCGATCTCCGCCGTCACGCTGGTCGCTGTCACCAGCGCCCTCGGGCAACTCGGGATCCCTTTCGAGGGCTACATGATCGCCGTCGCCGCGGCGATGGAGACACCGGCGATCCTGAGCGCACTCTTGCTCGCGCGGGGCGGACAGGCGCGGGGGCGGGGAAGCGAGTTGGTCCGCGAGATCCTGCTGAACGGCGCGGTCGTCATGCTGCTCGGCTCGTTCCTGATCGGCATCGTCACCGGCGACCGGGGACAGGCGCTGCTAAAGCCTTTCCTGGTTGATGCCTTTCCCGGCTTCCTCTGCCTGTTCCTGCTCGACATGGGGCTGGTGGCCGGTCGGGGCCTGCGCGACGAACGGCGGTTGCTGTCCTTCCGGCTCGCGGTGTTCGCCGTCGTCATGCCCCTGATCGGCGGCACGTGTGCGGCGTTGCTGGCGCCCTGGATCGGATTGTCCACGGGAGGCATCGCGGTGTTCATCACTCTCGCAGCCTCGGCCTCGTACATCGCGGTCCCGGCGGCGATGCGGCTCGCCCTGCCGCAGGCCAGGGCAGCGATCCCGCTCACGCTCTCGCTCGGCGTGACCTTCCCGTTCAACCTGTTGCTGGGGATACCCCTCTACATCTCCGTGGCGCGCGCGATCGGCGGATAGCGAGGCCGAAAGCCCGGGTTTTATCCACAAGGCCAGACGAGAACATTCATCGAACTAATGTCAAGAACATTAGTTCGGTCAGGGGCTTATTGTTCCGTTGCTGGGTGGAACAAAATGGGTACATTGGCGCCATCAGACATTCGAACCTGAGGCGGACTTATCCGCATTGCCGCTCCTGACAGGGGCATGGGAAGAAGGAGAAAGCCAATGTCGGCGATGCTCAAGGTGGTCGAAAAAGAAGGCATGGAAAGCAAGAACAAGGCGCTGGACGCCGCTCTCGCCCAGATCGAGCGCGCTTTCGGCAAGGGTTCCATCATGAAGCTGGGCCAGCGCGAGGCGCTGGAAATCGAATCGATCTCGACCGGCTCGCTGGGCCTCGACATCGCGCTCGGCATCGGCGGCCTGCCCAAGGGCCGCATCGTCGAGATTTACGGTCCGGAAAGCTCGGGCAAGACGACGCTTGCCCTGCACGTCATCGCGGAAGCGCAGAAGAAGAGCGGTTCCTGCGCCTTCATCGACGCCGAGCATGCGCTCGATCCGGGTTATGCCAAGAAGCTGGGCGTCGACATCGGCAACCTGCTGATCTCCCAGCCCGACGCGGGCGAGCAGGCGCTCGAGATCGCCGACACGCTGGTGCGCTCCGGCGCCATCGACGTACTGGTGATCGACTCGGTGGCGGCCCTCGTGCCGCGCGCCGAACTCGAAGGCGAGATGGGTGATTCGCTGCCGGGCCTGCATGCCCGCCTGATGAGCCAGGCGCTGCGCAAGCTTACCGCCTCGATCTCCAAATCGAACACGCTGGTGATCTTCATCAACCAGATCCGCATGAAGATCGGCGTCATGTTCGGCAGCCCCGAGACGACGACGGGCGGCAATGCGCTGAAGTTCTACGCCTCGGTCCGCCTCGACATCCGTCGTATCGGCGCGCTCAAGGACAAGGACGAGGTCGTCGGCAATGCCACGCGCGTCAAGGTCGTGAAGAACAAGGTGGCGCCGCCGTTCAAGGTCGTCGAGTTCGACATCATGTATGGCGAGGGCGTGTCCAAGAACGGCGAGTTGATCGATCTCGGCGAGAAGGCCGGCGTCGTCGAGAAGTCGGGCTCCTGGTACTCCTATGACGGTACCCGCATCGGCCAGGGCCGCGAGAACGCCAAGAATTATCTCCGGGAGCACCCCGAGGTCGCCAATGCGATCGAGAACAAGGTGCGCGCCAATGCCGGCATCCTCGCCAACGTCCTGATGGACGGCGGTAAGGAAGACGACGACGACGAGGAATAGCGGACCCCGATCCCCTGTCTCCGGGTCCCTAAGGGCGGTACCGCACCCCACGCGCGGTACCGCCCATTTTCTTTGGGCGCCCCTGGCGCCCAAAGAAAATGGGCGGGGCGGGCGGCAGCGCCTGCAAGCGGCTTGGTGACAAGCCGCGAGGCGCGAGAGCCCGCAGGGTTCAGAATAGACACGAGCGCCGACACAAACCCTTTCAAGGGCGCCTGGTGGACATCCCCTTCAGGAACCGCTGGATCCACTCCGGCCCCGTTCGCCGGGCACCGACCTTGGGCCGGCGTTTCGCCCAATCCATCAGCAGCGCCAGCGGAAACCACTCCTCGCGCTCGTCCTGCAGACCGCGAGCCGCCAGCGAGACCTTGGGAACCGGCACGGGCGTCACGCCTTCCTGTTCGGGCCCAGCACACAGTTCGGCCGGCGAGGTGACGAGATATTCGCGGCACACCAGCGGCCTGTCTGGATGAATGGAGCAGCTCTCCTCCTCGAGGAACGGGCAGGGGATGCCCAGCGCGAAATAGGCGGTCGACAGCTCCCGGTCGGGGCGCCCCTTGCGTTCCTTGAGGTCGGCCGCGGCGAGGGCAGCCTCGGCGGCGGCGAAACGGCCGTCCAGCACGGCACGCCGCTCCGCCGGCAGGGCCGCCACTGTCGACAGCAGGCGTTCAGCCTCCGTGCGCGAGATCGGCACGAGCTGGCGGCAGCAGGCCCCGCACCCCTTGCGGCAGGAGATGGCCTTGCCGGCCTCGGCGGCCGAAACCACGGCGTTCACCAGCCCCTGCAGAGCCGGCACGACGTCCGCCGCCGGCACCGGCCCGCTCGGTACGGTGATCGGATGGACGATCCGGAGGTCGCCCACGGAGAGGCGAAGAGTGGCGGTAGAATGGGCCTCGGCGGCCATTTCCCCTGGGTTCCCTGTTCTGGACTTGACGGGCTGGCGCACGCTACAAGGCCGGCATGCAAAGCGTCAGCGAAATCCGTCGTACCTTCCTAGAGTACTTCCGCAAGAACGGCCACGAAGTCGTTGAGTCGAGCCCTCTGGTGCCGCGCAACGACCCGACGCTGATGTTCACGAACGCCGGCATGGTGCAGTTCAAGAACGTCTTCACCGGCCTGGAGACGCGCTCCTACTCGCGGGCTTCGACCTCTCAGAAGTGCGTCCGCGCCGGCGGCAAGCACAACGACCTCGAGAACGTGGGCTACACCGCCCGCCATCACACCTTCTTCGAGATGCTGGGCAACTTCTCGTTCGGCGACTACTTCAAGGAGCACGCGATCGAGCTGGCCTGGAACCTTCTGACGAAGGATTACGGCCTGCCCAAGGAGAAGCTGCTGGTCACGGTGTTCCACACCGACGACGAGGCGGCCGGCCACTGGAAGAAGATCGCGGGCCTCTCGGACGACAAGATCATCCGCATCCCGACGTCGGACAATTTCTGGGCGATGGGCGACACCGGCCCCTGCGGCCCGTGTTCGGAGATTTTCTACGATCATGGCGAGGGCATCCCCGGCGGCCCGCCGGGCAGCCCCGAGCAGGACGGCGACCGGTTCATCGAGATCTGGAACCTGGTCTTCATGCAGTTCGAGCAGGTGACCAAGGAAGAGCGCGTCGCACTGCCCAAGCCGTCGATCGACACCGGCATGGGCCTCGAGCGTCTCGCGGCCGTTCTGCAACACAAGCACAACAACTACGACATCGACCTGTTCCGCGCCCTGATCGAGGCGGTGGCGCACGAGACCGGCGTCGATCCGGACGGCAAGCAGGGCGCGTCGCACAAGGTCATCGCCGATCACCTGCGCGCGACCTCCTTCCTGATCGCCGACGGCGTGCTGCCGTCGAACGAGGGCCGTGGCTACGTGCTGCGCCGCATCATGCGCCGCGCCATGCGCCATGCCCATATCCTCGGCGCGCAGGACCCCGTGGTGTTCAAGCTGGTGCCGACCCTGGTGCGCGAGATGGGCGATGCCTATCCCGAACTGTCGCGCGCCCAGCCGCTGATCACCGAGACGCTGAAGCTCGAGGAGACGCGCTTCAAGAAGACGCTGGGCACCGGCCTGAAGCTGCTCGAGGACGAGACGAAGGAGCTGACGGCCGGCGGCACGCTCAAGGGCGAGGTCGCGTTCAAGCTCTACGACACGTTCGGCTTCCCGCTCGATCTCACGCAGGACGTGCTGCGCGCGCGCGACATCAAGGTTGACACCGACGGCTTCGAGAAGTCGATGGACGAGCAGCGCGCCAAGGCGCGGGCGGCCTGGGCTGGCTCCGGCGAAACCGCGGACCAGGCGATCTGGTTCGACGTCCGCCAGAAGGCTGGCGCCACCGAATTCCTGGGCTACGACACCGAGCGCGCCGAGGGCCAGATCAAGGCCATCCTGCTCGACGGCAGGGAAGTCCAGGCCCTGAAGGCCGGCCAGACCGGCTGGATCGTGACCAACCAGACGCCGTTCTATGCTGAGTCGGGCGGCCAGCAGGGCGATGCCGGCCGTCTGGTGAGCGGCGCCAACGAAGCGTCGGTCGCCGACGTCCAGAAGATGGTGGGCGATCTGCATGCCCATCACACCACGGTCGAGAAAGGCGAGCTCAAGGTCGGCGACGATCTGGTCATGACCATCGACCCGATCCGCCGCGCCCAGCTGCGCGCTCATCATTCGGCGACCCACCTGCTGCACGAGGCGCTGCGCCGCCATCTCGGCAAGCACGTCACACAGAAGGGCTCGCTGGTGGCGCCCGACCGGTTGCGCTTCGACATCAGCCACACCAAGGCGATCTCGGCCGAGGAGCTGCGCCGCATCGAGGACGAGGTGAACGACCGCATCCGCCACAATTCGGCTGTCGAGACGCGTCTCATGACCCCGGACGAGGCCATCGCCGCCGGCGCCATGGCGCTGTTCGGCGAGAAGTATGGCGACGAGGTGCGCGTGCTCACGATGGGCGGCGATGCCGACGTCCCGGGCGGCGAGAAATATTCCGTCGAGCTGTGCGGCGGCACGCATGCAAGGCGGACCGGCGACATCGGCCTGTTCAAGATCGTGGGCGAGGGCGCGGTTGCGGCCGGCGTCCGCCGCATCGAGGCGCTGGCCGGCAATGCGGCCGAGGCGCATGTCCGCCACCAGGCCGATCTGCTGGCCGAAGCCGCGGCGACCTTGAAGGTACGGCCCGAGGATCTGCCGGCTCGTCTGGCGGCGCTGGTCGAGGGCCAGAAGAAGATCGAGCGCGAACTGTCGGATGCGCGCAAGTCGCTGGCCCTGGCCGGCGGCGGTTCGGGCGGCGGGTCCGCGGCCGACGAAGTGCGCGATGTCGGCGGGATCAAGCTGATCGGTCGCGTGCTGAACGGCGTGCCGGGCAAGGACCTCAAGGGCATGGCCGACGAGTTCAAGAAGAAGCTGGGCTCGGGTGTTGTGGCCTTGATCGGCGTCGAGGACGGCAAGGCCTCTGCCGTGGTGGGAGTCACCGAGGATCTCGCCAAGACGCACAGCGCGGTCGAGCTGGTGAAGGCGGGCGTGGCCGCGCTGGGCGGCAAGGGCGGCGGTGGCCGGCCCGACATGGCGCAGGGCGGCGGTCCCGACGGGGCCAAGGCGTCCGACGCGTTGAAGGCCATCGAGGCGGCCCTGGCCGGTACCCCATGAAGCTCGCGATCGCCCTCGTTCTGGCGGCGGCGGCGATGTCGGCCTGTGCGCCGCGGGACTTCAGCAAGGAAGGCAGCGACGCCGAGCAGTTCACCAAGGACCAGTCGCAGTGCCGGACCCAGGTCCGCGCGAGGACCCAGCAGGACCGCGACATCGACGACCAGCGCCGCGCGATCTTCTCGGGCGAGCGCGAGCGCTTCGGCCAGCAGGAGCTGTACTCCGACATGGCCAACCAGGGGTACAAGTACAATTACGAGCGCCTGATGGCGCGGTGCATGGAAGCCCGCGGCTGGGCCCCGAAGCAGAACGGGCCGATTCCCATGCCCAAACTGTCCTGGTGAGATGAGCGTCCTCGACGTTTTTCTGCTCTACCTGGCCTGCGGCGCGGCGAGCTTTCCCCTCACGATCCTGCTGCTGCGGGGCACCGTCTCGGTGGCGGCACCGTCGCGCGCCACGCCCGCCTTTCATCGGCGGCTGGACAGCGCCATGGGCTGGTCGATCACGATCTGGATCCTGGGCGTCTTCGCCTTCTACGTGATCGCCCTGATGATCGAGCGGCAGAAGCCGTGCGAGGAACAGCGGACCAATCAGCTCACCTACGAGTGCAAGAAGTACCTGGGCGCTACCCCGTAACCCGGCGGTGGCGCGCGGCCAGCGTCCACAGCCCGCGCACGACGAACTCGATGATCGCGCCGAACAGCACCAGGATGAAGGCGTTCACCGGCACGGCATACATGTGGCTGGGCAAGGCCAGGATCGCCTGGGCGAGGAAGAGGCCGAGGAACGCGACCGACACCGCCTCGATCGGCAGGCCCTGTGGGAAGCCCACGCGACGCCAGAGGCCGAACCCTGTGGCCGCCAGCAGGTGCACCAGACCGATCGCCAGGACGATCCCGAAGGGTGGGCCGGGCTGCATCGTCCGCGCGGTAAGCAACTGCAGCGCCTTCTCCCAGTAGATGCGCGCGACTTCAACCGGGTCCTCGACGATGCGTCCGAGGTAGAGCTTCCACATCATGCGGAAATACTCGGGCGAGCAGTAGATGATCCCGGCCCGGGTGGCCAGGTCCGCGCCATACTCGTCTTGGTAGCGGATGCCCCACTTGTTCTCGACGAATCCGAGGCCGAGATAAAGCGTATGCGACAGGCCGTGAGTCTGCAGCCGTTCGGCGGGTGCCACCGGAAAGGCCGCATCGCGCGCCATCGTGGCCCATTTGGGAGCAAGCAGCGCGCCCGTCGCGAGCACGACCATGAGCGCCAGGCGAGGCAGGAGACGAGCCGGTCGCGGCCGCTGCAGTGCCATGACCGCCAGTGCGCCGAGCGTGAGGGCGAAACCCATCAAGCCGATCGATTCGCGGACCAGCGTGACCACGGCCAGGGCCGCGATCCCGCCCGCGATCCAGGCGCGGTTGCTGCGGGTCAGGATCGCCAGCGGCAGGATGCCGGCCAGACTCACCGTGCCGATGAAGGCCCAGTGGGGAGAGGTGCCCATCCAGCCCAGGAACTCGATCGGCCCCCGCACCAACAGCACGAGCGAGGTGATCCAGGCCCGCAGCGAGAACAAGAGCGCCGCCAGGGCCACGAGGCCGATCGTATTGATGAGCGTGTTGAGCCGCGCGACGTCGACCAGAGTGGCAGGCTCGCCTGTCATCGCCGCCCAGGCGCTGAGCAGCAGCGCGTGGCCAGGATCGTCGGCGATCGCACGTTCGGAGATCGGGATGAGGCGGCCATCCTCGCAGACCGCCAGCCAGACGCCGCGGGACACCGTGCATTCCGTGCTGTCGAGCCAGATGTTGGTTGCAGCCCACTCGGACTGCAGGATGTCGGAGAGATGGCCGTAGCGTCGCACATCCTCGAACGTGCGTCCGAACTGACCCAGCACCAACCCCGCCACGCAAATCGCGAAGGCGAGCCACCTCAGCGCCGATCCCATCCGTTCTCCGCATCCCCTGCGGACTCTTCGGTCCGCCCGCGGACAACATCTACGACCGGGACGTGAAAGCCAAGCCGTAGCGCGCTAGAATATGAGGATGTTCGCCAAGCCGCTCCTGGCGGTCCTCGCCCTCCTGACGCTTTTGCCCGGCTGCGAGACGCGGGCGGAACGCGAGGCCGCCTTCGACAATCAGCTTCGCGCCATGGCGGGCGCGCCGGAAGCCGGCCTGCTGGGCAGCATGGGCCGCATTCCCGACAGCAGCTATCAGCTCGAGGATGGCAGCAAGATCCTGCAATGGCGATGGGATACGTCGTACATCGATCCCGGTATGCCTCCGATGTACCAACGCTTCGGCGGCTGGGGATGGGGGTGGGGCGGCGGCCTCTGGATTCCCATGGGCGGCTTTCCGCCGACCCTGGTGCGCCAGAGCTGCATCGTCGAATGGACGATGGTCTCGGGTTCCGCCCAGGGCTATCGCTGGCAGGGTGCCGGCTGCCAGAAGGTCACTCCCTAAAAAGAGCCGGCCAGTCGCCCCCGACGGGGCAACGGGCTGGCATCGTGTTGCGCCGCCTTACCAGTTGGTCGGGACGCCGTAATACTTGTCGACCTGGCGGCCGTAGTCGGGCGTCCAGCTGAAATCCTCCGCTTCATCGAAGGTCGGGGCGCCTTCCAGGACCTTCCTGTCGAGGGCCACCACGTAGCCGCCCTGGCGCTCGTCGTACTTCAGAGTCGACCACGGCAGCGGATGGTGCTTCTCGCCGATGCCGAGGAAGCCGCCGAACGACATCACGGCATAGATGGCGCGACCGCTCACCTTGTCGATCATGATGTCCTCGACGGTGCCGAGCTTGTCGCCCTGCAGATTGTAGACGTCGGTGCCAGTGACGCGCTCGGCGGCGATCAGGTTCTTCGGGGTCAGGGTCAGATCGGTCATGGCTCTCTCCTGCTTGGGGGAAGGGTCGCCTGATGAACGCGGGCCTTCCCGGCCAGTTGCGGAGGTCGCAAACACTTCACATTGTCGCCGCCTAGTCCGTCGTCTTGCGCAGCCTGTCGCCGACCGCGGCCAGCATCGCTTCGAGGGACACGTCCTTGACGTTGGCGGCACGGGGCAGGGCGCGATAACGCTGGCGGCCGAACTCCGTAAGGCGCGGCACGCCGGCGTCGATCTCGATCAGGGACAGCGATGTGAGGCGCATGAGGTCGCGCGGGGCGAGGTCCTTCATCGGCGAAATGCCGAGGGCGACCCGGCGCAACGTCACTTCCTCGTTTGGACTGAGTGGAGCATCCAGGCTGCGTGACATCGTCTTCCCCTCGCACAACAACTAGAGGCCCATTCCCGTCCGCAGGGCAAGATAAACTGGCCGCATCTCCGGTGCGGTTTCTGTTCTGTAGGTTAACTAGCGGACGGAAGCGGCGAGGGCATGACGCTTCCTGTGACTTTGCTGCGACCTCGGGCCCGGCCTTCACGCCCGCGCGTGGGCGTGGAAGACCTTGCTGTCGCGACGGATCATCACGAAGAAATCCGTGTAGCGCGTGCCGCGCCAGTCGAGCGCCTCGAGCCGCGCCATCGCGGCCCCGCCGGCTGCGTCGATGGCGACGGCCTCGCAGAATTCCTGCAGGCTCCAGGTGACGGGTTTGCCGCCATCGCTGCCGCTCACGCGCGCCCCTTCGGCGAAGGCCGGGCGCAGCCGCGCAATGTCGCCCGTCCGCGCCCCGTCGACATAGCGCTGGAGCGTGTCGGCGACGGCGCCGGGGACGGCGAAGCTCTCGATTTCGTCGGTCTGGGGCATGTCGGCCTCCTGTTCGGCCGACTACCTGCTGGAAGTCACGGTGCCCGACCTGGATGCCTATCAGCGCTTCCTGGTGGGCAAGCTGCTCAACCTGCCGCTGGTCCGCGAGGTGAAGAGCACCATCGCGATCCAGACCCTGAAGGCTTCACCGTTGGGAAAGTGAGCGGATGAAATCGGATACGGAGAAAACCAGCCAGGTATTGTCCTCGACGAATCGGCGACGAGCGGTGTTGGCATCGTGATCGCCCATTCGTATTGCGATGATCGCCAACTTTTTCCTGTCCGGCGAAAGCACCGCCTCTATGCCGGGCTCTACGCCAACATAAGTCGGCGTTTGGGTGGTCAGGCAGGCGGTATCGCTATACTCCCACGTCGCCTCTCGTCGTGAGGCAACAAGGTAGTCGCATCCGCCAGAGCCAAGAGCGAGCACCAGTCGCTCGCTGATCAAGGGGGGCATCGGTGGAGCGTGCACATCGAAGAACACAGAGGTTACGGGGCCGCAAACATTGCCGCTGGGCCGGGTCTCGACGTTGAAACTGCACCTGATGAACTCGAAAGCACTCTCGTGAGGGAGCCAGCCGCTCAGTACGGCATGAGCCTCCGACACCTCAACGACGACAGGGGCAGGCGCGTACCACCTCGCGCTCACGGCAGGAGTCGCGATAATCCTGGAGGCGCCACTTCTGGTGTCCACCATCGCCAGCTTCAGTTCCGCGTTGGATACGATCCGGGCATCGGATCGCGTCGGCTGCCAAAAAAGAAGAGCAACACGATTGTGGTTCACCGCGGCATTCGCGACGACTGAGCGTTCTGATAGCGAGGGAAGCAGGGCAGAGAGCTTCAGAGGTTTGTCGCCGCTTGGACCTTCGAGGTCGAAATACTGTAGATCCCCCAACTCGATGGTCTCCGCATCCTTTGCAGCAACCACCAAGCTCCGGCCGCTGGAATCGACGCCTAGAACGGCAACCCCAGCGGCAAGCGTTACTTGGCTGTTCGCATCGAGGTCATCGAACACCACGTTGCTGGTGCGCAGGCTGACGGGCTCGACAGAAACAATCCTCGCACCTGTCGCCGAACAGGCAAGCACGGTGCGTGCTCCCTCCAGATTTCGAGTCCAGGTCCGACTCGTTCTCAGGTCGGTGTACTTCAGGTTGGTTCGTTGACCTCGTGCACTCTCGCCAACAACGACGGCGGAAACGAGAGTGTCCGGCCCGCACCAGACGACATTGTGACTGGGCGTTCGTATCTGTTGCGAGATCGGCTTTGCCAACTCCAGAAGATCTTCTGTCTTGAGCTGGGCATGAGACTCTGGAGAGAAAAAACAGAACAGTGCAGCCAGAGCAAACTGCAGGAACGAAAGTCCGCCTGATGCTCCAGGCGGACTTCTTTTCGCCAGCTGGACAAACATCGCAATAGCCTTGCGATTGAGCCCGTCGGTCATTGCTTCACCCCAGCGCCCTGGCACCGGTGCGCATTGTACCCTACTCCTGACACCTAGTCGGCGGCGCGGACGCCCTGCGAGGCCGCCTGTGTCGTCGGCGCGATGCCCTTCATCGTGCCGCCGTAGCGGTCGGTGAAGGCGGTCGTGTCGATCTCCGCCAGGTCGATGTCGCGGTTGAGAACGCGCTCCTTCCACTTCAGCAGCTCCGGATGGGCGCCCTGGAACTCCGGCATCACTTCCTTCGCGAACAGCTCGAGCGATTCGCAGATGTCCTCGTGGCGGTTCTTGCCGGCCTGGTTCAGCAGCACCACCTGGTCGATGTTCGACTCCTGGAACTTCTTCAGCTTGCGCCGGATCGTGTCGGGCGAGCCGATCAGGCCGCCGCGCAGCGAGGCCGCATGCTGCTCCGGGTTGGCCTTCTTCCACTTCTCGTACTCTTCCCACATGTTGACCGTGCCGGCGGCCGGCCGGCGCCGGTCGGCCGACTGGCCGTAGAAGCGCAACGCGAACTGGAAGAACGTGTCGCCGTCGGCGCGGGCGCGCGCCTCCTCGTCGGTCTTGGCGCACATGAAGAAGCTGACCAGCGCGATGTTCGGGTTGGCCTTGTAGTCGGCGAGCTTCTTCTGCCGCTTCACGAAGGCGTTGTAGTAGGCGTGCACCCAGGCATGCGCGGCGTCGGCCGAGACGAACTGGAAGCCGAGTGCCCCCATGCCCCATTCGCCGGCCTTGGTCAGCGTCTGGAGCTGCGAACAGGCGACCCAGAGCGGCGGGTGCGGCTTCTGCAGCGGCTTCGGCACGACCATGCGCAGCGGGATGTTCCAGACCTTGCCCGCATGCTCGCTGGGCCCGTCCTTGAACATCGGCATGATGGCGCGGACCGCTTCCTCGAAGATCTCGCGCTTGTTCTCCATGGTGACGCCGAACGGCTCGAGCTCGGTGATCGAGGCGCTCTCACCCATCCCGAACTCGCAGCGCCCGTTCGACAGCAGGTCGAGCGTGGCGACGCGCTCGGCGACGCGCGTCGGATGGTTGGTCGTCACCTGGAAGATGCCGTGGCCCAGCCGGATGTTCTTGGTGCGCTGGCTCGCCGCCGCGAGGAAGGACTCAGGGGAGGGCGAGTGGGAATACTCTTCGAGGAAGTGATGCTCGACCTGCCACGCATGGTCGTAGCCCAGCCGGTCGGCCAGCTCGATCTGGTCGAGCGCGTTCTGATAGAGCCGATGCTCGTCGCCGGGCGCCCACGGACGGGGCAGCTGCAGTTCGTAGAAGATGCCGAATTTCATGGCGTTCCCTCCTTTTGGGGAGAGCATGACGGACAATGGACCCGCCGCAAGAGGGCCGGCCTCTTATTTCGCTCCATGAAGCGACATCGGCGCGGTCCTGGATTAGAAGCGCGGCATGACCAGCAATAAGATCACGCTCGCCGTCGCCGAGGCCGCCGACCTTCCCGCCTTCAAGAGGGAGTTGCAGGAAGCGTTCGCCGTGGCCGTCGTCGAGGAATTCGGCGCGCTGCCGGATGGTCCGATCCCGTCGGACGAAGACCTCGACGCCTCGATCGCTGCGCCGGGCGCCGTCACGCTGCGCATCCTGAGCGACGGCCAGAAGGTCGGCGGTGCGGTCGTCACGATCGACGACGTCACGCAACGCAATTCGCTGGACCTTTTCTTCATCTCGCTCGGCGGTCATGGAAGGGGCATCGGGCACGCGGCCTGGCAGGCCATCGAGGCGCGGTATCCGCAGACCCTCGTGTGGCAGACGCACACGCCTTACTTCGAGAAGCGCAACATCCACTTCTACGTCAACAAGTGCGGCTTCAGGATCGTCGAGTTCTTCAATCGGCATCACCCGGACACGCATCGACCGAGCCCCGATGACCTGCCCGGCGACGGTGAGGCCTTCCGCTTCGAGAAGGTGATGCGCTAGGGCTGACGGCCCGGCGCAGGGGGCTCAACAGGCTGTTGGAACAGGTTTTTACAGGCACCGGCGGGCAATATCGGCCCGGCAGCGGTATCAGGATACCGGTCTCAGGGGTGCGACTCTCATTTCGAATGATTCGTTTATTGCGATTATTGCGTTTATTCGCCGCGACCCCCTTAAAATAGCCCGCCGATCGCAATTTCCGCGCATGATACGTAATATCGTTGGGGGACGGCACAGCTCGTGATCCGAGACGTCCCGAAGACCTGGTCCTCGCGCTTGAGGAACGCGCCGCTGCCAGCGGCCGCAGCGTCGAGGCTGAGCACCGCCTGATACTGGAAGAGGCCCTGAGGAGCGGCCGCGACGAGTTCCGCAAGCGCGCCGCGCGCCTGCGCGCCTGCGCCCCGGGACTGCCGGAAGGACACAGGCCGAGCGGCCGAACTCATCCGCGAGGATCGCGACTCTTGATGACGATTGTTGTCGACGCCTCGATCGCGCTGAAATGGGAGCATTCAGGCGCCGAACTCCTGCTGGAGGTCGGCGCGAGGTACAGTGTTTCGCTGGCAGAGATACTCAGAGATATCCGTACTCGTGAAGCTTCTGAACGACCACGGTTGCCACTGTATTGTCGGAGAAGCCAGCGGGCCGATACTGCAGCGCCATGAGGGGCCGTCTGTCTTTGCCGGCGTAGAGCGACACGACGAGCGTCCATTCCGCTGGAATGCCGCCGCCCGATCTGAAGGAGCCGACCTCGATCTCCAGACGATGAGTCGCCTGGATTTCGGTCATCGGTTTCGCCTGATCGTCACCGCGATTGAGTTCGAGCGCGGACGCGCGGCCGACCTTCACCGGAACGCTGTACGGCGCGAAGGCGGCTACGAATGCATCACCGAGTTTTTCGCTAGCCAAGGTTATGTTCGGTGAAAGCCAGATCAGGACGCGCTCGATCTTGGCGCGTGGCGGTGTCGTAGGAGGTGCCGTGACCTGCAGCAGCTTTCCTTCAGGCATGCAGCCGGCCGTCGCCAATGCGCCAATGGCGGTAGCAAGGAACGTTCGTCTTTGCATGATTGCGCCTTCCCGACCTACAGAAGCTTGTCGGCTTTGAGTTTTGCCGTCAGCTCCCGGACGAGGTCGTCGGCATCGTTCTGGTGCGAGATCGCTCCGCCGAAGCCGTTGTGCCGAATACGGCCGCTGTCTTCCATGCCGCGGAAATACACCTTGCCTCGCCAGACGCGTTTCCCTGTCGAGACTTCGTAGAGGCTGGCATCGACGGCGTAGGAGTCGACGACCCTTTGGTAGAGCGTATAGCCCTCGACGGCCAGGGTCAGGATTTGCTGGGGCGCGAATTGGGTTCGTTGCTCGGGCATGCCCGGACTGGGGTCCATATCGATGACTTCGAGGGCAACGCCCAGCGGACTCCATGTCGCGTTGAGGCTCTGCCTGATCTCGGATGCCCTCACGAAACCTTCGTTTTGAGTGGCGTTCAGACCGGGCGCGCGAAGCGAGGTCACTACGAGTACGCGCGTGATCTTGCCCTGGTACGAAGGTTCGCGATTGCTTGCACCGACCTGTACGGGTGGCGAACACCCGACCAGCAACCCGACCACCAACATTCCGAAAAAAGCACGCCCCAACGCTCGCCGCATCGCACTCCCGCCCACGCAGTCCATTGTTGGGCGAATGCTCGCATGGGAGGAGTCGGATTGCCAGCGCTACCTTGAGTGGCGCGCGAGGATTAGCGTCTTTGCCGCTACTCCGCCGCCGCCTTCATCGCCTCCGGGTTGCGCCACTGGTGGAGCAAGTCGGCTTCCTTCTTCTTGGCCTTCTCCAGGTGCGCGTCCTTCACGTGGCCGTAGCCGCGGATGTCGTCGGGGATGGAGGCGAGCTTGATGGCGAGCGCGTGGTTCTGGGCTGACAGGCCGGCCAGCAGCTCGTCGATCAGCGCTTCGTACTCGGCGATCAGGCGGCGCTCGGTCTTGCGTTCCTCGGTGTAGCCGAAGACGTCGAACCTGGTGCCGCGCAGGCCCTTGAGCTTCGCCAGCATGCGGAAGGCCGGGAGCATCCAGGCGCCGAACTCCTGCTTGATCAGCTGGCCGGTCTGCGGGTCGCGGCTGGAGAAGAGCGGCGGGGCGAGGTGGAACTTGAGCTTGTAGTCGCCGTCGAACTGCTTGCTGAGGCCGGCCTGGAAGGCGGTCTCGCTGTAGAGGCGGGCGACCTCGTACTCATCCTTGTAGGACAGGAGCTTCGCGTAATAGAGCGCGACGGCCTCCGCGAGGCCCGTTTGGCCGATCTTCGTCTCGGCAGCGCGCACCTTGTCGACCAGCGCTTTGTAGCGCTGGGCCAGCGCCGGGTTCTGGTAGCCGGTCAGGTGCTTCGTGCGCGAGGCCACGATCTCGTCGAGCGTCTTGGGCTGCGTGCGCGTGAAGGCGACGACGTTGGCCTTGGTCGTCTTGGGCGCCACCAGCTTTTCGACCGCGGCGCGGTCGGCGGCGGCGCGGCGGCCCCAGCGGAAGGCCGCCAGGTTCATCGGCACGGCAGCGCCGTTCAGTTCGATGGCGCGCTCGATGGTTTCGTGGGCGAGCGGGATCAGGCCCTTCTGGTAGGCGTAGCCCAGCACGAACATGTTGGTCGCGATCGAATCGCCCATCAGCGCGGTGGCGATGCCGGTGGCGTCGAGGAAGTCGACTCCGTCGGCGCCGGCCGCGGCCTCGACCGAGAGCTTCAGCGTGTTGGCCGGGAAGGCGAGGTCGGGGTGGCGCGTGAACTCGCCGGTGATGGTCTCGTGCGTGTTGACGACGGCGCGCGAGACGCCGGGCTCCAGGGCTGCCAGCGCGTTGGGGCTGGCGCTGACGACCAGATCGCAGCCTAAAAGCACGTTGGCGCCGCCGGCGGCCAGGCGCACGGCGTGCAGCGCCTCTGGGGTGGCGCCGATGCGGACATGGCTGATCACCGCGCCGCCCTTCTGTGCCATGCCGAGCTGGTCGAGCACGGTCGCGCCCTTGCCCTCGATATGGGCGGCCATGCCCATGATGGCGCCGATGGTGACGACACCGGTGCCACCGATGCCGGTGATGAGGACGCCGTAGGGCTTGTCCTCGACCGACGGCAGCGTCGGCGCGGCCGGCATCTCCGGCTCCTGCGTTGCAGTAGCGGCTTCGCCCTTCTTCGCGGTCACCGCCTTGCCCTTCTTCAGCGTGCCGCCCTCGACGCTCACGAAGGAGGGGCAGAAGCCGTTCTGGCAGGAGAAGTCCTTGTTGCAGGACGACTGGTCGATGGCGCGCTTGCGGCCGAACTCGGTCTCGACCGGCACGACCGAGAGGCAGTTCGACTTCACGGAACAGTCGCCGCAGCCCTCGCACACCGCCTCGTTGATGAAGAGGCGCTTGTTGGGATCGGGGAAGGTGCCGCGCTTGCGGCGCCGGCGCTTCTCGGCGGCGCAGGTCTGGTCGTAGATCAGGACCGAGACGCCCTTGACCTCGCGCAGCTCGCGCTGGACCTCGTCGAGCTGGTCGCGGTGATGGAAGGTGACACCGGGCGCCCAGGGCGTGCCGACCGGGTACTTGTCCGGCTCGTCGCTCACCAGCGCGATGCGGCGCACGCCCTCGGCATGGACCTGCTGGCTGATCGTCCAGGGATGGACGTTGCCGTCGTGCGGCTGGCCGCCGGTCATGGCGACGGCGTCGTTGTAGAGGATCTTGTAGGTGATGGTGGTGTTGGTCGCGACCGCGTGACGGATCGCGAGATAGCCGGAATGGAAGTAGGTGCCGTCGCCCAGGTTCTGGAAGACGTGCGGCATGTCGGTGAAGTGGCTGGCGCCGACCCACGGTGCGCCCTCGGCGCCCATGTGGGTGAAGGTCTTGGTGTTGCGCTCCATGCCGATGGCCAGCGTATGGCAGCCGATGCCGGCCATCGCCATTGAGCCGTCGGGCACCTTGGTCGAGCTGTTGTGCGGGCAGCCGGAGCAGAAATAGGGGACGCGGGCGAGGCCGGTCTCGTTGCGCACCTGGCGACCGGCGCGGCGCTTCAGCGCCTCGAAGCGCTCCTTGGTACGGCTGCTGAACGAGTCGAGGCCGAAGCGGGCGACGATGGCCGAGGCGATCTCGAAGGGCGTCAGCTCGCCGTCGGTCTTGAGCAGCATCTGGCCGCGCTCGTCGGTCTTGCCGACCACGACGGGGCGGCGGTCGGACGGGGCGTTGAACAGCGCGTGCTTGAGCTGCTGCTCGATCAGGTTGCGCTTCTCCTCGATGACGAGGATCTCGCGCTTGCCGGCGGCGAAGGCGATGGCGCCCTCGGTCTCCAGCGGCCAGACCATGCCGACCTTGTAGATGGCGAGGCCCAGGCGCTCGGCTTCGGCGTCCTCGATCCCCAGCTCGTCCAGCGCCTGGCGCACGTCGAGATAGGATTTGCCGACGGTGACGATGCCGAAGCGGGCGTCGGGCCGGCCGAGCATCAGCCGGTCGAGCTTGTTGGCGCGCCAGTAGGCCAGCGCGGCGGGCTGCTTGATGGTGACGACGCGGCGCTCCTGGCCCAGCCAGTCGTCGGGCCAGCGGATGTGCACGCCGTCGGGCGGCAGGACGAAATCGGTGGGGGTGTGGATCTCGACCCGGTGCGGGTCGATGTAGACCGAGGCCGAGCTGTCGACCGTCTCGCTCAGGACCTTGAACGCCACCCAGAGGCCCGAATAGCGCGACATCGCGAAGGCGTGCAGGCCCCAGTCGAGATATTCCTGGACGCCGGCAGGGTGAATGACCGGCATGCCGGCCGACATGAAGGCGGGCTCGCTCTGATGGGCGACGGTGGAGGATTTCGCCATGTGGTCGTCGCCCGCGAGGGCCACGACGCCGCCGTGCTTGGAGGTGCCGGCATAGTTGGCGTGCTTGAAGACGTCGCCGGAGCGGTCCACGCCGGGCCCCTTGCCGTACCACATGCCGAACACGCCGTCGTAGCGCGCGCCGGGGTAGAGGTGGATCTGCTGGGTGCCCCACAGGGCGGTGGCGGCCAGGTCCTCGTTGGTCCCGGGCTGGAACTCGATATGGCTCTTCTTGATGAACTTCTTGGCCTGCCACAGCGCCTGGTCGAAGCCGCCCAGCGGGGAGCCGCGATAGCCGGAAATGTAGCCGCCGGTGTTCAGGCCGGCCGCGAGGTCGCGCTGGCGCTGCATCATGGGCAGGCGCACCAGCGCCTGCGTCCCGGTCAGATATACGCGTCCGCGTTCGAGAACGTACTTGTCGTCTAGGGTCACCGCGAGGGGCATGGCAACCTCCCTGACATTTCAATATGGGCACGGTAGCGACGTTTGCACGCGGCAGGCAATGCGGAAGGCGACGGCGCCTGAAAAACGATGGTTTAGGTCAGGCCGGACCGGCAACAACCCTTTGGCGTTTCACGGTGTCACCCTGGTGTGAAATGTTGTAAGCGTCCGCCGCCATGACTTCAGTCCTTGTTACAGGTGTCGCCGGGTTCGTCGGCTCCCACGTCGCCCGGGCCCTGCTCGCGCGCGGGGATCGGGTCGTCGGGATCGACAATTTCAGCGATTATTACGACCCGGTGCTGAAGTTCGCCCGGTTGAAGCCGTTGCGCGAGACGCCCGGCTTCACCTTCATCGAGGGCGACATCGCGAACCGCGAGACGATGCTGGGGCTGGCCGACAGGCCGGAGGGCGTGGACCGGATCGTCCATCTGGCGGCGCAGCCGGGTATCCGCCATTCGCAGATCGATCCCTACATCTACGTGCAGACCAACGTGATGGGGCATCTCGTCGTGCTGGAGCTGGCGCGCCGGCTGGGATCGCGGCTCCGCCATCTGGTCTATGCCTCGTCGTCGTCGGTTTATGGCGGCAACGACAAGATTCCCTTCGCGGTGGAGGACCGGGTCGACCATCCGGTCTCGCTCTATGCCGCGACCAAGCGGTCCGGCGAGCTGATGACCGAGACCTACGTGCACCAGTACGGGCTCAAGGCGACCGGCCTGCGCTTCTTCACGGTCTACGGGCCGTGGGGGCGGCCCGACATGTCGCCCTATATCTTTGCCCGGGCGATCCACGAGGGGCGCACGATTCCGCTCTATCACCATGGCAAGCTGAAGCGCGACTTCACCTACATCGACGACATCGCGGCCGGTACCCTGGCGGCGCTCGACCGGCCGCCCGCGACCGCCGGCCACCGGCTCTACAATCTCGGCGGGTCGCGCAGCGAGGAAATCCTCGACATCATCGCGCTGTTCGAGAAGGCGCTGGGCCGCAAGGCCGTCATCGAGCTCAAGCCGGGGGAGCCCGGCGACATGCCGGAAACCGCCGCCGACATCGACGCCACGACCCGCGATTTCGGCTGGTCCCCCAAGGTGACCGTCGACCGGGGCATCCCGCTCTTCGTCGACTGGTTCAAGGAATACAACCGGCTCTGAGCCGAGCGAAGCTCGGCTCCCTGAAGAAGCGAGGGACCTTTACCTCACGCGATTAAGGAAGACAGGATGAGGACGGGCAGGTTCATCCTCACCGGGGCGCCGGGGGCGGGGAAGACGGCGGTGGTGCGGCAGCTCGAGGTCGACGGTTTCGCCGTGGTCGAGGAGGCGGCGACGGACGTCATCGCCCTCGAACAGGCCAAGGGCGTCGCCGAACCCTGGACCGATCCAGGATTCATCGACCGGATCGTGGCGCTGCAGCGGCAGAGGCGCCTGGCGGCGACGGGAGAGGTCCAGTTCCACGACCGGTCGGCCTTCTGCACCGAGGCCCTGGCGACGTTCCTCGGTCATCCGCTGTCCGACCCGCTGCGTAGGGAGATCGAAGAGCTGAAGGGATCCGGCTTCTACGACCGCCGCGTTCTCTTCGTGCGGCTGATGGGGTTCATCGAGGCCACGGCGGCACGGCGGATCGGCCTGGAGGACGCACGGCGCTTCGAGGCGGTCCATGAGCGCATCTATCGCGCGCATGGCTTCGAGCTGGTCTCCATCGATCCGGGAAGCGTGTTAGACCGGGTGGCTGAAATCCGCCGGTGTGTCGAGGTCCCATTCCCCTAGGCACGCGGCGGGTCGCGCCCCATATCGGGGTGGACGCAAGGAGTGCCGAATGAACGTTGTGCTGGGCGATCTGCCGACCTGGAACCTGTCCGACCTCTATTCCAGCCCGGGCGGGACGGATCTCGGCGCCGACCTGAAGCGCGCCGCCGCGGAAGCCGAATCGTTCGAGAAGGACTACCAGGGCAGGATCGTCGGCCTCGACGGCAAGGCGCTGGGCGGGGCGATCGTGCGCCTGGAGGCGATGAGCGACCTGCTGGGCCGCATCGGCTCCTACGCCCAGCTCTATTCCGCCCAGGACCTGTCCGATCCGGAGCGTAGCCGCTTCGCGCAGGACATTTCCGAGAAGCTGAACGACATCGGCTCGAAGCTCCTGTTCTTCCGGCTCGAGATCAACAAGATCGAGGATGCCGACCTGGCCGAGAAGCTGAAGGCCCCGGAGCTGGCCAAGTACGGGCCGTGGCTGCGCGATGCGCGCCTGTTCCGCCCGCACCAGCTCTCCGACGAGCTTGAGAAGTTCCAGCACGACCAGTCGGTGGTGGGCAGCAGCGCCTGGTCGCGCCTGTTCGACGAGACGATCGCGCGGCTGCGCTACCCGTTCGGCAACGAGATGCTGAGCGAGCCGCAGATCCTCGACAAGCTGTCCAACAAGGATGCGGCGGTGCGCAAGGAAGCCGCCAAGTCGTTCGGCAAGGTCCAGGGCGACAACATCGCCGTGTTCTCGCTGATCACCAACACGCTGATCAAGGACAAGGAGATCGACGACCGGTGGCGCAAGTACGCCCGGCCGCAATCGTTCCGCAACCTGGCCAACGTGGTCGAGGACGAAGTCGTCGACGCGCTCGCGGCCTCGGTGAAGGCGGCCTACCCGAAGCTTTCGCACCGCTACTACAAGCTCAAGGCCAAATGGTTCGGCGTCGAGACGATGCCCTATTGGGACCGCAACGCGCCGCTGCCCGAGCATGACGACCGCACGATCCCCTGGCCCGAGGCCGAGAAGATCGTGCTCGATGCCTACAATGCCTTCTCACCCGAGCTGGCGGATGTCGGGCGGAAGTTCTTCGGCACCGGCTGGATTGACGCGCCGGCCCGGCCGGGCAAGTCGCCGGGCGCGTTCGCGCATCCGACGGTGCCGTCGGCGCATCCCTATCTCCTGCTGAACTATCAGGGGAAGGTGCGGGACGTGATGACGCTCGCGCACGAGCTGGGCCATGGCGTGCACCAGGTGCTGGCGGCCAAGCAGGGCCCGCTGATGGCCGACACGCCGCTGACGCTGGCCGAAACCGCGTCGGTGTTCGGCGAGATGCTGACCTTCCAGTCGCTGCTCAAGACCGCGCCCGACAAGGCCATGCGCAAGGCGATGCTGGCCGGCAAGGTCGAGGACATGCTGAACACCGTGGTGCGCCAGATCGCATTCTACGATTTCGAATCGCGCCTCCACATGGCGCGCCGCGAGGGCGAGCTGACGCCCGACGCGATCGGCGAGATCTGGATGGCGGTGCAGAAGGAGAGCCTCGGCCCGGCCTTCACCTTCGACGACGAGTACAAATACTATTGGTCGTATATCGGCCACTTCATCCACTCGCCGTTCTACGTCTACGCCTACGCCTTCGGCGACTGCCTGGTGAACTCGCTCTATGCCGCCTACCAGGCCCAGCCCGACGGGTTCCAGGACAAGTATCTCGACATGCTGCGGTCGGGCGGCGTGAAGCGGCACAAGGAACTGCTGGCGCCGTTCGGCCTCGACGCGTCCGATCCGGCCTTCTGGGACAAGGGCCTCGAGGTGATCTCGGGGTTCATCGACGAGCTGGAGAAACTGTAGGCCGCGATGGCAGATGAAGGGGACTCCCTCGGCGGACGGCTCGGGCGCTATGCGCGGGTCGGCACGTCGGTCGGCGGGCTGGCGGTCAAGCTGGCGGGGCAGCGCTATCTCGGCTTCAACCTCGACCGCGACAAGCATGCCGGCGAGCTGAAGGCGGCGCTGGGCGGGCTGAAGGGCCCGCTGATGAAGGCGGCGCAGTTGCTCGCCACCATTCCCGACGCGCTGCCGCCGGAGTACGCCCGCGAGCTGGCGCAGTTGCAGGCCAACGCGCCGGCCATGGGCTGGGCCTTCGTGCGCCGCCGCATGGCCTCGGAACTCGGGCCCGACTGGCAGGCCAAGTTCGCCCGCTTCGACAAGGAGGCGTCGTTCGCCGCCTCGCTGGGCCAGGTCCATCGCGCGACGCTGCTCGACGGGCGCGAGGTGGCGGCCAAGCTGCAATATCCCGACATGTCCTCGGCGCTGGAGGCCGACCTCAACCAGCTCAAGCTCGTGTTCGCGATCGGCCAGCGGGTCGATCCGGCGATCCGCACCGACGAGATCCACGCCGAGATCACCAACCGGCTGCGTGAGGAACTCGACTATCGCCGGGAGGCCCGGCACGCCGCCCTCTACCGGCACATGCTGCGTGACGAGAGCCAGGTGCATGTGCCCGGCGTCGTCGCCTCCCATTCGACCGAGCGGCTGCTCACGATGGACTGGCTGCACGGCGAGCCCTTGCTCAACTGGAAGACTCGCTCGCAGGAGGAGCGCGACGCGCTGGCCATCGCCATGTTCCGCGCCTGGTACGTGCCGTTCTATTTCTATGGGGCCATCCACGGCGATCCGCATCTCGGCAATTATTCGGTGCGGCCGGACGGTTCGGTGAACCTGATGGACTTCGGCTGCATCCGCATCTTCCCGCCGCGCTTCGTGCGCGGCTCGATCGAACTCTATCGTGCGCTGATGACCGACGACGAGGCGCGCGCCGTCGCGGCCTACGAGGATTGGGGCTTTACGGGTCTCAGCAAGGAGATGATCGCGATCCTGAACCGCTGGGCGGCGTTCCTCTACGGGCCGCTGATGGACGACCGCCCGCGGCGCCTCACCGAGGGCATGGCCGACGGCTATGGCCGCGAGATGGCGCAGAACGTGTTCGGCGAGCTGCGCAAGATGGGCGGCGTGCGGCCGCCGCGCGAGTTCGTGTTCATGGACCGCGCCGCCATCGGCCTGGGCTCGGTGTTCATCCATCTCCGCGCCTCGATCAACTGGCACCAGCTCTTCGAGGGGCTGATCGACGGCTTCGATGTCGATGCGCTGACCCAGCGGCAGGACCTGGCGCTGAAAGAGGCCGGACTCGAGGACGCGAGCCAGCCGTGAACATCCTGGTGACCGGCTCCTCGGGCTGGCTCGGCCAGACCCTGGTGCCGCGGCTCGCGCGCGACGGGCACGAGGTGGTGGGCCTCGATCCCGAACCGGGTGCCACGACGAGCGTGGTGGGTTCCGTGGTCGACCGCGCGCTGGTCCGTCGCGTGATCCGCGACGAAGGCATCACCGCCATCGTGCATGCCGCGGCCCGTCACAAGCCGCACATCGAGAGCCACGACAATTCGGAGTTCGTCGCCGTCAACGTGCAGGGCACGCTGAACCTGCTGGAGGAGGCGGTGGCGCCGGGCTCGCCCGTCGACCGCTTCGTCTTCACCTCGACGACGTCGCTGATGATCTCGCAGGAGATCCGCGACGGGAAGGCGGGCGGCGCGAAGGCGGCGGTGTGGATCGACGAGACCATGGCGCCGCTCAAGCCGCGCAACATCTACGGCGTCACCAAGCTCGCCGCCGAGGAGTTGTGCCGCCTGTTCAATCACCTGCACAAGCTGCCGGTCCTGATCCTGCGCACCTCGCGCTTCTTTCCCGAGGAGGACGACATGGCCCATGCCATCGCCCAGTCGGGCGAGAACACCAAGGCCAACGAGTTCCTGTTCCGCCGCCTCAGCGTCGAGGACGCGGCCGAGGCCCATGTCGTCGCGCTGGCCAAGGCGAAGGAGATCGGCTTCGACACCTTCATCGTCTCGGCGCCCACGCCCTTCACGCGCGACGATTGCCACGACTTGATCACCGATGCGCCCGCGGTCGTGGCGCGCCTGTTCCCCGAGTACCGCACGCACTATGGACAGCGTGGCTGGACGATGTTCGATACGATCGACCGGGTCTACGACGCCGGCAAGGCGGAGCGTGTGCTGGGCTTCAGGTGCCGCACAGGCTTCGCCGAGATCCTCGCAGGGCTGCGGTAGCGGCAACTGGATTCGTGTTCCGGCGTTTAATCGGAATGCGTACCTTCCCTCCCAAGCGTCTTCTGGCGGCGGTAGTGCTCATCGCGGTCGCTACGGCTCTATCGGGTTGCGGCGTCGTTGCTTTCCCGGTCCGGGTTGCAAGCGCAACGGCCAAGGTCGTTCCGGTCGCAGGCGATGTCGTCGCCTACCCGCTCGATACGACCGCCGACGTGATCGACTAGCCGCGCACCTTGGGCATCATGATGAGGTCCCAGGGACTGGGCACGTCGCCGTGCGGGACCCAGACGAGGGCGGGCTCGTTCAGCGCGAACGCCTTGTGCAGGGCGTCTTCCAACTGTCGCGCGTCCAACGCCTTGAACGAGGCGATGCCGAACGAATCCGCCAGCTTGCCGAAATCGGGGTTCTGCAGGTCCGAAGCGATCAGCCGGTTGCCGTAGCGCTCCTGCTGGATGCGCTTCACGTTGCCGAAGGCGCCGTTGTCGAACACCACGACCACCACGGCGATGTTGTGGCGAGCGGCGGTCGCCAGTTCGCCCACCTGGTACATGAAGCCGCCGTCGCCCGCGATCGCCAGGACCTTGCGGTCAGGCATCGCGGCTTTCGCGCCCAGGGCGGTGCCGAACCCCCAGCCGAGATTGTCCTGGTAGCCGGGCGACAGGAAGGTGCGCGGCTTCTCGATGGGCAGCGCGACGCGCGAGGCGAAGCCCATCTGCGAGACCTCGTCGACGAAGATCCCATCCTCGGGCAGCGCGTTGCGGATCGCCTTCAGGAAGGAGAGCTGCGGTTCGAGCTTCGACAGCCGGCCTGCGAACCAGGCGCGATGGCCGTTCAGCTCCTCGGCGCGCGAGGGGCGCTTGCGGTTGTGGCGGCCAAGGGCCGCGATCAGCGCCCGGAGCTGAGGGGCGGCGTCGCCGACCAGCGCGGCATCGGGCTTGCGGAAACGCTCGGGCTCGTCGGGATCGATGTCGACCCGCACGACCTTGAGTCCGTCGTCGATTCCCCAATTGCCGTTCTGGATGAAGAAGCGCGTGCCGACCGCCAGCACGGCATCGGCATCCTTCCACAGCCGATGGCCGATCGGCATGTTGACGGCGAGCCGGTGCGAGGAGGGGACGATGCCGCGGCCGCGACGGTAGGAGCTGACCGGCGCTTCGAGCATCTCGGCGAGTTTGATGATCTCGGCGGACGCCTCCATGGCGCCGCCGCCCAGTACGATGATGGGTCGCTCGGCCTGGCCGAGGATGCGCGCGGCCGTCTCGACCGCCTCATCGTCGATCGTCTCCGGCGGCAGGGGCAGCGGCGCGTCGGGGATCACCACCTCGCTGCGCCTGGCCCAGGTATCGAGCGCGCATTCCAGAGCCACGGGGCGCGGACGGCCCGAAGTGGCCTGCCAGATCGCCTGGCTGACCAGGGTCGGCGCCTCCTGCGGGCTGCGGATGCGCTCGGCCCATTTGGTGATGTGGCGCATGAGGCCCAGCTGGTCGTGGATCTCGTGCAGGTGGCCGTGACCCTTGTCGATGTCGGCCTGCGGGATCTGGCCGATCAGGCCGATCACCGGCGCGTTCATGCCGTAGGCCGTGAGAAGCGCGGCGCCGGCATTGAGCAGGCCGGGACCGGGCACGACGCCGAAGGCCTGCGGCTTTCCGGTCGCGAGCGCCGAGCCCAGCGCCATGTAGGCCGCCGTCTGCTCGTGGCGCGGATGGATCACCCGCAGCCGGTCCGAAGCATGATAGAAGGCGTCGAACAGCGGATCCTGGTGCAGGCCGGGCAGGGCATAGACCGTGTCGAGGCCGTGCAGCAGGAGGGTTTCGACCGTGGCTTCGGCGGTGCTGAGGCGGGGCATGCTGGCTCTCTACGGAGGGTGACGAGCGGATGTCGGGAGTGTGATCAAGGCGATGACATGCGGTTGATGTTGTACGCGGTGCTCGCGCTGGGCGCGATGGCCCTCCTGATGTCTCTCCTGTCGTGGCTGGCCGAGCGCCGGCTCGAAACGCTGGCCGCGGCGTATATCACCGACGATCCGGCAAGGCTCCCCGATGTGCCGGTGGCGCTGGTGCTGGGGGCCGCGCCGATCGGTCCGGAGGGCGGGCCCAATCGCTACTTCGTCTACCGGCTCGATGCCGCCGCCGCACTCTACAAGGCCGGCAAGGTGAAGTACCTGCTGGTGAGCGGAGACAACAGCCGGGCCGACTATGACGAGCCGACGGCGATGCGCGAGGGGCTCATAAAACGCGGCGTGCCGCCCGAGGCGATCTACCGGGACTTTGCGGGGCTTCGCACCCTGGACTCGGTGCTGCGGGCGGAATCGGTGTTCGGGCAGACGCGCATGATCATCGTGTCCCAGCGCTTCCATCTCTCCCGCGCGATCTTCCTCGCGCGCGAGCAGGGGATCAAGGCCTGGGGCTTCGAGGCGCAGGACGTGACACGCGCCTACAGCCTCATGACCGAGCTGCGGCGCTATCCGTCGGCGTTGCGCGCCTATTTCGACATCTGGTTCGACACGCCACCGAAATACGCGGGCGCGCGCATCGTCATCGGAAAAGATCCGCCGAATTGATGTCGTCCTGAGCAAGCGAAGCGCCCGTGCTTGACGTCCAAGCAATGACCTCACCCTGAGGAGCATCGCGCAGCGATGCGTCTCGAAGGGTGGGAGCGCGCACCTTGCCTGTTGCCCATCCTTCGAGACGGCCCTTCGGGCCTCCTCGGGATGAGGCTGTAGGGCAACGGCACCGAGAAGCGCTAGCGCGGCTTTGGCGCGTCCTTCGAGTTGGCCCAGTCGCGTAGTTCGGGCACCGGGGAGACGACCGGCTTACCGGCGAAATGGTTGTCCAGGTTGCGGCAGACGAGGTCGGTCATGCGGCGCTGGGCGTGCTGCGTGCCGCCGCCGAAATGCGGCGTCATCACCAGACTGTCCAGTTCCAGAAGCTCGGTGCCGGTGTAGGGTTCCTCGTCGAACACGTCGAGGGCCGCGCCTTCGATGACGTCGTTGCGCAACGCGTCGGCCAGGGCCGCCTCGTCGACCGCCCAGCCGCGCGAGATATTGACGACATGGCCGCGCGGACCCAGCGCCTTCAGCACCTCGGCGTTGATGATGTGCCGGTTGGAGGCGTCCGAGCGCAGGCAGACGATCAGGTAGTCGCACCAGGAGGCGAGCGCCATCACGTTCGGGAAGTACGGGAAGTCGACGTCGCTGCGCTTGCTGCGATTGCAGTAGCCGATCTCGACGTCGAAGCCTTTTAGGCGCCGGGCGACCTCCAGGCCGATGGCGCCCAGGCCCAGAATGCCGACCCTGCCACCGGTCAGGCCGGCGATGGCGCCGAAGCGGTTGGGAATCCGCTGTTTCCACTCGCCGCGACGGATCATCTTGTCGGCGCGCACCAGGCGGCGGGTCGAGGCCAGGAGAATGCCGACCGCGAGTTCGGCCACGTCGGGCGCGTTGGCGTCGGCGCCGTGCGTGACCATGATGTTGCGCCGCCGCGCCGCTTCGAGATCGACGCGCTCGTAGCCCGTGCCATAGCAGCAGAACAGGGAGAGCCTCGGCAGGGCCGCCATCATGGCGTCCGAGAGGCCGACGCTGCCGGTACTGACGATCGCCTGCACCGTGGCCGCGGTGCCGGGCGGAATGTCGGCGACGGTGGGCGTGGGATTGTCCATGTGCCCGATGATCTTGCAGCGCTCGCTGAAAGAAGCGAGCGTCGCCTTGGTGAAATGAAAGCCGGTCAGGATGTGCGGTTGGTCAGGCATGGTCGAGCCGTAGCATGTGACACGTGGGTCGGTAAGCGGGAGGCGTCCGCGCGGCGAAAAACCGGCTTGGCAAAGAACGGATCGCTGTGCAAGGTGCAGCGCACGAAGCGTCCCGCCGCGTTCAAACGGATCTGAAGCGCTCCATGAAAATCGCTGTCATCAAAGAACGCAGGCCCCACGAAACCCGTGTGGCCGCCACTCCCGAGACCGTCAAGAAGCTGAAGGCGCTGGGCGCGGAGGTCACGATCGAGGCAGGCGCCGGAACGGTCGCCGCCTACACGGATCAGGCCTACAGCGAAGCCGGCGCGATGATCGTACCCGACGCGGCCTCGGCCCTCGCCGCGGGCGACATCGTCTTCAAGATCCAGCGGCCGATGACGGCGGAGGAAGGGCTCGACGAACTCGGCCTGCTGCGCCAGGGCCAGACCCTGATGGCGCCGCTCGGGGCGCTGACCAACAAGGAGCTGGTGCAGGCGCTGGCGTCGCGCGGCGTCACCTCGTTCGCACTCGAACTGATTCCGCGCATCACGCGTGCGCAGTCGATGGACATTCTGTCCTCGCAGGCCAATCTGGCGGGCTATAAGGCCGTGCTGGTGGCCGCGAACAATTACGGTCGCATCTTCCCGCAGATGATGACGCCGGGCGGCACGCTGGCGCCGTCGCGCAGCTTCATCATGGGTGTCGGTGTTGCGGGCCTGCAGGCGATCGCCACGGCGCGCCGCCTCGGCTCCGTGGTCACCGCCACCGACGTGCGCCCGGCGACCAAGGAGCAGGTCCAGTCGCTCGGTGCCAAGTTCGTCGCCGTCGAGGACGAGGAATTCAAGGCGGCCGAGACGGCGGGCGGCTACGCCAAGCAGATGAGTGCCGAGTACCAGGCCAAGCAGGCCGCCCTCGTCGCCGACCATATCAAGCTGCAGGACATCGTGATCACCACGGCGCTGATCCCCGGCCGCAAGGCCCCGGTGCTGGTGACCGAGGAAATGGTCAAGACCATGAAGCCCGGCTCGGTGATCGTCGACATGGCGGTCGAGCAGGGCGGCAACTGCCCGCTGTCGGAGTTCGGCACGGTGGTCGAGAAGTACGGCGTGAAGATCGTCGGTCCGGCCAACCTTCCGGGCGAGCTGGCGACCGACGCCTCGGCGCTGTTCTCGCGCAACCTGCTGAACTTCATCACGCCGATGGTCGACAAGGAGACCAAGGCGCTCACGATCAACCTCGATGACGAGGTCGTGAAGGGCACGCTGGTGACCCGCGACGGTCAGATCGTGCATCCCTCGCTGACCCAGGCTTAGGAGCGGCTCCATGGACGACAAGATCGCAGGCGAGGCCTCCAAGCTCGCGACCCAGGCGCAGGACGTCGCCGCCCAGCTCAAGGCCCTGGCGCAGCAGATCACCGACGCCGCGGCGGCCAGCCCGGTCGCGATCCCCGACGGCCACATGCCGTTCGTGGCGCTGCTCACCATCTTCGCGCTCTCGTGCTTCGTGGGCTACTACGTGGTCTGGCGGGTGACACCGGCGCTGCATTCGCCGCTGATGGCGGTCACCAACGCCGTTTCCTCCGTGATCATCGTCGGCGCGCTGCTGGCGGCGGGCCTCAAGGGGCTGGGCGCGGCGCAGCTCTTCGGTTTCATCGCCGTGGCGCTGGCCGCGGTGAACATCTTCGGCGGGTTCATCGTCACGCACCGCATGCTGTCGATGTTCAAGAAGAAACCGGTCAAGAAGTAGTCGGCGGGAGCAGCAGGGATGTTCACCCAGGAACTGGCCGCCTACGGCTATCTGATCGCCGCCATCTGCTTCATCATGGCGTTGCGCGGCCTGTCCTCGCCCACGACCTCGCGGCAGGGCAACCTGTTCGGTATCGTCGGCATGGTGGTGGCCATCGGCGTCACCGTGCTGTCGCCGGGAGTCCTGTCGCCCTGGCTGATCCTGGCGGGCCTGGTGATCGGCGGCGCGATCGGCACCTTCGTTGCGCTGCGGATCCAGATGACGGCGCTGCCGCAGCTCGTGGCGGCCTTCCATTCGCTCGTCGGTCTCGCCGCGGTCTTCGTGGCGGCCGCCGCGTTCCTCTCCCCCGAGGCTTTCGGGATCGGCCTGCCCGGCAAGATCAAGGCCCAGAGCCTGATCGAGATGGGGCTGGGCACCGCGATCGGCGCCATCACCTTCACCGGCTCGGTCGTGGCCTTCGCCAAGCTGCAGGGACTGGTCTCGGGCTCGCCGCTCATCTTCAAGGGCCAGCATCCGCTGAACGCGCTGCTGGGCATCGCTCTGGTCGTGCTGCTGGTCTGGTTCGCGATGCGCGGCCACACCTCGACCTTCGTCCTGCTGGTCGTGCTGTCGCTGGCGCTGGGCTTCCTGCTGATCCTGCCGATCGGCGGCGCCGACATGCCGGTCGTGGTGTCGATGCTCAATTCCTATTCGGGATGGGCGGCGGCCGGGATCGGCTTCACCCTGGGCAACACTGCGCTGATCGTGACCGGCGCGCTGGTCGGCTCCTCGGGCGCGATCCTGAGCTACATCATGTGCAAGGGCATGAACCGCTCGATCTTCAACGTGATCCTGGGCGGCTTCGGCACCGACAGCGCAGCGGCCGGCGGGCCGGCGGTCAAGAACGACAAGCCGGTCAAGGCCGGGTCGGCCGAGGATGCGGCCTTCCTGATGAAGAACGCCCAGTCGGTCATCATCGTGCCGGGCTACGGCATGGCGGTGGCGCAGGCCCAGCACGCACTGCGTGAGATGGCCGACCTCCTGAAGAAGGAAGGCGTGCAGGTGCGCTACGCCATCCATCCGGTGGCCGGCCGCATGCCCGGCCACATGAACGTGCTGCTGGCCGAAGCCAACGTCCCCTACGACGAGGTTTTCGAACTCGACGACATCAACCGCGACTTCGCCTCGACCGACGTGGCCTTCGTGATCGGCGCCAACGACGTCACCAATCCGGCGGCCAAGACCGACCCCAAGAGCGCGATCTACGGCATGCCGATCCTCGACGTCGAGAAGGCGCAGACCGTCCTGTTCGTGAAGCGCGGCATGTCGTCGGGCTATGCCGGCGTCGACAACGAACTGTTCTTCCGCGACAACACCATGATGCTCTTCGCCGACGCCAAGGTGATGTGCGAGAACATCGTGAAGTCGCTCGAGGGCTCCTCGCATTAGCGAACCGGCGCAAGCCGAGGCAACGCCGGGGGAAGGGGCAAAGCCTTCCCCGTCCGAGACAATCACCATTCATCAGAAGATGCCGTTCGGCTCGCGGTTCGTGAGCGGGACGATCGCCATCGCGATGGCCATCGGGTTCGCGACACTTGGCTGGTGGCTGTGGCATTCGTTCGTCCCGACGCACCCGGTGGCGGCCCCT
Source organism: Reyranella sp. (assembly GCF_965227665.1). Taxonomy (GTDB): domain Bacteria; phylum Pseudomonadota; class Alphaproteobacteria; order Reyranellales; family Reyranellaceae; genus Reyranella. Next base: position 5,601,188 of record NZ_OZ245767.1, read on the forward strand.
GTGTACGGCTTCATTGTCGTCGCGACTGGCGCGTTGGGTCTTTGTCTCGCCGTCAGGAATCTGGTCCGGCCGGTGCCTTTTGCGATCCAGATCTCCGACAAGGGGATCACGGCCTACCGGGGGCGCTCTCCCGATCTCATCCTGTGGTCCGATATCAAAGGGGCTCATGCCGCGCTGGAGGGCGGTCAACGGGTGAGCGTGCCGATAATTGCCTTGGAACTGGTCGATCCTCGATCCTTTTACGCACGGCTGAATGCCGGCAAACCGGCATGGCTGGGGCCGGACACCGGACTGCGCCCCAAATATTATCCGCTCGCGTCCACCGGCCTCGACATGGAGCCGGAGCAGGTGCTGCTGGCTGTCAATGAGTCGATCCGCCGGTGGGGGATCGCCAATCCCGATCCATCGCCCGAAGCGAGCTACACTCCCATGTTCGCTCGTTTGCCGGGGCGAGCGCCGTTCGCGATAGGCTTGGTACTGCTCGTTGCCCTTTTTACTGCACCCTTCGCCCTTCTCAGTCCGCCGCGCTGGGTCGAAGCGGCTGAGAATTGCGAAGTGCGCAATCGGTACGGTGGCAGGGAGTGGAGACGCGCGAAAACGACGACCGTCACCTGGACGGGACCGTGCGTCGATGGCCGCGCTCAAGGATCGGGTATCCTCGAATGGTTTCGCGATGGCGTGTTGACGGTGCGCTATTCGGGACAAATGGATGAAGGCCGGATCACGGGGCGCGGGGAGTTGACCGAAAGCCAAATTCGCTACGAAGGCACGTGGAAGGACGGCGACCTGCGCGAAGGAGTCGCGACGTATCCCGACGGCCGGCGATACAGCGGCAAGTGGGACAGCGGAGACTGGACGAGAGGTGTACTGACGGCGCCAGGCGGCTACCGCCTGGAAGACCACTGGTATCGAGGTCAACTTACGCTCAAGGGCGTCGCTCGCGGACCTCAGGGGCAGTACGAAGGCAATTGGACCAATGGTGTTCCTGAAGGCACGGGCGTTTTCGTGACAAGCGATGGCCGGCGGTTCGAAGGACAGTGGCGTGACGGTCGGCCCGTCGATCCGGAGGTAGCTCGCCTCCAGGAACAGGAAAAATGGGATTGCCTGTGGGATAGCGCCTCAAGGCGATTCGGAGACCGCTCTAGCGGTGTCGGAACGGCGAGATGTCGAAACCGGTGATCGCCGCAACACCGCGAGAGGGCCTTCGGCCCGACCCGAGCGAACCGATCGTCATTCGCCAGAAGGCGATGGCCGGATGGAAAAGAATCGCTGGAGCCATCGTTATCGCGGGTTTGGGATGTTTCCTGTGGTGGTCGACTGTGTCGACGCATCGGTTCGTCGCGTATGCGTACGGTGGGATTTTCATCGGTTGCGCTGCATTCTTGCTTTGGAAGGGGGTGCGGGATGCGGTCCGGCGGCCAGTTGCCCTTCGGATTTCCAGCGAGGGCATCATGGTCCTTGGCAAGCGGACGCCAGACCTTATCCGGTGGTCCGACATCAAAGGGGCCCACACTGCGACCATCGGGAGCCGCCGGGTAAACTTCGAGATCGTGGCGTTGCAACTCGTCGATCCGCAATCCTTCTATGCTCGCCTCAAGAGTAACGGGTATCGGCACCTTGGGCGCGACGTCAGGGAGCACCTGAAATACTATCCGATCTTCTCCGGCGACCTCGACATAGCTCGACTGAAATTGCTCGCGCTGGTCGATGAAGGGATCCGTAAATGGGGAGCAGCCAGTCCTGATCCCCGGCCAGAGACGAGTTATTGGCTCGCCTTCTACCGGTCGCCAGTCCGGATACCGTTCGCCGTTGGATTGATCCTTGTCGTTGCTGTTTTCACGATGCCTTTCTTCCTGGGGCCGCCGCGTTGGGTCGAGGCCGCCGATCAGTGCGAAGTGCGCAATCCGTACGCGGGCAATTGGTGGCCGAGAAGGAATTCTGGCAATCCGTGGAGACGGATGCATGCCGTCTGGACGGGGCCGTGTGTCGACGGGCGCGCCGAAGGCGAGGGCACTCTCGAGTGGTTCCGCGATGGAAAGAGGGTTGTTCGCTATTCGGGGCGAATGGAGGGTGGGGGCATCACGGGACGCGGCGAGCGTACGGAATACGAGACCACATGGGGACTGGGCCAGCTTATAAAATACGAGATCCGATACGACGGCCTTTGGAAGGACGGCGTCTTGCTGGAGGGGACGGTGACATTCCCTGACGAGCGGCAGTACCGGGGAACCTGGAAGCTGGGCGAGTGGGCCACCGGGATGCTGACGATGCCGGGTGGTTGGCAGTGGGAGGGGCAGTGGCACGCGGGCAGGCTGACGGGCGAGGGACGAGCAAAGGGGCGGCAGGGTGAGTTCAAGGGCCATTGGACAAACGGGGTTCCGCAGGGGGCGGGTGTGTTCGTGACGCGTGATGGCCGGCGCTTCGAAGGTACCTGGACGGACGGCACACCGGTCGACGCAGAGATGGCACACCTGCAGGAGCAAGAGAGGTGGGATTGTCTCTGGACGGTTCTTCCCGGGCGGTACGATACCCCCATCAGGAGCGAGCCGTGGGGATGTCGTATCCGATGAGTCCCGGGAAATCGACCTATCGCGCGGTTATCTTCGACATCGGCGGCGCGGTGGATCTGGAGTTCGCCTGGGAGATGGCGCTCGACGGCGCCATCGCGTCGGCCTGCGGGATGGAAGGCATCCGCGTCGATCCGGCGATGGTCGAGGAGGCGTCCGAGCAGGCGGTGGCTGCCTTCGCGCCCGATGTCACGCTTCACATGATCGAGACGCTCTGTGGCGGCGAGCCTGCGACGGTGGCGCGTGTGACGCGGCGGGTCGAGGCCATGACGGGGCAGCTCGATGCCTTCCAACTTCGGCCTGGCATCGAGGACCTGCTGAATCGCCTGAAGGCACGCGGACTCGTACTCGAAGCACGCGAGCCGCGCTGGGAGCGCCTGGAGCGGGCAGGGATCGCGGAGCTGTTCACGTGCGATCACGACGTCCCGCCGGCCGAATGCATCCTGGTCGGCGACCGGATCGATGCCGACATCACGCCCGCCAAGGCGGCCGGCATGAGGACCATTCAGTTCCGATCGGGGCGCTGGCGTCGGCAGCGCCCGCGCTCGGCCGCTGAAACGCCCGACGGCGTCGTGACCGATGTGGCCGAGCTGGAAGCGGCGATCACTGCGCTCGTGACTTGAGGAAGCACCAGCGCCTTCTTAACTCACCGCAGTCGAATACGGAGGAACGACATGTCTCCCAAGAGCCAGCCGAACTGCGGGAAGCCTCGCAAATGTGCTTCGGCGGCTGAGTTGAGACAAGCGGTGGAGGACGCGCTTGTGGATCCGACGCCAAGCGTTCCGGCCCGAGAAGTCTTCCGCAGACTAAGTGATCGTCATGCGGCGGCATCCGCTGCTGGTGCATCGGAACCAGAATGATCTCGCGATAGAGCGCTCATAGGAGCGCGCCACTCCTGTGGCGCTCAAGCTCGTGAGTAGCCAAGGCATGAGCGCAACTGGAGTTGCGCGCTCCGTTGGCCTTTCCATTTCCACCCAAACAAAAACCCCCGGGGATGCCGGGGGTCGTCGTCTCGTGCGAGAAGGGGGAGGACTAGTAGCCCTCGCGCTCCATGCGCTTGCGCATCAGCTTGCGGGTGCGGCGGATGGCCTCGGCGCGCTCACGGGCGCGGCGCTCGGACGGCTTCTCGTAGTTGCGGCGGAGCTTCATCTCGCGGAAGATGCCCTCGCGCTGCATCTTCTTCTTCAGGACGCGCAGCGCCTGATCGACGTTGTTTTCACGAACGAGAACCTGCACTTCGATCGCTTCCTTCCAATGCGGCTTGGCCCACGGATGTCCCGGGGCCTGAATTCCAGAGGCCGGCTAGGTATCACAGGCGGATACCCTTGGGAACCCCCCGATTGCGGCCTATATTCCACAGATGACCGAGCAAAACACCCCGGATTCACCGGAAATCGACCCGGACGCTTCCCTGCGGGACCGGCTGGTGGACGAGTTCATGGCCGAGGCGGCCTTCGACGGCTGGACGCGGGCCGCCCTGGCCGCCAGCGGCCGGGCGCTCGACCTGCCGCCCGGTGAGGCCGACCGGCTGTTCCCGGGCGGGCCGCTCCAGGCGCTGGCCTATGCCAGCGAGCGCGCCGACCGGCGCACCGTCGAGGACATGGAGAAGGAGGGAATCACGGCCCTCAAGATCCGCGACCGCATCAAGGGCGCCGTCCGCCTCCGGCTGGAGCGCCATGCCGGGCCGCGCGAGGCGGCACGGCGGGCGCTGTCGACCTTGTCGCTGCCGCTCAATGCCGGGCTGGCGCTGAAGCTGCTCTACAAGACGGTCGACGCCCTGTGGTACGCGGCCGGCGACACCAGCACCGACTTCAATTTCTACACCAAGCGCGCCACCCTGGCCGGGGTCTATTCCTCGACGCTGCTCTACTGGCTGAACGACCGGTCGCCCGGCGCCGAGGCCACCTGGGCCTTCCTCGACCGCCGCATCGACGACGTGATGAAGTTCGAGAAGCTGAAGGGACAGCTCAGGTCGTGGACCGGCCCGAAGCGGCCGGGCGCGCGGCCGGCAGCACGCCCGGCAGCACGTAGGTGACGTGACCCATCTTGCGGCCGGGGCGGGCTTCCGCCTTGCCGTAGAGATGCAGCCGCGCCGTCGGCTCGGCGAGATAGCGCAGCCAGTCGTCGGCTTCGTCGCCGATCAGGTTCTCCATGCGCGAGGACGCCAACACCTCGACCGAGCCCAGCGGCAGGCCGCAGATGGCGCGCACGAGCTGCTCGAACTGGCTGGTCGCGCAGGCGTCCATCGTCCAGTGACCCGAATTGTGCGGCCGCGGCGCCATCTCGTTGGCGAGCACCCGCCCGTCCCTGGTCACGAACATTTCCAGCGCCACCAGACCCACCAGATCGAGGCCCTGGGCCAGTTCGACGCCGAAGCGCTCTGCCGTCGCCAGCGTCGTCGCCGGCAGGCCCGAGGGCACGGTGGTCGTGCGCAGGATACCGTCGCGATGGCCGTTGATGCCGATCGGGAAGCAGCGTGTCGCGCCGTCGAGGCCGCGGGCGACGATGGCGGAGACCTCGCACTCGAAATCGACCATCGCCTCGAGGATGCACTCGCGCCGGCCGAGCCTCGCCCAGGCGGCCGAGAGTTCGGTGCGGTCGGCGACACGGGCCTGGCCCTTGCCGTCATAGCCCTCGGTGCAGGTCTTCAGGATGCCGGGCAGGGCGGTGGCCGCGGCGATATCGGCCTCGGAGCGGATCGGCTGATAGTCGGCGGTGCCGATGCCCAGCGTGCGCAGGAAGTCCTTCTCGCGCAGCCGGTGTTGGGCGAAGTGGATGGGCTTCACGCCGGGCCGCACCGGCTTCAGCTTTTCGCATTCCAGAACGGCCGCCTCGGGCACGTTCTCGAATTCGTAGGTCACGACGTCGACCTGGGCGGCGAAGCGGGCGAGAGCCTCGGCATCCTCATAGGCCCCGCGGATATGCCCGGCACAGACCTGCGCGGCGACCGGATGGTCGTCGGGAGCGTAGACGATGCACGGGTAGCCCAGGCGCGCGGCCGCCAGGGCGGTCATGCGGCCCAACTGGCCACCACCCAGGATGCCGATCGTCGATCCCGGCGGAAGAGGTCGGAAGGCCGGCATCAGCGGTGGGCCGGGGCTTCGTCAGTCGGGATCTTGGCGACGGCCAGCGACTGGCGAGTGCGCCAGGCTTCCAGCGCCGCCATAATCTTGTCGTCGCCAAGACCGACAATGGAGGCTGCCAGAAGCGCCGCATTGATCGATCCGGCGCGTCCGATCGCCAGGGTGCCGACGGGAATGCCGGCCGGCATCTGGACGATGGAAAGAAGACTGTCCTGACCCTTGAGGGCGGCGCTTTCGACCGGAACGCCGAGGACGGGCAGCGGCGTCATGGCGGCGGTCATGCCGGGAAGGTGGGCGGCGCCGCCGGCGCCGGCGATGATCACCTTCAGGCCGCGTCCCTTGGCGCCCGAGGCGTAGTCCATCATGCGTTTCGGAGTCCGATGCGCGGAAACGATGCGTGCCTCGAACGGGACGCCCAACGCCTCCAGTGTTTCGGCGGCATGCCGCATGGTCGACCAGTCCGACTGACTGCCCATGATGACGCCGACCACCGGCTTGGCGGCCGGGCGCTTGGTGGTTTTCTTGGCCATGACTTTTCTCAGGCGATGATATCGGGAATGAGCTGGCTTTCCAGCCGCAGGATCTGGTCCTTCAGACCGAGCTTGCGCTTCTTGAGGCGCTGAAGTTGCAGCTGGTCGAACGGCGGCTTCTCGACCAGGCGATCGATCACCTCGTCGAGGTCGCGATGCTCGGTCTTCAGGGCCTCAAGCTTGGCCTTGATGGTCTGGGCGTCCGGCGGATCCGACGACGTCAAGTCATTCATGCGGGGCGCACTCGTCCAGGCAGGCTAGCCACGTCGCTCCCGGCCGTGTACCCCGGAGCCCGCCCAAAGGGAAGCGCGCAAAAGCCCCCCAGCAAGTCACAGGCAATCGTGTCGGATTTTCTCCCCCACCCGTTCTGGAATTTCTCCCTCGAACTCTATGCCGGCGAGGGCGTGGCGGAGGCCTGTCTCGACCTGCAGGAGCGGCGCGGCTGCGACGTCAACGTCCTGCTGTACTGCTGCTGGCTCGGGGCCTCGGGGCGGCCGACCGTGACCGCCGAGCGGCTGCGTACGATCCTGGCCGCGAGCGAGGCCTGGCAGTCGGAAGTCGTGAAGCCGCTGCGCGAGATGCGGCGGCGGCTGAAGGACAAGATCTGGCCCGGCGCTTTGCCGGAGACCGTCGATGCGGTCCGTCGCCGGGTTGCCGATGCCGAACTGGCGGCCGAGCATGCCGAGCAACTCAAGCTCGCGAGCCTGCATTCACCGCCGGCCGACCGCGAGCGCTCGCTCGAGAAACGACTTCGAGCGGCAGTCGGCAATCTCGGCGTCTATGCGGTGTGCCTGGGCGTCGTGCCGGACGAGGCCGATCGCAAGTCCGTGGCGGCGCTGATGCGCGCGACGTTTCCGGCGTTCGCCGCGGTGGAAGTTGCGGAGGCCGTCGGTCTCGCAGCCTGAACCAGATGGTTCAACACTGCTGACGGGTTATTCACATTCTTCGCGTGACCGTTCGATTACGGGTTGATTCGACGTGACTCCACCCAATGTCAGAGTCAGACTTCCATTCGTCCCGCTAACAAACTCGGAGGTATCCGACTATGAGCACCGTGGACCACATCGAAGCTCTCAAGACCAAGCACGCGACTCTTGAGCAGGCGATCCATCAAGAGACGACGCGGCCGCTTCCCGACGACGATGCGCTCTGCAGCCTCAAGAAGCGAAAGCTCATGATCAAGGACGAGATCGTCCGCCTGAGCGAACCAACCTCCCACTGATCTTCAAGTGAGGCCCGCCCAGCGGGCCAGCGCTACGGCGCCGACGGCGCCGAACAGGCCGGCGGTGAAGCCTCCGACCGTTCGCGTTAGGGCGGCGCCGACCACCGCGCCGACGATGAACGCGCCGCCGCCCTGCGTCAGTGGAACGACGGCGGCGGACACGAGCACGGCGCCGGGCGCGTGATCGAGAAGGGCGTTCACGAAGCGATGGCGTCCGAGCCAGCGCATGGCGATGAAGCCGCCCCCTTTGGCGGTCATGGCGGCAAGCGCCATGACCAGGATCGCGACGAGATTCTCAGGACTGGCGGACATGGCCGTTCCTGAGGTCTCGCAGCGCGCCGAAGAGGCCGCCGGCCAGTCCGCCGATCACGATGTACCAGTTGCCGCCTATCATCCACTTGGCTGTGAGTGCGGCGGCGATCGCCACCGCCCACGGCGCGATGTCGCGCTTGCCGCGGAACAGGATGGTGGCCACGACGACGAACACCGCCACGCCGACGAAATCGAGGCCGAGTCGCCGCGCCATCGAAGGGTCGGAGAGGATGCCGCCCGCCGCGAGATGGCCGGCCAGGGTCGAGCCGGACCAGATACAGGCCATGACGAAACCGCCGCCCAGGAACTTGCCGAGATCGCCATGGCCGCGGCGATACTCCGCGATGTTGACCGCCCAGTTCTGGTCCACCGTCACGTACCAGACGGGCGGCTGCAGCCACCAGGGAAGGTGGGGCATCTGCGGCTGCAGGGCGGCGCCCATCACGAAGTAGCGCAGGTTGGCCACGAACACCGAGACGGCCAGCGCCATCAGCGGCAGCGGCTGGGCCCAGATGTCGAGCGCCACCATCTGGCTGGTCCCGGCCATGACGGTGAAGCTCATCAGGGTCGTCTCGAAGGCGCTGAGACCCTTCTGCGCGGCGGCGACGCCGAAGCCGATACCGAAGGGAAGCGAGGCGAGGCCCGGCAGGATCATGCGCAGGGCACCGGCCTGGAAACTGCGCCACGTCACGCGCGCGGAAAGGGACACGGGAGCTACCGGATGGGAAAGGGGCGGGCACTCTATGGGACCTGCCGTGGCGTCGGAACCGAGTTTAGCTCAGCCGCCCATTAGCCGGGTCAGTTGAGCTTGTGCAGGTTGACCGACCAGCGCACCGGCGCGCCGTAAGCGTTGCGCGACTGGCCGCTGCAGATCGCCACGTTGTCGGCGCCCCGCTGGCAGACGAGCTGGTCGGCGAACCAGCGCGAACCGTCGTTGCAGGTCGAATCGGCATCGCGTAGCCGCAGGACCGCGCCCTCGAAGCGTGCCTGGGCGCGCGTGCGGCAGGCGGTGCGGCCGCGCCGCCATTCGAGCTGCCCCGCGCCGCTCGCATCGAAGCAGTAGGACGACACGCCCGGCTGCATCTGCAGCGTCTCGTGGCGGAACGGGTCGGTGCGCCAGCAACCCTGCATGAAGGAATAGTCATTGGTGGGCGCATTGGGCAGGCGCAGGCGGTCGTCGGCCGGGTTGCGCGGCTGCGGTGCCGGGGCCGGCGCTGGTTTCGGCGGCGCGACTTTCGGAGGAGCCGGCGCCGGGGCCGGTGGAGGCGGCGGCGCGACGGCGACCTGGGGCGGCTTGGGCGGTTCGGGTGGCTTGCAGTCGGCGATGCGCCGTTTCAACTCGGCCTCGGCCAGTGCGAGTTCGACCTTGAGTACGCGCTCGCGCGATTGCTCGGCCGAGTAGGAGGCCTTCAGTGCCGGCAACGGGTCGGGCGGGGCTTCCGGCGCCGGCGGTGCGGGCGGCCCTTCGCGCGTCGCCAGGGCGACCTCGGGCGGGACGGGCAGCAGTTCGCGCAGCAACCACGCGCCTGCGAACAGGAGCAGGAGGAGCGGTAGCGCAGCGGCGAGCGTACGCCACCAGGGTATTCCGGCTGCCGGGATGACGGCGGGAAGGGCGGATACCGGCGTTCTCTGCGCAGCTTCGAGCACCGGCCGCCGGCCCGGTGGATCCGCGATTGGCACGCGTGCATCGGGCACCCGCGGCAGGGCGAGCGGCAGCAGCGCGTTGGCGGCTTCCTTCTCGTAGCCCCAGGCGACGATGACGGGCCGGTCGCCGACTAGGAAGACGAAGGCGGGCGAGGGCGCGCGCGCCGCGAGCTTCAGCGACAGGCCGACGACACCGGTGTCTTCCTTGGGCCCATGGCCGGCGAGCATGTCGCCCAATCGCCGGATCTCCGCCAGCCGGCGCTCGACCCCCTCCAGCACCGCGTCGCGTTCGGCGGACGGCAGATCGGTAACGGGGCGAACCGGGCCCGACCAGCCGGCGTACCAGTCGATGCCCTGATCGTTCTCGTGAGGCTGGGGATCGGCGAGAAGGTCGGCCGTTTCATCACCGAGCCGACGGCGCACGACGCGGCGAAGCTGGGGGGCGGCATTGTGCAACGGCTCGCCGCGCACGCCCAGCGGGCGCACGCCGCTGCGGGTCGTCACGATGAGCGTTGTTTCGCCGGCCATGGGATGGGGAAGCTAGCCCGGCGATTATGGCGGCGCGATGGTTTGCCGTCGTTACGCCAGCCGCCGCGTCAGTTTGCTCACCGAATGGCCACGCTGTGTGCGACTAGGCGGCCTTCGCCCACTCGCGCAGGACGAACTTCTGCACCTTGCCGGTCGAGGTCATCGGAAGCTCACGGAAGACGACGTAGCGCGGGCACTTGAAGCCGGCGAGGTGGGCGCGGCAGTGGGCGATGATGTCTTCCGCGCTGGCGGTGGCGCCGGGCTTGAGCATCACGAAGGCGCAGGGTGTCTCGCCCCATTTCGCGTCGGGCTTGGCGACGACGGCGGCATTGGCGACGGCGGGATGGGCGATGATCACGCCCTCGACCTCGATGGTCGAGATGTTCTCGCCGCCCGAGATGATGATGTCCTTGGAACGATCGCGCAGCTCGATATAGCCGTCCTCGTGCATCACGCCGAGATCGCCGGAATGGAACCAGCCGCCCGCGAAAGCGTCGCGCGTCGCCGCCGGGTTCTTGAGATAGCCCTTCATCGTGATGTTGCCGCGGAACATGACCTCACCCATGGTCGCACCGTCGCGCGGCACTTCCTTCATGGTCGTGGGATCCATCACCGTGACGCCGTCCTGGGCCGCATAGCGCACGCCCTGACGCGCCTTCAGCCGCGCGCGGTCGTGGGCGGGCAGCGCATCCCATTCCTGGTGCCACGAGCAGATCGTGGCCGGGCCGTAGACCTCGGTGAGCCCGTAGACGTGCGTGACCCGGAAGTTCTGCTTCTCCAACGCCTCGAGCACGGCGGCGGGCGGCGGCGAAGCCGCGGTCATGAACTCGACCTTGCGGCCGAGCGGCCGGCGCTCGTCCTCGGTCGCGCCGATGATGAGCTGCATGATGATAGGCGCGCCGCACATGTGGCTGACATCGTTGTCGGCCAGCGCATCGAAGATCGCCTTGGCCGCCGGGCGGCGCAGGCACACGGAAGTGCCCGCCACCAGCGCCAGGGTCCAGGGGAAGCACCAGCCGTTGCAGTGGAACATCGGCAGGGTCCAGAGATAGACCGGGTGCAGGCCGATCGGCCATTGCGTGGCGTTGCCGTAGGAAGACAGCGTCGCGCCGCGATGGCTGTAGACGACGCCCTTGGGATTGCCGGTCGTGCCCGATGTGTAGTTGAGCGTGATCGCGTTCCATTCGTCCGACGGATAGCCCCAGGCGAAGTCCGGATCGCCGTCGGCGATGAACTCTTCCCAGGTCGTGTCGCCGATCTGCGCACGGTCCTCGCATTCGGGATCGTCGATGTCGACGACCAGCGGCTGGGTCTTGGCGATCGCAAGCGCTTCGGTGACGACGCGATGGTATTCGCGGTCGACCAGCAGCACCTTGGTTTCGCTATGGTCGATGATGAAGGCGACCATCGCTGCGTCGAGACGGGTGTTGAGCGAATTGAGCACGCCGCCGGTCATCGGCACGCCGAAATGCGCCTCGTACATCTCGGGAATGTTGGGCGCCATGATCGCCACCGTGTCGCCGACGCCGATGCCGACCTTGACCAGCGCCGAGGCCAGGCGCCGGCAGCGTGCATAGGTCTCGGCCCATGTCTGGCGGCGCTCGCCGTGGATCAGCGCGACATGATCGGGATAGACGCTGGCGGTGCGCTCGATGAACTGCAGCGGGGTGAGGGCCGCGTAATTCGCAGGCGTCCTGTCGAGGTCGCGTTCGTAGATGTTGTGCGCGGCGAGGGCAGTCTTGTGCGACACGGGGCGCGGCGCGGCGAGGCGGGTCACGGAAGTGCGGCTCTTGACCGAGCGACGCAGGCCGGGACGCCCGAGCGGCTTGGGAGCGGCGACCTTGCGGGATGCCGGGGCCTTCTTCGGTGCGACGGCCTTCCTTGAGACGGCAACCTTCTTGGGGGCGACGGCCTTCTTGGGCGCGGCAGCCTTCCGGGAGGCTGCCTTCACGGCCGGCCGGACGGTCTTCTTCGCCTTGGCGGCGACCTTGCGCTTGGCCGGCGCCTTGGACTTGCTGCTGCCTTTTCCCGTCTTGCGCTTGGCCATGATCTTTTCCGTTCGACTCCCTGTGCGGCGGCACTCTCTCACAGGGCGGCTCGCCTATTCCAGCTTGATATCCAGGTCTTTCAGCAGCTGCGCGAAATAGATCTGGTCGTCGCGCACCTGCCGCGCGAAGTCGACGTTGGACTGATATTCCACGTTCTGGGCCACCAGCAGCAATTTCTCCTTCATGTCTGGCAACGCGGCCGCCTGCGCCGCGGCCTCGGACAGGCGTTTCAGGACAGGCTCCGGCGTGCCCCTCGGCGCGAAGAGACCGAACCAGCTGCGGGCCCGGAAGCCCTTGAGATCGAGGCCGATCTCCGTCGCGGTCGGCGTGTCGGGTAGATCGGGCATACGAGTCGGCTGATCGACGAAGGCAGCGAAGACCTTGCCGGCCTTGGCGTAGGGCACGAAGGAGGGATCGAACACCATCTGGATGCGGCCATCGAATACGTCGCCCGTGGCGTCGACGATCGTCTTGTAGGGCGAGTGCTGCATCTGGATGCCGGCGGCGCGGGTCAGCACTTCGCCCGTGAGATGGGTGATGGTGCCGAGGCCCGAGGAGCCGAACCAGTATTTGCCCGGGTTCGCCTTGGCCAGCGCCACGAACTCGGCCCAGTTCCGGGCGCCGAGAGCGTTGGTGAGGGTGACGACCAGGATCGGCGTCGAGAGCCGCGCGACGGCCACGAGGTCGTTGGGATTGTAGGGCACCTTCCGCGCGGCCGGCGTTATGGCCATGATCGCGGTCGGCGACAGCAGGAGCGTGTAGCCATCGGCCGGCGCCGTCGCCACCATCTGCGCGCCGACGCCGCCCGAGGCGCCGGGCTTGTCCTCCACGATGATCTGCTGACCGAGCGACGCGCTCATCTTCTCGGCATAGAGGCGCGCCACCTGGTCGGCCGAGCCGCCCGGCCCGTAGGGCACGATCAGGCGGATCGGCTTGGCGGGCCAGTTCGTCGATTGAGCCTGCACACGCGTCGACGCCAGCGCGGCAAGACCGCCCAGCATCACCTCACGGCGACCGACCATCGTTCCCTCCCAGGAACATTTTGTTGCCGGGAGGATAGCGGGAAGCAGGGAAGGGCGACAGGCCCGTTGGCGCGTCGCCTATTGGACGAGGGCGAACGAGTCGAGGAACTGGCGGGTCGCGGGCTGGGTCTCGATGCCGGCCTTGCCGTCGACCACCAACGTGAACAGGCGGCCGCGCGCCCAGTAGGTGCGGGTGACGGCGACGTTGCCGTTGCCCTGGACGACCGTGTATTCGCGGCCCTCGACCCGGCCGAGCTGCAGCTTCCTCTCGTCGCGGTAGGAGCCTCCGGCCGCTGCGCCGTCGCGGACCTTGCTCAGGATCACGTCGGCCGCGGCGCCCTTGGTGATCGCGGGCGGATAATCGACGTAGGAGGCGATGTAGGCGACCCGCGAGACGACCGAGGTCGCTTCGGTCATCGGCACGGAATTGCCGTTGCCGATCGGCACCTGGACGATCGCGATCTTCGGCAGCGCGGGCAGGTCGACCCGGAAACGACCGCCCTCGGGCTTGTACTCCAGCCATCCCTGCGCACGGGCCGCCTGCGTCAGCAGCGCGGCCGCACCGCCCGTCATCAGCACTGCAAGGAAACGTCTCCGCATCGAAATACTCCTTCGCCACCCGTCAGCCCACGAATACGTCGACAAGGTGCGAGGGGACAGGCCATTTTAGGTCGAGTCACGCTGTCGGCCGGTGGTCCTCGGGAACTCGAACTTTGTCTGAAGGCATTGCATCATGTCGCTGAATGAGCCGGTTCCCCAACCACCGCTGAAACCCATCGTCGGCAATCTCACGGAGCTGCAGGGCGGCTGCCCGGTCCAGAGCCTCATGGGGCTCGCCCGCACCTACGGGCCGTTCTTCAAGCTGACGATCATGGACCATGACGTCCATGTCGCGAGCTCGCAGGAGCTGGTCAACGAACTGTGCGACGAGACCCGGTTCGGGAAGCGCATCCAGGGAGCCCTGAAGGAGATCCGGGCCGTTGCCGGCGACGGGCTGTTCACGGCCCATGGCTACGAGCCCAACTGGGCCAAGGCGCACAGGATCCTGGTTCCGGCTTTCGGGCCGATCGCCATCCGCGGCATGTTCGACCGGATGCTCGACATCGCCGACCAGATGTTCGTGCGCTGGGAGCGGTTCGGCCCGAGCGCCGTCATCGAGGTCGCCGACAACATGACGCGGCTCACGCTCGACACGATCGCGCTCTGCGCGTTCGACTACCGCTTCAACAGCTTCTACCAGGACGATATGCATCCCTTCGTGTCCGCCATGGTCGGCACGTTGCAGGAAGCCTCGAACCGGGCGCGCCGGCCAAAGCTGCTGAGCAACCTCATGCTGTCCAAGGCGCGTCAGTTCCAGGCGGACAAGGAGCTGATGGACAAGGTCGCGCGCGAGCTCATCGCCGAGCGCCGGCGCGATCCCAAGGGCAACGAGAAGAACGACCTGCTCAATCTCATGTTGAACGGCGTCGATCCCGTCACCGGCGAGAAGCTGAGCGACGAGAATATCGGCTATCAGATGATCACCTTCCTGATCGCCGGCCACGAGACCACCAGCGGCCTTCTGTCCTTCGCGACCTATCTGCTGCTCAAGAATCCCGACGTGCTGCAGAAGGCGCGCGCCCTTGTCGACCAGGTGCTGGGCGAGGAGGTGCCGCGGGTCGAGCATCTGGCGCAGCTGCGCTACATCGAGCAGATCCTGATGGAGGCGCTGCGCATCTGGCCGACTGCCTCGGTCTTCTCGGTGAGCCCGCACAAGGACACGGTGCTGGCCGGCAAGTATCCGCTCACGACCAAGGACATCGTGATGGTCCTGGAGCCGATGCTGCATCGCGACCCCAAGGTCTGGGGCGACGACGCGGAGGCCTTCCTGCCCGAGCGCTTCGCGCCGGAGAATGCCAGCCAGTTGCCGCCGAATGCCTGGAAGCCCTTCGGCAACGGCGCGCGTGCCTGCATCGGCCGGCCTTTCGCCATGCAGGAAGCCCAGCTCGTCCTCATCCTGATGCTGCAGCGCTTCGATTTCGTGCTCGACGATCCGTCCTACACGCTGAAGATCCATGAGACGCTGACGCTGAAGCCGGAAGGGCTGCGCATTCGCGCGCGGGCGCGCCGCACCGGGACGTCTCTGCGGCGCAGTACGGTGCCCTCGACACCGCAGAAGGCGCTGACGCCACAGCCCGCGCACCGCCCCGCCTCGGACGCCGACGCCACGCCGCTGCTCATTCTCTTCGGCAGCAATACCGGTTCGTCGGAGGCCTTCGCCAACCGCATCGCCGACGAGGCGCCGGCCAACGGCTTCGCGCCGACCGTGGCGGCGATGGACGACTATGCGGGCAACCTGCCGCGCGAGGGTGCGATCGTCGTGGTCACGGCCTCCTACGAAGGGCAGCCGCCGGACAATGCCCGCCAGTTCGTATCGTCTGTCGAATCGCTGGAGGAGGGTGCGCTGACCGGCGCGCGCTTCGCGGTGTTCGGCTGCGGCAACCGGCAATGGGCGCGCACCTACCAGGCGATTCCCAAGCGGGTCGACGCGGCTCTCGCCCGGGCCGGCGCCACGCGGCTCGCCGAGCGCGGCGAGACGGATTCCGGCGGCGACTTCTTCGGCGCCTTCGACGAATGGTGGGCAGGATTCCTGCCGCGCCTGCGCGAGGCGCTGGGCAAGGAGGCCACTGTCGCGCCGGCCGCGTCCGGCCTGCAGGTCGAGTACGTCAAGGACGGTCGGGAGGGCGCGTTGCGGCTGGGCGACCTGCAGCGCGGCACCGTCGTCGAGAACCGCGAACTTGTGGACATGAGTGCGCCCAACGCGCGCTCGAAGCGGCATCTGGAATTCTCGCTGCCCGAAGGCATGAGCTACCGCGCGGGCGATTATCTGGCCGTGCTGGCGACGAACCCGCAGGAGCTCGTCGATCGCGTGCTGCGTCGCTTCGGCCTGGCGCGCGACACGCTGGTCGTCCTTCGCCGGGACGGAGCCGCCAGCCTGCCGATCGGCCGTCCCGTCAGCTGCGGCGAGCTGCTGTCGAACTACGTGGAACTGGCCCAGCCCGCGACGCGGGCCCAGGTTGCCGCGCTCGCCGCGGCAACGCCCTGTCCGCCCGAGCAGGCCGAGCTGGAGGTCATGGCGGGCGAGGCTTATGGCGATGCGGTGCTCAAGCCGCGCTGCAGCGTCCTCGACCTGCTCGACCGCTTCCAGTCCTGCGCGCTGGGCTTCGGCGCCTATCTCGACATGCTGCCCCCCATGCGGGCTCGGCAGTATTCCATCTCCTCATCGCCGCTCTGGAAGCCCGACCATGTCACGCTGACCGTCGCCGTGGTCGATGCGCCGGCCTATTCGGGGACCGGCACCTTCCGCGGCGTCGCCTCGTCCTACCTGGCGCATCTGCAGACGGGCGACCGCATTTCCCTCGCGGTGCGCCCGTCGAACGCGCGTTTCCATCCGCCGGCCGATCCAAGGACGCCGATCATCCTGATCTGTGCCGGCTCCGGCATCGCGCCGTTCCGCTGCTTCCTGCAGGAGCGCGCCACGCAGAAGGAGGGCGGCCAGGACGTCGGTCCGGCCTTGCTGTTCTTCGGCACCAACCATGCCGACGTCGACTATCTCTATCGCGACGAACTCGCGCGCTGGGAGGCGGCGGGTGTGGTCACGGTGCTGCCGGCCTTTTCGCTGCAGCCGCGGGGCGAGGTCTCGTTCGTCCAGCATCGCGTGTGGGAAGAGCGCGCCCGCATCGTGGAACTGTTCCAGCGGGGCGGCACCGTCTATGTCTGCGGCGACGGGCAATACATGGCGCCGGCCGTGCGCGAGACGCTGGTGCGAATCTACCGCGAGGCATCGGGCGCCAGCGAGGCCGATGCGCAGAAGTGGGTGGAGACCGTCGAGCACGAGCATGGGCGTTTCGTTTCCGACGTCTTCGCCTGAGCCCCTGCGAATCGGTTTCACATAACCACATTGCGACGGGCCGGGGCCGGGGCTAAGCCAGAGGCGGAAACGCAAAGGATGCCGGTCATGGCTGTTGGCGACAAATATCGTGCGTTGCATGCGCGGTCGCTCCAGGATCCCGAGGGATTCTGGGCCGAGCAGGCGGCGGCGATCGACTGGACGAAGCCCTGGGACAAGGTGCTCGACGGGACGAAGCCGCCTTTCTATCGCTGGTTCGAGGGTGGCGAACTCAACGCCTGCCACAATGCGCTCGACCGCCATGTGGAAGGCGGCCGCGCCGAGCAGGCGGCGCTGATCTACGATTCGCCGCTCACCAATACGAAGAAGACCTTCACCTATCGCGAGCTGCGCGACCAGGTGGCGCGCATCGCCGGGATGATCGCGGCCCAGGGCGTGGGCAAGGGCGACCGCGTCATCCTCTACATGCCGATGATCCCCGAAGCGGTGATGGCGATGCTCGCCTGTGCGCGGCTGGGCGCGATCCATTCGGTGGTGTTCGGCGGCTTCGCGGCCAAGGAGCTGTCGAGCCGCATCGACGACTGCGCGCCGAAGCTGATCCTCACCGCCTCGTGCGGCATCGAGCCGTCGCGCATCGTTCAGTACAAGCCGCTGGTCGACCAGGCGATCGAGCAGGCCACGCACAAGGTGCCGCGGGTCATCCTGCTGCAGCGGCCGCAATGTGCCGCAACGATGGTGGCCGGGCGCGACCTCGACTGGAACGAGGCGCTCGCCAAGGCGCAGCCCGCTTCGTGCGTGCCGGTCAAGGCCACCGATCCGCTCTATATCCTCTACACGTCGGGCACGACCGGCCAGCCCAAGGGCGTCGTGCGCGACACCGGCGGCTACTGCGTGGCGCTCGCCTGGTCGATGAAGAACCTCTACGGCGTCGAGCCGGGCGAGGTCTACTGGTGCGCCTCGGACGTGGGCTGGGTCGTGGGCCACAGCTATATCGTCTACGGGCCGCTGATCCACGGCGCGACCTCGATTCTCTACGAGGGCAAGCCGGTCGGCACGCCCGATGCCGGCGCCTTCTGGCGCGTGATCTCCGAGCACAAGGCGATGGCACTGTTCACCGCACCGACGGCCTTCCGCGCCATCAAGCGAGAGGACCCGGACGGCAAGCTGCTGAAGCACTACGATCTCTCGAAGTTCCGCACCTTGTTCCTGGCGGGCGAGCGCGGCGATCCGCCGACCGTCGAATGGGCGCAGAAGCTTCTGGGCGTGCCGGTGGTCGATCACTGGTGGCAGACCGAGACCGGCTGGGCGATCTGCGGCAACTTCCAGGGCCTCGATCCGATGCCGGTGAAACTCGGCTCGACCTCGGTGCCGTCGCCCGGCTGGCATCTCGACGTGCTGGACGAGAACGGCCATCCGATGAAGCCGGGCGAGGTGGGCGCGCTGGCCGGCAAGCTGCCCTTGCCGCCGGGAACCTTCCCGACGCTGTGGAACGCCGACGAGCGTTACAATCAGAGCTACATGAGCGAGTTCCCTGGCTACTACAAAACCGGCGATGCCGGCTTCATCGACCCGGACGGCTACGTCTCGGTGATGACGCGCGTGGACGACGTGATCAACGTCGCCGGCCATCGCCTCTCGACCGGCCAGATCGAGGAAGTGCTGGGCGCGCATGCCGATGTCGCGGAGTGCGCGGTGATCGGCATCGCCGACGATCTGAAGGGGCAGGTGCCGCTGGGCTTCCTGGTGCTGAAGGCCGGCGTCAACCGGCCGCCGCAGGAGATCACCGCTGAGGTGGTGCAGATGGTGCGGGACCGCATCGGTCCCGTCGCCTTCTTCAAGAGCGCGCTGGTCGTGCAACGGCTGCCCAAGACGCGCTCCGGCAAGATCCTGCGCGGCACGATGCAGAAGATGGCCGACAGCCAGCCATGGACGCTGCCGGCCACGATCGAGGATCCGGTAGTGCTGGATGAAATCAAGGACGGCCTGAAGACGGCCGGGTTCGCAAACAAGTAGGAGTAGATATGAGTCTCGACATCAACCGCCCCGATCTCACCGTCGGCGTCGTGGGAACCGGCGCCATGGGCCGCGGCATCGCCCAGGTCACCGCGCAGGGCGGCATGAAGGCGATCATGTATGACGCGGCCCCCGGTGGTGCGGCGAAGGCCAAGGCAGCGATCCTCGACACGCTGAAGGGTCTGGTCGCCAAGGGTCGGCTGAGCGAGGCCGATCTCGCCAAGGCGGAGTCCAATCTCGGCGTCGCCGAGAAGATCGAGGACCTGAAGGGCTGCCACGTCGTCGTCGAGGCGGTGTTCGAGAATCTCGAAGTGAAGCAGAAGCTGTTCGGCGAGCTCGAGGCGGTGATCGCGCCCGACGCCATCCTGGCCTCCAACACTTCGTCGATCCGCATCGCCTCGATCGCGCGCGCGCTCAAGCATCGCGACCGCGTCTGCGGTATGCACTATTTCAATCCCGTGCCGCTGATGAAGCTGGTCGAGGTCATCCGCGCCGCCGACACCGCGCAATGGGTGGTCGACGCCATGGTGGCGCTGGGCAAGCGCCAGACGCGCGTGCCCGTGGTGGTGGGCGACACGCCGGGCTTCCTGGTCAATCTCGGCGGCACCGCGATCGGCACCGAAGGCCTGCGCATCATGCAGGAGGGACGGGCGACGCCGTCGCAGGTCGATGCCGTGATGCGAGACACCTGTGGCTTCCGCATGGGCCCGTTCGAGCTGATGGACCTCACCGGCATCGACGTGAACTTCCCGGCGCGCAAGATCATCTACGAGGGCTTCTTCCACGACCGGCGCATGACGCCGAGCCCCTATCACGAGAGCCTCTATGCGGCGGGCAAGCTCGGCCGCAAGACCGGTGGCGGCTGGTATGGCTACGACGAGAAGGGCGCGAAGATCGATGCGGGCGCCGACCATCCGACCTCGCATGTGCCGGCGTCGAGCGTCGTCATCATGGACACCCACAACACCAAGCTCATGGGCCTGGTGAGTGCCGACGGCGCCAAGATGCTGGCGGCCGACGACGGCAAGAGCCCGATCCTGGTGGCGCCGATCGGCAAGGACTGCACCACGACGGCGATCGAACTCGGCCTCGACCCCAAGCGCACGGTCGCGGTCGACCTGACCGGCGACGTGTCCAAGCGCATCACCATCATGATGGCGCCGGGCTTCGATCCGGCGATCCGCGATGCCACGGTGGCGCTGCTCGCCCGGTCCGGCACCAAGGTGACGGTGATCAAGGACTCGCCCGGCTTCATCGCCCAGCGCATGTGCGCGATGATCGCCAATCTCGGCTGTGAGATGGCGATGATCGGCATCGCCTCGGCGGCCGACGTCGACACGGCGATGACGCTCGGCCTCAACTATCCGCGCGGCCCGCTGGCGCTGGCCGACTGGATGGGCGTCAAGGAGTGCCACGAGATCCTGGTGCAGATCCAGGCGATCACCGGCGACGACCGCTATCGCCCCAGCCAGTGGCTGCGCCGCCGCGCGATGCTGGGATTGAGTGCGACGACGGTCGAATAGAAATCGTCAGGGAACAGCACCGTGAAACCACCGTTTGGTCCCCTGCAGCCTTGCAGGGGAACCCGATGACGAAGCGGCGCAAGTGGACGGCGGCTGGTTTGGCCGTGCTGGTATGCCTGATGGGCGGGGCGGCACACGCCCAGCAGCTCAAGAACGAGAACCTGCTCGTGGGGATGCCGCAGGGCTTCAAGCTCGGCTTCAAGGACTCGAAGAACGGGATGAACATGCAGGAGTTCATCCCGACGGGCGAGACGGTGCAGAACTGGACCGAGATGGTCACGGTCCAGGTGTTCCTCAGCCGCAAGGACCTGCAGCCGGCGCCGTTTCTCGGCGCGATGCAGCAACAATGGGCGGGCGCCTGCAAGGGCAGCACCGCGTCGCAAGTCGCGACGGGCAAGGCGAACGGCTACGACGCTGCCTCGATCCTGCTGCGGTGTCCGCTGCTGGCGTCGACCGGCAAGCCGGAGACCACGATGCTGACGGCGATCAAGGGCAACGACAGTTTCTACGTCGTACAGCGCGCCGTGCGATCGGTGCCGACGCGCGAGCAATTCGAGACGATGAAGAAGTACATCGAGAGCGTCAGCGTCTGCGATTCGCGGCTGCCGTCGCGACTCTGCCCAACGGTCAAATAATCAGGCCAAGGTCAGGATCAGCGGCCCGCGGCGTGTCGCGACCAGCGTGTGCTCGTACTGCACCGTGGCCTCGCGCAGGGGCGGGCGCAGCGTCCAACCATCGTCCATTTCTTCGACATGGTCCGCGCCCAGCGACAGGAACGGCTCGATCGTGAAGACCAGGCCTTCCGTGATCTTCCGGCGGTCGTGCTTCTCGTACCAGGTGGGGATTTCCGACGGCTCGTCGTGCAGCGAGCGTCCGACGCCGTGGCTCGCCAGATTACGGATCAGGCTGTAGCCGTTCTTCTGCGCGAAGGTCTCGATCGACCGCCCGATCTCGTTCAACCGGACGCCCGGTTTCACCGCCCGGATGCCGGCCCACATGGCGCGCCTTCCATCCTCGCAGAGGCGCTCGATGCGCGGGCTGGTGGGCGGGACGGCGAAGCTCGCGCCGGTATCGCCGAAATAGCCGTCCAGCTCGGCCGAGACGTCGATGTTGATCAGGTCGCCGGCCTTGATGACTGTGTCGTCCGGGATGCCGTGGGCGCAGTCGGGGCCCACCGAAATGCAGGTCGCGCCCGGAAACCCGTAGGTGACTTCGGGGGCGGAGCGTGCACCTTCCTTCTCGAGCAAGGCGCGCCCGAGATCGTCCAGTTCCCTGGTCGTCATGCCGGGCTCCAGTGCCGCGCCCATGGCGGTGAGGGTGCGGGCCACCAGCCTGCCGATGATGCGCAGCTTCTCGAGCTGCTCTTCATTTTCGATGGTCATCGTCACCCTCCTAACCGCCGTTGACGTTTACGTAAAGGTAAACTACCTACCTTGGGCTGGCGGACGAACCGCCGGCGGCCCACAGTCCCTTCAAGAAGACTGACCATCCTGATCGTTGGAGGACGATGCCTGTGACTGCCGCTCTGGCCGCGCATTACACGCCTGAACACCAGATGTTTCGTGAGACCTGCCGGCGCTTCTTCGAGAAGGAAGTGACCCCGTTCCACATGAAGTGGGAAGAGGAGGGGATCGTGCCGCGCGAGCTGTGGCGCAAGGCGGGCGAGCAGGGGCTTCTGGGCATGACCATGCCCGAGGCCTATGGCGGCGCGGGCGCGGATTTCCTCTACAGCGCCATCATGATCGAGGAGCAGGGCCGGGCGCTCGCCTCCGGGCCGGCCTTCTCGCTGCACAACGACATCGTGGTTCCCTATCTGCTCCATTACGGCACCGAGGAGCAGAAGAAGAAGTGGATCCCCAAGGCCTGTTCCGGCGAGCTGGTCACGGCCATCGCCATGACCGAACCGGGCACCGGCTCTGACCTGCAGGCGGTGAAGACGACGGCCGTGATGGACGGCAACCACTGGGTCATCAACGGTTCCAAGACCTTCATCACCAACGGCCAGCTCGCCGACCTGGTGATCGTGGTCGCCAAGACCGATCCCACGCTCGGCGCCAAGGGCACGTCGCTGATCGCCGTCGAAACCAGGACCGAAGGCTTCAAGCGCGGCCGCAATCTCGAGAAGATCGGCATGAAGGCGCAGGACACGTCGGAGCTGTTCTTCCAGGACGTGCGCGTGCCGGCGGATCATCTGTTGGGCGGGCCGGGCATGGGCTTCGTCCAGCTGATGCAGCAGCTTCCGCAGGAGCGGCTGGTCATCGCCATCCAGGCGGTGGCGGCCATCGAGGCGGCGCTGGAGCACACGCTGGCCTATGTGAAGGAGCGCAAGGCGTTCGGAAAGCAGATCATCGATTTCCAGAACACGCGCTTCAAGCTGGCCGAACTCAAGACCAAGGCCCATATCGCGCGCGTCTTCGTCGACGATTGCGTGGCCAAGCACCTCAAGGGCGAACTCGACGTCGCGACCGCGGCGATGGCCAAGTACTGGACGACCGAGCTGCAGTGCGAGCTGATCGACGAGTGCCTGCAGTTCCACGGCGGCTACGGCTACATGTGGGAGTACCCGATCGCCCGCCTCTACGCCGACGCCCGCGTGCAGAAGATCTACGGCGGCACCAACGAGATCATGAAGGAACTCATTGGACGGACGCTCTAACAAACAACCTCATCCTGAGGAGCCGCGCTTCGCGCGGCGTCTCGAAGGATGGGCAACATCAAGACTGGTTCCCACCCTTCGAGACGCGGTCCGGAGTTTACCCCGAGGTATTCGAGGGGGACCGCTCCTCAGGGTGAGGTCAAAGGGTAATCTGAACTATCGAATAGGAGACCGACATGACCGACGCATATATCTACGACGCCGTCCGCACGCCGCGCGGAAAGGGACGCAAGGATGGTTCGCTGCACGAGGTGACGCCGGTGCGCCTGGCCGTGACCGCGCTGCAGGCCGTGCGTGACCGCAACAATCTCGACACGCACCTGGTCGACGACATCGTGCTGGGCTGCGTCATGCCGATCGGCGAGCAGGGCGCCGACATCGCGCGCACCGCGTCGGTGATGGCGGGCTATGCCGAGACCGTCTCGGGCGTGCAGATCAACCGCTTCTGCGCCTCGGGCCTCGAAGCCACCAACATGGCGGCGGCGCAGGTCATGTCGGGCCAGAGCCAGGCCGCGATCGGCGGCGGTGTCGAGAGCATGAGCCGCGTGCCGATGGGCTCGGACGGCGGCGCCTGGGCGGTCGATCCGGCCGTGGCGATCCCGATGTACTTCGTGCCGCAGGGCGTTTCGGCCGACCTGATCGCCACCAAGTACGGCATGAGCCGCGACGACGTCGACAGCTATGCCGTCGAGTCGCAGCGGCGCGCGAAGGCCGCCTGGGACGCCGGCTACTTCAAGAAGTCGATCGTGCCGGTGCGCGACCAGAACGGCATCGAGCTGCTGGCCCATGACGAGTTCCTGCGTCCGACCACGACCATGCAGACGCTGGCCGCGCTGGAGCCCAGCTTCAAGATGCAGGGCGAGATGATGCCCGGCTTCAACGCGGTGGCGCAGCAGCGCTATCCCGAGGTCGAGAAGATCCATCACGTCCACCATGCCGGCAATTCGTCGGGCATCGTCGACGGCGCCGCCGCGATCCTGGTGGGTTCCAAGGAGTTCGGCGAGAAGGCGGGCCTCAAGCCGCGCGCCCGCATCCGCTCCTTCGCCTCGATCGGCTCGGAGCCGGCGATCATGCTGACCGGCCCGGCGCCGGCCTCGGAGAAGGCGCTGAAGCGCGCCGGCATGTCGGTGGGCGACATCGACCTGTTCGAGCTGAACGAGGCCTTCGCCGCCGTCGTGCTGCGCTACATGCAGATCCTTAAGATGCCGCACGACAAGATCAACGTGAACGGCGGCGCCATCGCCATGGGCCATCCGCTGGGCGCCACCGGCGCGATGATCCTGGGCACGCTGCTCGACGAGCTCGAGCGCCGCAACCTCTCGACCGGCCTCGCCACGCTCTGCGTCGGCGGCGGCATGGGCACCGCCACCATCATCGAGCGCGTCTGAGGGCTTTTGTCATCCTGAGGCGTAGCCGAAGGATCTAACGCCAATGCCAGTGGAGTCCTTTGGAGCGAGGCAAGGTCCTTCGCTTCGCTCAGGACGACCAAGGCTCCAAGCTATGGAGAACGACAAATGATCAACTACAACGTCGACAGCGACGGCATCGCCACCATCACCTGGGACATGCCGAACCGCGCGATGAACGTGCTCAACGAGGCCTCGATGACGGCCTATGCCGGGGCGCTCGAGACCGCCCTGAAGGACGAGAAGGTCAAGGGCATCATCATCACCTCGGGCAAGGACAGCTTCATCGCCGGTGCCGACCTCGAGATGATCCTGAGCCTCGACACGTCCGACGCTTCGAAGCTGATGGAGCAGTTCAGCCAGCTGCAGAAGATGTTCCGCCGCCAGGAGACCGGCGGCAAGCCGATCGTGGCCGCGATCAACGGCACAGCGCTGGGCGGCGGCTTCGAGATCTGCCTCGCCACCCACTACCGCATCGCCGCGGCCAACCCGAAGACCAAGGTCGGCCAGCCCGAGGTCAAGATCGGCCTGCTGCCGGGCGGCGGCGGCACACAGCGCATTCCGCGCCTGATCGGCGTCCAGAACGCGGCGCCCATCCTGCTCGAAGGCAAGGACCTCACGGTCGACGCCGCCAAGGGCCTCGGCCTGATCCACGAGGTCGTGCCGGCGGGCGAGCTGCTGGCCCGCGCCAAGGCCTGGCTCGTGGCGCCGGCGACCGAGCAGGTCGTGCCGGAATATGCCGGCAAGGGCGCCAAGGCGATCGACGGCCGCGCCGTGCAGCCATGGGACCGCAAGGGCTTCAAGGTGCCGGGCTTCCCCGGTGGCCAGGTCTGGAGCCCGCCGGGCGTCATGACCTTCATCGGTGGCAGCGCCATGGTGCGCGGCAAGACCAACGGCGTCTATCCGGCGCCGAAGGCGATCATGAGCTGCGTCTACGAAGGCCTGCAGCTGCCGTTCGATGCCGGCCTTCGCGTCGAGACGCGCTACTTCGTCTCGCTGCTGCGCGATCCCGTCGCCAAGAGCATGATCCGCACGCTGTTCTTCGGCCTGCAGGAAGCCAACAAGCTGGTTCGCCGGCCCAAGGGCGTGCCGAAGCAGGAATACAAGAAGATCGGCGTGCTCGGTGCCGGCCTGATGGGCGCGGGCATTGCCACCGTCTCGGTGCAGGCCGGCCTCGACATCGTGCTGATCGACCGTGACCAGGCCGCGGCCGACAAGGGCAAGGCGCATATCGCCGATGAACTCGCCAAGCTGGTGAAGCGCAAGCGCCTCGACCAGGCGAAGGCCGACGCCATGCTGGCCAAGGTCACGGCGACGCCGGACTTCGGCGCGCTCGCCGATTGCGACCTCGTGATCGAGGCGGTGTTCGAGAATCGCGAAGTGAAGGCCGAGGCCACCAAGAAGGCCGAGGCCGCGCTGCCCAAGACCGCGGTGTTCGCGTCGAACACCTCGACCTTGCCGATCACCGGTCTCGCCGAAGCCTCGTCGCGGCCGGACCAGTTCATCGGCCTGCATTTCTTCTCGCCGGTCGAGAAGATGCCGCTGGTCGAGATCATCGTCGGCCAGAAGACCTCGCAGGAGACGCTCGCGCGAGCGCTCGACTTCGTCCAGAAGATCCGCAAGACGCCGATCGTCGTGAACGACAGCCGCGGCTTCTTCACCTCCCGCGTCTGCGGCGCCTTCATCAGCGAAGGCCATCGCATGCTGAAGGAGGGCATCCCGGCCGCCATGATCGAGAACTGCGCGCGCTACGCCGGCATGCCGGTGGGCCCGCTGTCGCTCAACGACGAGGTCGCCATCGACCTGTCGTGGAAGATCATGGACCAGACCCGGCGCGACGCCGAGGCTTCCGGCCAGAAGTTCGAGGGCGCCGGCACCGAGGACATCCTCGAGCTGATGGTCAAGAAGCTGGAGCGCTTCGGCCGCAAGAACGGCAAGGGCTTCTACGAGTATCCGGCCGACGGCAAGAAGCGCCTGTGGCCGGAGCTGGAGAAGTACTTTCCGGCCGATCCGGCGCTGCTCTACGGCGAGGGCGAGGACAAGCGCGCCAAGGAGGACGAGATCAAGAAGCGCCTGCTCTACGTGCAGGCGGTCGACACCGCGCGTTGCCTCGAAAGCAACGTGCTCACCAACCCGCAGGACGGCGACGTCGGCTCGATCATGGGCCTGGGTTTCGCGCCGCAGACCGGCGGGGCGATCAGCCTGATCGACCAGGTCGGCATCAAGGCGTTCGTCGCCGAGTGCGACGCGTTCGCCAAGAAGTACGGCGCCCAGTTCGAGGTGCCGAAGCTGCTGCGCGACATGGCCGCCAAGGGCGAAAGCTTCTACGGCAAGTACCAGCCGGCGAAGGCGGCGTAGCCGTCAGGCCTGCTCTCATGTTCCTCTCCCCCCGCTGGCGCGGGCGGAGAGGAACATGAGCTTTGAACTTGCGTCGCGGGGCAGTAAAAAGCGCGACGCCAGATCAAAGGGAGAAATGCCGTGGACGCCAAGGAAATCGCCGCACTCGCCGACCGTATCGTCGAAGGCCGCTGCTCGAAGACGACGATGGACTGGCTTGCGGATGCCACGGCGAGCCTCTCCGAGGCCGATGCCTACAAGGTCCAGTTCGCGGTCCACGACAAGCTCGAGGCCGCCGGCTGGAAGCTTGCCGGCTGGAAGGTCGCCTTCGCCGTTCCGGCCCAGTACGAGCCGCTGAAGCTCTCGGGCCCGGCCTTTGCCGGCATCTATACCAGCGGCATCAAGCAGAGCGGCGCGGTGTTCGAAAAGGGCTGGCCGCTCAAGGCCGGCGTCGAGTGCGAGATGGTCGCGCGCGTGGCCAAGGACGTGCCGGCCGGCACGGAATACACCGCCCAGTCGATCCAGGACTTCGTGTCCAACCTCTATTGCGGCATGGAAGTGGTCGAGAACCGCTACGGCGACGCCTCCAAGCTGGGTGGCCCGGGCCGCATTGCGGATGACGTGCTGCAGGCCGCCTGCATCGTCGGCACCGAGATCAAGGACTGGCAGAAGACCGACTTCGCCAACGTGAAGGGCCGCTCCGAGTTCGAGGGCAAGGAGATCGGCGCCGGTCCCGGCAGCAACGTGATGGGCGGTGCGATGATCTCGCTCGCCTGGCTCGCCAACAAGCTGATCGCCAACGGCAAGCAGCTGAAGGCCGGCGACATGATCCTGACCGGCTCGGTGCACCCGCCGCAGTTCCTGCCGGGCGCCGGCGTTGCCAAGACCGAGTTCGTCGGGCTGGGCGGCGCGGAGATCACCGTCAAGTAAGAGCAACCCTCGAGCCGGAGGCGGGCATGGTGAAGCCGATCGCGAACCTCGACGACGTGACGTTCGACGACGTCGAGGAGGACGGCCTCCACACCTCCCGCCGCGCCCGGTTCAGCGACGGGATCGGCGCCCGGAACCTCGGCTACAACCTCACGGTCCTGCCGCCCGGCAAGGCCCAATGCCCGTTTCACAGCCACCACGGTGAGGAGGAGATGTTCCTCATCCTGGAGGGCGAGGGCGAACTCCGGTTCGGCGACGAGCGCCATCCGATCCGGCGGCACGACGTCATTGCCTGCCCACCCGGCGGCGCCGACGTGGCGCACCAGATCATCAACACCGGCACGGAGACGATGCGCTATCTCGCCGTGTCGACCCGCGTCCCGGTCGATGCCTGCGAGTATCCGGATTCCGGCAAGATCTCGATCGTTGCCGGCAATGGCGATTCCACGAAGCTCTGGAAGATGTTCCGCGCGGAGAACACGGTCGACTATTATGACCGGGAGAAGAAGTAACCTCGCCAGCGGGGCGAGGTCAGTCGCCGCGGCCGCTGGCGAGAAGGCGATCAAGATGCGCCGTCTCGTCTGACCAGCCGCCGGGCGGCCAGGGCGCCGAAGGGTCGATCGGCTCGCGCAGGGGCGTGGCGGGGATCTCGTCGCCTTCCAGCATCTCTACGTCGATCCGAAAATCCTCGTCCTGCTCGAAGCCGTGCCAGTGCACGAACTCGCCATAGGCCCGGCGACCGTCGTGCAGCCGCAGGACGAACCCTGCCGTGCTGTCGTGCATGTCGCCGTACGCCCAATAGCGCTCGACCCTCTCGATATCGGCCGGCGCGAAGCCGTGGCTCTCGCCGTCGAGGATGTCGAGCGCATGGCCCAGTTCGTAGAATCCGCGAATTCGCATGACCCATCGTATCAAATGTTTCAGTGACGGCCCGGCCCCTTGCCTCCATGAAGGGGAGAACATATCATGAACATACAGTTGAGGAGGAAGCCGTGGCCGGATCTTTCGCGAGGACGAACGAGATGTTGGGGGCAGGGCGGTCCCTGCTGTTCCGGCCGCAACAGGGCGTCTCGCGGCTGGGGGTCGAGCG